>DATJXF010000128.1:0-5553 GCA_035500415.1 Candidatus Acidiferrales bacterium | reverse complement strand
CCGCGCTGCAGCAGCGCGTCTTCAAGCTGAAGCGCAAGTACGAGGACGGCTTCGACAGGTGGCGCAACTCGATGATCCTGCTCGGCGCGCTCGCCGGGGCCGTGCTCGCCGTGTTCGTCGTGCTCATCGTGCTGGCGCTCCGGGACTCGTCGGAGGCGCGCCCGGATCCGAACTACGTGCCGCCGCGCGCGCCGAGCGCGAGCGCCAGCGTCCCGGTGCCGCCGGTGCCGTCGTTCGATCAGTCGATGCCGCCGAACCCCGGCCCGCAGAGGCCGCCGAAGCCGCCCGCGCCCTGAGATTCAGTGGATGGCGCGCGCCATCGGCGTGACCTCGTACTTGAGGCCGCGGCCCGATTTCACCGCCGGATCGGCGGCGCAGACGGCGTCGAGCTCCGCCTGGGACGAGACGCGCACGATGCCGACGCCGTAGGGCGCCTTCGCGTCCATCACGGGGCCGAAGACGATGGCGACGCCGCGGTCGAGCATGCCGCGCCAGTAGGCGCCGTGCTCCTTCATCATCGCCGCCTCCTCCTGCGTCATGTCGAGCGCGAAGCTCGGGCGCGGCGGGAGGAGCCGGCACAGGTAGTACTTCGCGTCGCTGGCGAAGTGGGCCCCGAGCCAGCCGAGCACGCGCTCCCAGCCCTGGCCGTGACCGCGGCATGACTCGGCGCGATCGGCGAAGCCCTCGTGGCGCACGGTGACGCGCGTGCCGCCGTCGACCGCCTCGAGGCGGTAGGTGACCACCGTCTCGTTGTTCCCGTCCCACGGCGCGCGCCACGTGTGCACGACGAGGCTCGGCGGATCGATCTCGCGGAACTCGCCCTCGACCGAGAACGTGTGCCCGTCGGCGCCGACGCCGGCGCTCTTCCAGCGGCCACCGGGGCGCACGTCGGCCGTGTACTCGGTGACGCGGTACTCCTGCGGCGATCCCCACCACTTGGTGATCTCGTCGCTCGTGATGGCGCGGAAGACGCGCTCGATGGGAGCGGCGATCTCGACGGACGCGAGGATGAGGCCACGCGAGACGTCGGCGACGGCGCGAGGCGTGGAATGCGTAACCGATTGGCTCATTGTCCTTGCTCCAGTTGTCTCTTGAGGTTCGCGAGGCTCGTGTGCCAGAAGCCGCGGTAGCCCTCGATCCAGCCGGCCACCTGCTGCAGGGGGCGGGGCTGCAGCTCGTAGAGGCGCTCGCGGCCCGAGCGCGTCTCGGTGACCAGGCGCGCCTCGCGCAGTACACGCAGGTGCTTGGAGATCGCCGGCCGGCTCTGGGCGAACTCGCCGGCAAGAGCGTTGACCGGCGCGGGACCTCCGCGGAGGCGATCGAGGATGGCGCGGCGCGTGGGGTCGGCGACGGCGCGCCAGACGTCGTCGGCCGCCGCCGCGCGGGCGGCTGCGTGCTTCGGCATGGGCTTGATAGGTAACCGTATGGCTACCTGTTGTCAAGCCGTGCCCGGCTCAATCGAGCGACACGCCCATGGCCGCCGTGCAGGCGGCGATGCGGAGCAGCCGTTCGCGCTCGAACGGCGAGACGAGCAGCGACCCGACCGCGTCGTCCACGAAGAGCGCGATCTCGGCGTGCGCGCGCGCGATGGCGCCGGCCAGCGCGCCGTCCACCGCCTCGACGAGCGCGAGGTCGTGATGCGAGTGCGTGCGGCGCACGCGCGCGCGCAGGTCCGCGGTCTCCACGTCGGGGGCGCACGGGTTGGTGCACTCGATCAGGGGGCGCGCGTGCCGCAGGTGCTCGAAGACCATGCGGGCCACGCGACCGGCGACGACGGTGTCGCGCAGGTGCACCGCGGCGCACGCGCAGGCGTCGGCCAGGTCGGACTCGCGCTTGCGCACCGCCTCGAGGATCCAGGAGGTCTCGTGCTCGACCGATCGGATCTCGGTCATCGGACGCGGCCCCCCGCGAGCCGCACGATCGCCGCGGCGATGCCCGGGACGGCCGCCGCCATGTGGTCCACGTCCGGCTCGACGAGCGACGGCTCGGCGCGCACGCGGCGCCACGGCGAGCCGTCGGTGATCGTCACGACGGGCCATCGCTCGTTCAGGCGGCGCATCGCCGGCGCCGTCTCTCCGTCGCGCTGCAGCCACGCGGGCAGATACAGCGCGCGCACGGGGATCCAGGACTCGGCGCGGACGGCGTCTCGCACGGCGCGCACCATCGGCGCGGCGCGCAGATCGCCGACGACGAGCAAGCGGGCCGCCGGCGGGCGTCGCCCACCGCGCGCCGCGGCGCGGGCCAGATCCGCGCGCGCCAGGCTGAGCATGCCGTGCACGTGCGCCCCCTCGGCGTGCAACCGCTCGACGTAGGCGCCGACCGCCGACGACGACGCGAGCGCCACGAAGCGGACGGTGCGCCGTGTGCGGGCCGCGTGCAGCGCACGCAGGACGGCGAGCATCACGGCGACGCCGCTCACGTCGTCGGCGTCGTACCTCGCCGCGACGACGACGCAGGGCTCCTCGGCCCCCCCGCGCATCTCGCACTCGAGGTTGCGCGCCGGCGACAGCCCGGGCGCAGGCTCGCGCATGACGCTGCGCCCGGCGTCCAGCATGGCGCGAGCGACGATGTTCTCGCGCTCCGACGCGAGGCGGGTCAGCCGTTCGACGTCGATGCGCAGCGCCGCGCGCACGTCGTGCGGCTGCTCGAGCGTGGGCCGTCGCGGGGTGCCGCCGAGGTGGGTCGGGGACCAGCTCGGCGCGTCGCTCGCCGGGAACGTCTCGTCGACGGCCTCGTCCACCCGGTCCTGCTCGCGGCGACTGGGATCCGTAGGGGGCGCCATGGGAGGCACCCCCGGGGTGCATCCGGTCTGCCAGCCCGCGGTTCAGCCGAGCACGCGACTGATCTGCTCGCCGAGCTTCGCGCAGCACGATTCGTAGCGGAGATCCGCGGCGCCGCGCTGGTCGAAGTGCACGTGTACGTCCGTGGCCGTCTTGCGGTGCACGGGGCAGCGTATGGCCGCGAGGCGCCTCGCCACGTCCTGCGCGGCATTGCGCATGGGGCCCGCGATGCGCGCGTCGGCGACCTCCTCGATGGGCACCGTGCGGGAGCCGAGCGTGACCGTGACGCGGACCGGAAGCATCGCACTCCAGCGTCGCGCGTTTCGGGCGCCGGCGCAAAGGGGCCGGGCGCTGCTAGGCTGCCAGACCGGTGAGTCTGCCGGGCGGCGCGATCAACTGCGAGGAGCTGGAGAAGCTGGCGCGCGAGCGTCTGAGCCTGCTCGCGTACGACTACTACGCGAGCGGCGCGCTCGACGAGCGCACCCTGCGCGCCAACGTCGAGGCGTGGTCGCGCATCCTCATCCACTATCGCGTCCTCGTCGACGTGTCGGCGCGCGACGCCGCGACCACGGTGCTCGGCACGCGCGTGTCGATGCCCGTGATCGTCGCCCCGACCGCGTTCCACAAGCTCGCGTGCGCCGACGGCGAGCTGGCCACGGCGCGGGCGGCGGCGCGCGCCGGCACCGTCATGATCCTCTCCTCTCTCTCGAACACGCGCGTCGAGGAGGTCTGCGCGGGATGCGGCGGCGGGACCGTGTGGTTCCAGCTCTACGTCTACCGCGACCGCGGCGCGACCGCGGCGCTCGTCGCGCGCGCCGAGGCCGCAGGCGCGCGCGCGCTCGTGCTCACCGTGGACGCGCCGCTTCTCGGCCGGCGCGAGCGCGACGTGCGCAACCGCTTCCACCTGCCGCCGGGACTGCGCGTCGAGAACATGACGGCCGCGGGCTACGGCGACGTGCTCGAACCGGAGGCCGAGAGCGGTCTCGCGACGTACGTGGCGAGCAAGCTGGACCCGGCGCTTTCGTGGAAGGACGTCGCGTGGCTGCGGTCGATCACGAAGCTGCCGGTCATCGTCAAAGGCCTCGTGCGCCCCGACGACGCGATCCGCGCGGCCGACAGCGGCGCCGCCGGCGTCGTCGTCAGCAACCATGGCGGGCGCCAGCTCGACAGCGCGCCGGCGACGGCGGACGTGCTCGGCGCGGTCGTGGACGCCGTCGGGGGGCGCGTCGAGGTTCTCGTCGACGGTGGCGTGCGCCGCGGGGCGGACGTCCTTCGCGCCCTCGCCCTCGGCGCGCGAGCGGTGCTCGTCGGGCGTCCGATCCTCTGGGGCCTCGCCGTGGCCGGCGAAGAGGGCGCGCTCGGCGTGCTCGAGACCATCCGCGAGGAGCTGGACCAGGCGATGGCGCTGGCCGGGTGCGCGCGCGTCGCCGACGTGACGCGCGAGCTCCTGCGTTGAGCCGCCAGCATCCGCGCTAGCCGACAGGCTCGTGCGGCACGTTGGGGTCGGGATGGGCGCGCCAGATGCCCGGCTCGTCCATCACGAACTCGAGGACGTCGCCCCGGTCGCTGCGCACCTGCACGCGCAGCGGCGGCCCCGGCGCCCACGACCACTCCACGACGTCCCACCGGCGCGAGTCGTTCTCGAGCTCGCGCGCGAGCGAGGTGTTGCGGAAGCGCTCGAGGTTTCGACTCGCGTCGAGGCTGACGTTGCGGCGAGGGAAATGCAGCATGGGCTCCACCGCATGCATGGGGCACGGCGCCCCGCGCGCAAGGCCCGCGCGCGGGCCGGCTGGCCTATTGCGGGCGCCGCCTCCGGCCGATAGCGTCGTGCTCGATGATCCGCGCCGGCATGATCCTCTTCGCCTTGTCGCTGTTCGCCTGCCACGGTTGCAACCACGACGGCGACGGCCCTCCCCCGCAGCCCTCCAGCGGCGGGCCCGGAGTCGCGCCGAGCGGCGCTCCCGGCGGCGAGACCGTGATCCACGCCGAGGACGACGGCAAGAGCTTCGACGTCGCGCGCGGCAGCATGGTCACCTTCAAGCTCGCGGCGAACGCGGGCACCGGATTCACGTGGACGCCGGGCCCTGGCGTGGACCCCAACATCCTCGCGGCCCAGGGTGGTCCCTCGAACGAGCCCTCGTCGGACCAGCCGGGTGCGCCCTCGCTCGTCGTCTACCACTTCGTCGCGAACGCGCCGGGCACGGCGAACGTCGAGATGGACTTCAAGCGTCCGTGGGGCAACCAGCCGCCCGCGCGGGCTCTGCACGTCGTGGTCAACGTTCACTGAGCGGGCGGGAGCACGCCGTCAGGGCTTCAGGTTCACCGGTGCGATCCAGAGGATGTTCCCGGTCTGGTCGTCGCCGATGAACATGCGTCCGTCGGGCGCGAAGGTGATCGACCCCGGCCGCCCGTGGTCCTGCAGGCCGTCGTCCCAGCCCGTGGCGAAGTCGGTCATGTTCGCCGACTCGCCGCCGTCCAGGTCCGTCGCCTGCAGGGGCATCCCGTTCACATCGAGCGCGAGCGACAGCACGCGCGCGCCCACCCACGAGCCGAACGCCCCGTGCATCGTGACGTACGCGCGACCGGCGAACGGCGCGGGCCACTTGCCCGACTCCTCGACTTCGACGCCGAAGGGCGTCTCGCCGATGATGAAGGACACCGGTTCCGCGGAGACTCCGGAGCAGTTCACCGTCTTGCCCGTGTCCGAGTACGTGATCGGCATCTTCGTGTTCTGATCGATGTACGGGGTGTCCTGCGTCGCGCAGCAGGGGTA
>DATJXF010000127.1:0-18128 GCA_035500415.1 Candidatus Acidiferrales bacterium | reverse complement strand
CCCCGACCCCCAACCGCCCCTCCCGGCCCTGCTCCGAACGATCGCCGCCGCCACCCTGGTGGCGGCGGCGCTTCGGCTGTTCCGGCTCGGCCACCAGAGCCTGTGGGTGGACGAGGTGTTCACGTGGGCGAGCGCGGGCGGGGGTTCGCATCTCGGGCTGCGCGACCTGCTCGAGAACGTGCACGGCCCGCTCTACGGCCTCGCGCTCCATCTCTGGATGGGTGTCGCGGGCGAGAGCGAGTGGGCGCTGCGCTTTCCGAGCGCGATCGCCGGCATCCTCACCGTGCCCGCGCTGGCGTGGCTCGCCGCGCGCTGGCTCGGGCGTGAAGCGGTGGCCCCCGCGGTGTGGCTGGCCGCCGGCTCGCCGTTCCTCGTCTGGTACTCGCAGGAGACGCGCAACTACGCCTGGCTCATCCTCGCCTCGACGCTCTCGACCGCCGCGCTGCTCGAGCTCGAACGGCGCTTCACCGCGCGGCGCGTGCTCGGTTACGCCGCGGCGGCTGCGTTTGGCCTGCTCTCGAACTTCGCGTTCGCCCTGCTCGCGCCGCTCCACGCGCGGCGCTGGTTCGCGGGCGCTCCGGAAACGCGACGCGCGCGCGGACTCGTCGCGGTGGCCGTCGGCGCCGTGATCCTCGCGCTCGCGCTGCCCTGGGTGCCGCAGGTCCTGCGTACGTGGGACTGGAGCCGGCTCGTCCACCGTCACGAGGCGACGACGGGCGAGGCCGGGCTGCGCGGCGCGAACAACATCAACGCCGCCGCGTTCCCGTTCGCGCTGCACGCCTTCGCGGTCGGCTACACGCTCGGCCCTTCGCTGCGCGAGCTGCGCGCCCACACGGGCGCGGGCACCCTGCGCCGGCACCTGCCCGAGCTCGTCGCGACGGCGGCGACCTTCGGCGTGCTCGGGATCGCGGGCCTGGCGGCGCTCGCGCGCCGTCGCCGCCTGATCGACGCGGCGCTCTGGGTGCTCGTGCCCGCGCTCGCGGTGGGCTGGTTCGCCGAGCGCGACTTCAAGGTCTTCCATCCGCGCTACCTCGCGGTCGCGCTGCCGTGCGTGCTGCTCGTCATGGCCGCGGCGTTCGCCGATGCGCCGCCGCGGCTGCGCGTCGCGCTCGGTCTTGCCGTCGCGGCGCTCTGGGGCGTCTCGCTCGCGCACCACTACTTCGCGCCCGCGTACGGGCGCGAGGACTACCGCGACGCCGTGGCGATCGTGCGCACGGGGCGCGCGCCGGGCGAGCAGGTGCTGGCGGTCGGCTCGCCCGAGCCGGTGGAGTTCTACGGGCGCGACCTCGGCGTGCAGCGCTTCTGGCTCGGCTTCGCCGCGACGCCGGCACGGCTCGACCAGCGCCTGCGCGCGACGCTCGATCGCGCGCCGGGCGCCTGGGTGGTGCTCAGCCGATCCGAGGACGATGATCCACGGGGCCGCTTCGCGCAGCGGCTCGCGGCGTGGTATCCGCGCGCGGCGACGTGGAGCCTGCCCGGGGTGCGGGTCTGGCACCTCGTGGGCGCGCCGCACGAGGCGCCGGCGGGCGATCCGCCGGCCGTTGCGCGATGAGTCGGGCCGTGGCGGTCCCGGGGCAAGTCCCCGCCGGACCCGGCGCCCCGGAGGACCGGGCATGAAGGTCGTCGTCGTCGGGCTGGGTTACGTGGGATCGGTGTGCTCGGCGTGCCTCGCAAGCCGCGGGCACGAAGTCGTCGGCGTCGACACGAGCGCGTTCAAGGTGGGCTGCATCGAGCGCGGCGAGAGTCCGATCGTCGAGAGGGATCTCGGGACGCTGATCGGCGAGAGCCGCCGCGCGGGCCGCCTCTCGGCCACGACCGAGATCGCCCTCGCGATGCCCGGCGCGGACGTCGTGCTGGTGTGCGTCGGGACGCCGTCCGCCCCGGACGGCTCGCTCGATCTCGAGCACGTGCGCCGCGCGTGTGCGGAGGTGGGCTCGGCGCTGGCGTCGACCGGCCGCTTCACGACGGTCGTGATGCGCAGCACCATGCTGCCGGGCTCGGTCATGGGCCAGCTGGCACCCGTGCTCGAGCGCGCGAGCGGCTGGCGTGCGGGCGAGCGGTTCGGCGTCGCCTACAACCCGGAGTTCCTGCGCGAGGGCACCGCGGTCGCCGACTTCTTCGGGGCCGGGTACACCATCATCGGCGCGGACGGCACACACGCCGGCGAGGCGCTCACGCGCCTCTACGACGGCATCGGCGGCGAGCTCATCGTGACCTCGATCCCGACCGCCGAGATGCTCAAGTACGTGAACAACTCGTTCCACGCGCTCAAGGTCGCCTTCGCGAACGAGGTCGGACGCATCTGCAAGCGCGAAGGCATCGACAGCCACGAGGTCATGCGCCTCATGACCCGGGACACGAAGCTCAACCTCTCGCCCTACTACCTCAGCCCCGGCTTCGCGTTCGGCGGCTCGTGCCTGCCCAAGGACCTGCGCGCGATCACGGCGCGCTCGCGACAGCACGGCCTCGAGCTGCCCGTGCTGCAGAGCATCCTTCGCTCGAACGACGTCCACGTCGACGAGGCGATCCACCTGATCGAGCGCCTCGGCCGCCGCCGGCTCGGTTTCCTCGGGCTCTCGTTCAAGGCGGGGACGGACGACCTGCGCGAGAGCCCGATCCTGCGCGTGATCGGCACGCTCGTCGGCAAGGGCTACGCCGTGCTGCTCCACGACGCCAACATCGACATGGAGCGCGTGCTCGGCGCCAACCGCCGCTTCGTCGAGCACGAGGTGCCGTACCTGCCCGAGCGACTGCGCCCGGACCTCGATGGGGTGCTGAACGAGAGCGACGTGATCGTCGTCGGCAACCGCGCGAAGGCCTACCGCGACGTCGGAGCGCGGTTGCGCTCCGACCAGGTGCTGATCGATCTCGTGGCCGGCGTCGATCCGCGCACCCTCGCCGCCGGGGAATACCATGGGCTCGCCTGGTAGGGTTCTCCACCTCTCCGAAAACCTCACCCTGCCCTTCGACCGGCGCGTGTGGCTCGAGCTCAACGCACTCGCCGCCGCCGGCTGGCAGGTCACGGCGATCTGCCCGATGGGCGAGAGTGGCACCGAGCCGTTCGAGGTCCTCAACGGCATCGAGATCTGGCGCTATCCGCCGCCGCCGCCCACGCGCGGGTTCCTGAGCTACATCGGCGAGTTCCTGCACTGCTGGCTGTGGACGGCGTGGCTCACGCTGCGCGTGAGCGCGCGGCGCGGCTTCGACGTCATCCACTCCGCGAATCCGCCCGACACGTTCTGGGCGATCGCCGCGCTCTACAAGCCCCTCGGGGTGAAGTTCGTCTTCGACCACCACGATCTCTGCCCGGAGCTCTACCTCTCGCGATTCGGGGAGGCGCGCGCCGGATCGCTGCCGCACCGCGCGCTCCAGTGGCTCGAGCGCATGCAGTTCCGCACGGCGGACCTCGTCATCTCGACGAACGAGTCCTACCGCGAGGTGGCGCTCGGCCGCGGGCACGTGCGGCCCGATCGTGTGTTCGTCGTGCGGAGCGGTCCGAGCCGCGAGCGCTTCGGGCGCCTGCGGGAGCCCGATCCCTCGCTGCGCCGCGGCCGCGCCCGCCTCGTCGCGTACCTGGGCGTCATGGCGCCGCAGGACGGCGTCGATCACCTCGTGCGGGCGGCCGGAGTGATCGTGAAGGACCATGGCCGGCGCGACGTCGCCTTCACGTTCATCGGCTCGGGCGATTCGTACGACGACCTGCGCGCGCTCGTGCGCACGCTGGGGCTCGAGGACGCCTGCGAGTTCACGGGCCGCGTTCCGGACGGCGACGTCGAGCGGATCCTGGCGACGGCCGACGTCTGCGTGAGCCCGGATCCGCGCAATCCGCTCAACGACGTGAGCACGATGAACAAGGTGCTCGAGTACATGGCGTGCGGCAAACCGATCGTGTGCTACGACCTGCGCGAGCACCGCTTCTCGGCGGGCGAGGGCGCGCTCTACGCGCGCCCCGACGAGGTCGGGGACCTCGCCGCGCGCATCGAGCAGCTGCTCGACGACGATGAGCTGCGCGCCCGCATGGGCGCGTACAATCGCGAGCGATTCCTCGCACGGATGGCCTGGGAACACAACGCCGGTGAGCTGTTGAGGGCCTACGAACGGCTATGCGGAACGACACCCCACACCCGCTGAGCGTTCTGCTCGTCGAGAGCGGCCGTACCGTCGGCGGCACCGAGCGCGTCGTCTGGGAGCTCGCGACGCGGCTCTCGCCCCAGCGCTTCGCGGTCCGCGTCTGGCTGAGTCCCTCGCCCGACCTCGACGAGTTCGCGCGCGCGCTCGCCGCGCGCGGGCTCGCGGTCGAGCGCGTTGCCGAGGTCGACTCGCGCTGGGACTGGAAGGGCATGCTCGGCACGTGGATGCGGCTGAGGCGGCTCAAACCCGACCTGCTCCACGTCCACCACGTCTGGCCCGCGGCCGATCGCTACCTCGCGATGCTCGCGCGCGCCGCGGGCGTGAAGCATTGCGTGATCACCGAGCACATCGTCGGCCGACCGCACTCCGACGCGCAGCGCGCGCTCAAGCGCGACGAGCTCGAACGGGCCGATGCGATCACCGCCGTGTGCGGCGCGGTGGCGTCGACGCTGGTCGAGGATTACGGCATCGGGCGCGATCGCGTGCGCGTCGTGCCGAACGGCGCGGACCCGCCCGACGAGGCCCGCGAAGCCGCTCCGGCGCGAGCGTGGCGCGAGCGCTTCGCCACCTCGATGATCCGGCCGCTCTGGGTCGTCGCGGCGCGGCTCGAGGAGCAGAAGGGCCACGCGGTGCTGATCGACGCGCTGGGGGAGGTGTGGAAGCGCGGTCTCGACTTCACGCTCGCGGTCGCGGGCGAAGGCTCGCTCCGCGCGGCGCTCGAGGAGCGGGCTCGTGCCGCGGGGCTCGAGACGCGCGTGCGATTCCTCGGTCGCATCGAGGACATCGGGCCGCTGCTCGCCGCGGCCGACGCGGTCGTGCTGCCGTCGCTCTGGGAGGGCCTGCCGCTCACGCTGCTCGAGGCGATGGCGCGCAACCGGCCGGTGATCGCGACGCGCGTGGGCGGCGTGCCCGAGGCGATCGAGGACGGCATCCACGGCGCGCTCGTGCCGCCCTCGGACGTCGCGGCGCTCGCCGACGAGCTCGAACGATTCCACCGTCGCAGCGAGCGGGCCACGCGCCTGGGCCGTGCGGCGGGCGAGCGCGCACGGCGCGAGTACAGCTGGGCCGCGGTGGCGGCGGGCTTCGAGACGGTTTACGACGAGGTGCTGGGGCTCGCCACGTTCTCGCCCGCGGGCTCGGAACGCGCCGGACGCGGGAGCGAGCGATGACCCTCGGGGTGGTGATCCCGTGCTATCGCCAGGAGCGCTTCCTGCCCCGCACGCTCGCTGCGCTCGAGCGCGCGCTCGCGCCGCACGCGTGGACCGGCGTGCTCGTGCTCGCGGCGGGCGGGAGCGATGTGCCGGCCGTGGGCCCGCACTGGACCGTGCTGCGCGGCGCGGACGCGCGCCCGCTCACGCCCGGCGCGGCGCGCAACCGCGGGCTCGCTCACGCGCGCGAGCCCTGGGTGCTGTTCGTCGATGCCGACGTCGAGATCGACCCGGCGTGGGCCCGGCGCGCGCTCGAACAGGTGGCCGCGGCGGAACCCGCGCTCGCCGGCGTCTGGGGCCGTCTCGAGGAGTGGTTCGTCGACGGTGCGCACGAACGCCCGGGCCGCCGTGACCTCTACGGCGTGGGCGAGGGCGATCACGACTCGCCCTACCTCGCGACCCTCGCGCTCTACCGCGCCGCGGCGTTGCGCGCCGTCGGCGGCTACGAGCCACGGCTCTCGAGCGAGGAGGACTTCGAGCTGGGATGGCGGCTGCGTCGGCACGGCTTCCGCCTGCGCTGCATCGCGCCGCTCGCCGGCCGGCACTGGAGCGCGCCGCGTCCGAGCTGGGCGGAACTCGGCCGACGCTGGCGGACGGGATTGTGCTTCGGGCAGGGTCAGGTGCTGCGGCTCTACCTCGGCCGGCCCGGGCTCGCCGCGCACCTGCGCCGTCAGGCGCTCTATTTCGGCACGCTCGCGCTCTGGCTCGCCGCGATTCCCGCGTGGGCGCTCGGCGGCGGGAGCGGGCTCGCGCTCTGGGCGCTGGCGCCGCTCGCCGTGCTCGCCGTCATGAGCGCGCGCAAGCGCAGCGCCGCACTCGCGCTGCACTCGATCGCGACGTGGAGCGTCAACGCGGCCGGGATGATCGTGGGGTTCGTGCGCGGCGGCGTCCCCGCGCCCGCGGCGACGGAGGGCTCGTGGTGATCCACGCCGCGCACGACGACGACATCCACCCGCCGCGCTCCGGCGGGACGCAGCGGAGCTTCGGCCTCGCGCGCGGGCTCGCGCGACGCCATCGCGTGCGCGCGCTCTGCGTCGTGCCGAACCGGGATCGCGCGCCCGCCGAGGAGCTCGCGGGCGGCGTCGAGCTCGTGCGCCGCCGCGCGTGGCACACGAGCCTCGCGTGGCGACTCGAGCGCTGGCGCCTGGCGCCGTTCTTCCGCGTCGAGCGCGGCCACCGCGCCCGGGCGGCGCGCTACCGCGCGGCGCTGGGCCCGGGCGCCGACGTGCTCTCGGCCGATCTCCACCTCGCCGCGCTGCTCGACGATGCGGGCGTTCCACTGCGCGTTCACACCTCGCAGAACGTCGAATACGACCGGTTCGTCGAGTCCGCGCCGCGGCTGCTCGCGGGCGCGGGCTGGGCGGCGCGCC
Organism: Candidatus Acidiferrales bacterium; assembly: GCA_035500415.1. Lineage (GTDB taxonomy): Bacteria > Eisenbacteria > RBG-16-71-46 > RBG-16-71-46 > RBG-16-71-46 > CAIXRL01. Next base: position 11,419 of record DATJXF010000127.1, on the reverse strand, counting down.
TGCGCGAGCTCGAGCAGCGCACCGTCGCGCGCGCCGATCTCACGATCGTCTGCAGCGACGAGGACGCCGCACGGATGCGCGAGCTCTACGGCGTCGGCGCCGAACGGCTCGCGGTCGTCCCGAACGGGTATGACGAGACGGCGCTGCGGCCGCCGCGCCCGGACGAGCGAGCGCGCGCGCGGGCCGCGCTGGGCTTCGCGCCGGACGACTACGTCGTCGCGTTCGTGGGCGCGGACTGGGCGCCGAACCGCGACGCGCTCGCGCTCCTCGCGACCCGCGTCATGCCCGCGCTCGCGGCCGAGGGCGTGCGGCTGCTCGCCGTGGGCGGCGTGAGCCGCGCGCTGGCCGGCCGGCGCGAGCCGTGGCTGCGCGCGGTCGGCGAGGTGAGCGACCTGCTGCCCCTGCTCCACGCCGCCGATGCGGGCGCGAATCCCGTGCGCGCGGGCGGCGGCAGCAACGTCAAGGTGCCGGCCTACCTCGCGTGCGGGCTCGCGGTGGTGACGACGGCGTTCGGGCTGCGTGGCTATGCGGCGCTCGCGCCGCTCTGCACCGTGACGAGCGAGGCCGGGTTCGCGGATTCGCTGCGCGCGCGGCCGCGCGGCTTCGCGGTGCGCGGCGAGGCAGCGCCGCCGGCGCTCGCGGAGTACGCCTGGGGCCGGCTCGGCGAGCGGCTCGGTGAGCTCTACGCCGAGCGGCTCGGGCGCACGGCCGCACGGGAGGCGAGCTGATGCGCATTGCCATGATCGGCCAGAAGGGGATCCCCGCGACGTACGGCGGCATCGAGCGCCACGTCGACGAGATCTCGCGCCGCCTCGTCGCGCGCGGCTTCGACGTCGACGTCTTCTGCCGCCTCTACTACACGCCCGCCGGCACGAGCTACCACGGCGTCCACCTGCTGCGCCGGCCGAGCATCCACACCAAGCACCTCGACGCGATCACGCACACGACGTGGTCGACGCTCGAATCGCTCGTCCACCACTACGACGTCGTGCACTTCCACGCGCTCGGCCCCGCGTTGTTCTCGGGCATCCCGCGGCTCGCCGGCCGGCGCACCGTCGTCACCGTGCACGGTCTCGACTGGCAGCGCGAGAAGTGGGGGCGGTTCGCGCGCTGGTTCCTGCGGCGCTGCGAGCGGCCGGCGGCCCACCTTCCCGACCGTACGATCGTGGTGAGCAAGACGCTGCGCGAGCACTTCCGCGAGCACCATCACTGCGACGCGACGTTCATCCCCAACGGCACGAACCTGCCGCAGCTGCGGCCTCCCAAGAAGCTCGCCTCGCTCGGGCTCACGCCCGGGCGCTACGTGCTGTTCGTCGGCCGTCTCGTCCCCGAAAAGGGCGTGCACTACCTGTGCGAAGCGTTCAACGGCATCGACACCGACATGAAGCTCGCACTCGTGGGCGGGCTGTCGTTCACGCCGGACTACGTCGAAATGCTGCGTCGCTTCCAGAGCGACCGAATCCGCCTGCTCGACTACGTGTTCGGCGAATCGCTCGAGGAGCTCTGGAGCAACGCCTATTGCGTCGTCCAGCCCTCGACGATGGAGGGTCTGTCGATCGCACTGCTCGAGGCGCTCTCGTACGGCCGTTGCGTGCTGATCTCGGACATCCCCGAGAACATGGAGGTGGCCGAGGAGTGCGCGCTCAGCTTCCGCTCCAAGGACGTCGGTGACCTGCGCGAAAAGCTCGAACGGCTGATCCGCCATCCGGAGCTCGTCGCCGACTACGGCGAGCGCGCCAAGCGCCACATCCTGCAGCACTACTCGTGGGACAACGTGGCCGACGCGACTGCCGAGCTGTACCGCGGGCTGGAGAAGCGGGCGAGGTAGCGCGGGTTAGGCCGTTCGCGCGCGGGGAGCCGGCGCCGCCTCGAGCAGGGGATGCGCGGGGAGACGCACCTCTTCCGTGCGCGCCTGGCTCAGCTTCCACGTCACCGCCCACACCGCGAACATGACCCACACCACCATCTGGTAGATGGGGTTGCGCAGGTAGTCGATCTTGAACTCGTTGACGGCGAACAGCACGAACTGCGTGCGCGCGATGACGCCGAACGCCCGCGCGTAGTCGGGATCGGCGAGATCGTCCGAGAGCGGTCGCGTCAGGCGGAAGAATCGCCAGAGCAGCCAGAGGTAGATCGCAAGCCCCGTGAATCCGAGGATGTTCGCGTAGTAGAGGTAGACGTTGTGCGGCCACACCGGCGTGAAGCCGGGCATCTCGCCGTAGTAGGGGCCCTGCCCGATGAAGGGGTGCACCATCGCGCGCCCAAGGGCGTTCTGCCACACGTCGGCCCGATCCTCGGGCACCCAGCCGTTCACGACCTTCGTCCCGGCGAGCCGGCCGAACAGGTCGCCGGACCTCGTGAACGTGGAAACCAGCCCGTTCATCGCGATGAAGACGGCCGCGACGGTGCCGGCGGCGATCGCGAGGGGCACGAACTTGATGCGCTGGCGCAACTGCCACATCAGGTAGACCGTGGCCACCGCGAGCGAGACGATGGCGCCTCGCGTCACCGTGGCGAACAGGATGAACACGGTCAGCATCGTGAACAGACCGAGCACGACCTTCCGCGCGAGCGTTCGAGCGCGGGCGAGCATGAAGATGGTGAGCAGGAGCGTCAGGTCGCAGTACTCCGACAGCAGCTCGTAGTCGCGAAGAACGCCGCCCACCCGCGCGTTGTGCGTGTTGATGCCTTCGGCCACGTTGCTCGTCGCGGTGAAGTCGATCCAGCCCGCGAACAATGCCTGGCCCGGATGCCCCAGCTCGTAGATCGCGGTAAGGAAAACGGCGAAAGCGGAGACGAGCATCGCGACGTGAAGTCGCTCGAGGTCGCGTGCGGTTCTCACCGAATTGTAGAACAGGTAGAACATGAGGACGCAGCAGACGAACTGTTCGAAGTAACCGGGGGCATACGTCCACGCCATCGGGCTGCGCACGTTGTAGAACGACAGCACGTAGAGGATGAGCAGCGCGACGAGCGGCATGTCGATCGGGCTGCCGTGAGGCCGCGGCAGGTGACGCATGCTCACGCGCACGAGCCAGATGATGAACAGCAGCAGGATGAGCGCGACGGTGGTCGTCCCGAACACGGTGCCGCGCGGGAACGGCAGCAGGAAGACGAGGAGGCCCAGCGCCGTGATGATGTCGAGCCGCCACGCGATGCCGGCCACCGCCAGCGCCGCGAGCACCGCGAGGACGCGCTTGTCGGGCTGCACGTACTGCATGCCGATCACGACGCCGGCGACGAGCAGCAGCAGCACCTGAACGACGCGCGCGATGCGCGACGGGCCGGCATCCGGAGTGCGGAAGCGGCGACGCGCTGCGGTGGTGGGATCGTCGTGGGTCGGAAGGCTCATGCCGGTGCGGGAGGTGGCGGGGTCGGGGCGCCGTGAAGCCCCAAGCCCCGTGAGCATAGCATCCCGGATTCTCGCCGGTGTCATCGGCAGTCCGCAGTCGTGGCTTGCACCCGTCGACCGCGCCCGGCGCCTTCGGGCCATTGTCGGGTGCGGACGATGCCGATAGTCTGCGCGTCCATGAGCCCCCGAGCGACCGACCGGCCCGCCGCCTCCGGGCGGCTTCACGGCTATCCCCTCGGCCTGCTGCTGCTGCTCGGCGCGCTCGCGGGCCTCGTCGTCACGCCGCTGCTTCACCTCGATCCGCACCTCAATCCCGACAGCCTCGATTTCGAGGCGATCGCGCGCTCGCTGCTCGCCGGGCACGGCTTCGTCTACCGCGAAGCGATGTTCCCTTCCCTGTCCCTCTATGCGTTCCGTGCGCCCGGCTACCCCCTGTTCCTCGCGGCCGGCCTCGCGCTGGGCGGCGTGCGTGCCGCGATCGCGCTGAACGGCATCGTGACCGGGCTGGCGGCCGCGCTCGTCGGCGCGATCGCCTTCCGCCTGGGCGGCGCGCGCGCGGGGTGGATCGCCTTCGCGATCCGGATGGTCTGGCCGGTGGCGTGGTGGAACGCGGGCCAGTTGATGAGCGAGACGCTGTTCGAGTTCCTCACCGTGCTCGCCACCTGGCTCGCGCTCGAGTGCGTCCAGCGCCGGAGCACCGCGCTCGCGGTCGCGAGCGGCGGGGTGGCCGCCGCGGCGCTGCTCACGCGGCCCGTTGGCGTGATGGCCGCCCTGGCGCTCGGGATCTGGCTCGTTGCACGCCGCCCGCGGGCCGCCGTCGCGTTCGCGCTCGCCGCGCTCATGGCGTGGTCGCCGTGGCCGATCCGCAACGCCAAGCGGCTTCACGCGTTCGTGCCCATGGTCACGAGCTCGGGGCTCGTCCGGTGGACGATGCACGCCGGGCTGCCCCCAAGCACGGCGTGGGCCTGGATGGCGGCCCACTCGGACCAGGGAGAACTGGCCATGGACCGCCACTTCCGAGCGGAGAACTCGCGCCTCGCGCACGCGCCACTCCTCGAGCGGCTGCGGGACACGATGAGCAACACCCTCACCTACCTCGGCCCGATCCGCGGCCGCACGCGAGAGCTCTGGCTCCATCGTTTCGCGATGCTCGCGGCGTTCTCGGCGCTCCTGCTGCCTGCGGCCCGTCCGCGCCTCGTGCTGCCGGCGCTCCTCTGGCTCTCACAGGGGGCGCTCATGATCTCGCTCGAGGTCAGTCAGCGCTTTCGCTTTCCCACCGACTGGTGCGTGGTGATCGCGGCCGCAGTAGGGCTGGCCGCGCTCGCGGATCGATGGGGTGCGCGCCGCACCGCGCTTGCGGCGGCCGCGGCCCTCGCGTTGTGCGTGGCGGGCACGATCGTCGTGGCGCGGCCATGAGCACGCCCGCGCACGCCGCGCGCGTTCGGGCGCGCGGAGGCGCGCGCTCGCCGCGCCGCTCGCGCTCGTCACGCTCGGGTTCGACTCCAGGACGTGATTGTTCTTTCCGCCGCCGCGACGCGCGCTTCGAGCTCTCGACCGCCGCGCAGTCCGCCTCCGCGCCGAAGGCCTCCGCGCACTCGTAGCCGCACGTTCCGGGCGGTCCGTCGCACGCGCGGGTTTGTCCGCGTCCGCGCCCGTGTGCTACTCCTGCGGTCGCGATGACCTCCACGACGGCAGACCGAGGCGTCATCATCCTCGCCGGCGGACGCGGCGAGCGGTTCTGGCCGTGGAGCACCGCGGCGCGGCCGAAGCAGCTGCTGCCGCTCGCCTCGGGCGGGCGGACCCTGCTGCGCGCCACCTTCGAGCGCGCGCTGCGCGCCGGAATCGATCGCGATCGGATCGCCGTCATCACGTCGCAGGACCTGCGCGAAGCCTGCCAGCACGAGTGCCCGGGTGTACGGATCTACGGCGAGCCGATGATGCGCAACACCGCCCCGGCGATCGCGGCCGCATCCTCGACCTTCGGGCAGGAGAGCGCGCTCGCCGTACTGCCGTCCGATCACGCGATCGACGACGAGACCGCGTTCGCGGCCGATCTCGAGCGCGCGTTCGCGCTCGCGGCGCGCGAGGCCGTGCTCGTGACGTTCGGCATCCGTCCGCGCGCCCCCGAGACGAACTTCGGCTACCTGCACCTGGGCGCGCGGCTCGCCGAGCGACTCCACCGTGTCGCCCAGTTCAAGGAAAAGCCCGATCGCGCGACGGCGGAGGTCTGGGTTGCGAGCGGCGAATACCTCTGGAACAGCGGCATGTTCGTGTGGGGCCGCAGGACGTTCTTCGACGCGCTGCGCGCGTTCCATCCCGAGATCGCGGCGCTCGAGAGCTTTGGCCTGGGCGGCGGTCCCGAGGCGTTCGCCCAGGCGCTCAAGCCGCGCTTCGAGCCGCTGCCCTCGATCTCGGTCGACTACGCGGTGCTCGAGCACGCGCCCAACGTGGTGACGATCGAAGCGGCGTTCGACTGGGACGATCTCGGCTCGTGGGGCGCGTGGGCGCGCCGCCAGCCGCGCGATGCGCGCGGCAACGTGACCTGGGGGAGCGCGGTTCCGGTCGATTGCGACGGCTGCGTCGTCGTGGGCGACGGCATCCCCGCGGCCCCGCTCGGCCTGCGCGACATGGTCGTGGTCGCGACGCCGAACGGCACGCTCGCCTGCCGCATCGAGGACAGCGACCAGGTGCGCCGCGCGACCGAAGCCGTGCGCGCACGGGCGGCGTCGTGAACGCGCGCCGGCTCGTCCTCGCCGCGCTCGCGCTCGCCGCACTCGCGCTCGCCGGCTGCGCGAGCCGCCTGCCGCCCGCGGGCCCGCCCGCCGCGCCGCCCTCCTCCGCGCCGGCGGTCCCGACGCCACCCGGCCCGCCGCCCGGTGCGGCGAGCGCGGCCGCGCCGGACACGGTGCCCTCGGCCGACGCGCTGCGCGTCCTGGCGAGCATTCCCGAGCCGGTGCCGGGCGCGCCGGAGTCCGCGCCGGGCGGTGCACGCTCGAGCACGGCGCCTCCCGCGGGCCCGGCGCCGGCTGCGATGCCGACGCCAACCACGCCGTTCGAAGCCGTGCGCACCGACACGGCAGCGACGGGGCACATGGCCGCGAGCAATCCGGACAGCACGATCGCACCCGCGGACACGGCGTCGGTGCCGATCCCCTCGCCGACCCAGCCGCTCGGCTCGGCCGCGACGCTGCCGCCCACGCCGCCCCCTCCGGTCGTCGAGCCACCGCCCGCGACGCCCGCGGCGACCGTGCCCGACACCTGCTGGCGCGTCCAGGTGGGCGCGCCGGCCGATCGCGCCAAAGGCCGCACGCTGCGCAACGCATCGGAATCGCAGCTCGTCGTGCCGATGATTGTCGATCGCGAAGGCGGCCGCTGGAAGGTGCGCACGCGCGATTGCCTCTCGCGCGCCGCCGCCGAGAGCCTGCGCTCGCGCGCGGTCGCGAGCGGGTTCAGGGGCGTCTTCCTCGTCAAGACCGTGGAGAAGCGCTGATGCGCCGCCTCGTCCTCTACGAGGACCCGCACTGGCGCTCGCTCCGCCCGCTCACCGACCTGCTGCCCGTTCCCGCGCTCAGCTTCGGCGCGTCCGATCTGGCGCGCCGCTGGATCGCGCACGCCGCGCTGCCGCTGCTCTCGGTCGAGGCGCGCGCCGAGGTCGCGGCCGCGTGGAGGAGCGCGCCGGCGCGCGAGACGGGCTCTGCGGCGGGAGCCGACGAGGTCGTGGTCGTGAACGCCGCCGCGCTGCCGGGCCCGTGGTTCGCCGCCGCGCTCGCCGCGCGCGCGCCCGCGCTCTGGCTCGGGGACCGGCGCATCGCCGGCGCCCGCCTGCCGCTCGCCCAGCTCGAGTCCGCGATCGGCCGCGGCGCCGACTTCGAGACCTCGCTGCTCGGCCTCGGGCTCCCCGCGGTCGCGACCGACGCGGAGCTGCTGCTCCATCCCTGGGACCTGATCGCACGCAATGCGGACGCGATCGCCGCCGACCTGGCGGGCGCGCCGTCCGTGATCGCGGGCGATGTCCACCGCCTCGCGTGCCTCGAGGCGCCCGAGCGCATCGCCATCGAGCGCGGGGCGAGCGTCGGACCGTTCGCCGTGCTCGATGCGCGCGAGGGGCCCATCCGGGTCGCGGCGGGCGCGCGCGTCGCGGCGCACACGGTTGTCACGGGCCCGTGCGTCGTCGGCGCGGGCACGCAGCTCCTGGGCGGGGCCGTGTCGGCGAGCACGTTCGGCCCCGAGTGCCGGATCGCGGGCGAGGTCGAAGCGAGCCTCTGGCAGGGCTACGCGAACAAGCGTCACCACGGCTTCGTCGGCCACAGCCTGGTCGGCGAATGGGTGAACCTGGGCGCTCTCACGACCACCAGCGATCTCAAGAACAACTATGGCAGCGTGCGCGTCTGGGTCGACGGGCGCGAGCTCGACAGCGGCAGCCCCAAGCTGGGCGCGATCGTCGGCGGGCACGTGAAGACCGGCATCGGCACGCTGCTGCCGACGGGCGCGAGCGTGGGCGTGGGCGCGAACCTTTTCGGCGGCGGTCGCTTCGCGCCCAGGCACCTGCCTGCGTTCGCGTGGTGGGACGGCGCCTCGCTCGGCGAGCACGAGCTCGAACGCTTCCTCGGCACCGCGCGAATCGCTTTCGGCCGCCGCGCCCGCACGTTCTCGCCCGCCGACGAGGCGCTCGCACGCCGGCTCTTCGCCGCGACGGCCGGAGAACGCCGCGCGCCGTGAGCGCTCCGTCTGCAGGGTCGCGGGACCGGCGGTCTTGACCCCGCCCGCGAACGCTTCTTAGACTCGTTCGGCTTACGTCCCCACCGCGCGGCTGGCGCGCGTCTCCAAGGAGCGGCATGCCCGAACTTCGCAAGGATCCGGTCGTCGGCCGCTGGGTCATCATTTCCACCGAGCGCAGCCGCCGGCCGACGAACTTCGCTCCGGATTCGACCGCCAGGACGCAGGCGTTCTCGCCCTTCGCCGAGGGTCGCGAGGACATGACGCCGCCCGAGGTCTACGCGCTCCGCCCGGCGGGAGGCAAGGCCAACGGCCCCGGCTGGACCGTGCGGGTTGTGCCCAACAAGTTTCCGGCTCTGCAGGTCGAGGGTTCGCTCGATCGCCGCGGCGAGGGTCTCTACGACAAGATGAACGGCGTCGGGGCCCACGAGGTGGTGATCGAGGGTGCTGATCCCGAGCGCCAGCTCGCCGACCAGCCGATCGAGCACATCCAGCAGGTCGCGATCGCTTGGCGCGAGCGCATGCTCGATCTGAAGCGCGACAAGCGGTTGCGCTACGTGCTCGTGTTCAAGAACCAGGGCGCCGGCGCGGGGGCGACGCTCGAGCATCCGCACAGCCAGATCATCGCGACGCCGATCATCCCGCGGATGGTACAGGAGGAGCTCGACGGCTCGCGGCGCTACTACGAGCTCAAGGAGCGCTCCGTGTTCACGGACATCCTCGACCAGGAGATGTCCGAGGGGAACGGCCGGCGGCTCGTCAGCACGACCGAGCGGTTCGTCGCGATCGCGCCGTTCGCGCCGCGGTTCCCGTTCGAGACGTGGATCCTGCCGCGCTCGCATCGCTCCTCGTACCATACGATCGACGACGCCGACGAGCTGCTCGACTTCGCGCGCATCCTCAAGGACACGCTGATGCGGCTCGACATCGCGCTCGACCATCCGCCGTACAACCTCGTGCTGCACACCGCGCCGCTCGGCGACGACGACCTGCCCTACTACCACTGGCACGTCGAGATCATGCCCAAGCTCACACGCGTCGCGGGGTTCGAGATCGGCTCGGGCTTCTACATCAACCCCACCCCTCCCGAGGACGCGGCCCAGTACCTCCGGGAGATCGTCGCGCTCGCCTGACGGGCGCGGTTCGCCACCATGCCGACCCGTTCGATCGCCCACCTCGCGAGCGAGCTCTCGCCGCTCGCCAAGGTCGGCGGACTCGGCGACGTCGTCGCGGCGCTCGCGCGCGAGCAGGTGCGGCGCGGACACCGCGTGCTCGTCGTGCTCCCGCGCTACCGCGACCTCGAGATCCCCGCCGACTGGACGGTGAGCGATTTCGGCGGCACGCGCGTGCCGTGGGGCCTGGGGCAGGAGCCGGCGCGCTTCCGCATCGCCGAGAGCCCGGGGAGCAAGACGCGCGCGCTGCTCGTCGAGCACGTCGGCGAGCGCCGCTTCTTCGATCGTCCGGGCATCTACGTCGATCCCGCGACGGGTGAGGGCCATCCCGACAACGCCGAACGATTCCTCTACTTCGCGCGCGCGGGCCTCGAGGCGCTCAAGGGCTTCGGCGAGACGTTCGACGTGCTCCATGCGCACGACCAGCAGGCCGCGTGGGTGCCGTGCTTCGTGCGCACGCACGAGGCCGACGAGCCGGCGTTCGCGAACGTCGCGACCGTGTTCACGATCCACAACCTCGGCTACCAGGGCATCGTCGATCCCTGGATCCTCGGCGTCGCGGGCTTCAGCCGCGAGGTGTACGTCCCGCAAAGCCCGTTCGAGTACTGGGGGCGCGTGAACTTCATGAAGGTCGGGCTCGCCTTCGCGGACATGATCTCGACCGTGAGCCCGACGTACGCGCTGGAGATCCAGTCGACGGGCGAGTTCGGCAACGGCCTCGAGGGCGTGCTGCGCCGCCGCACCGGCGACGTGCGCGGCATCCTGAACGGCATCGACGACCGCGAGTGGGATCCCGCGACCGACGTCCATCTCGACGCGCACTACGATCGCGATCACCTCGACGGCAAGCTCGCCGCGCGGCGCGCGCTCGCGCTCGGCTGCGGCTTCCCGCTCGACCCCGACTGGCCCACGGTCGGGATCGTCTCGCGCCTCGTCGAGCAGAAGGGCTTCGACCTGATCGAGGCGGCGGAGCGCCCGCTCTGCGAGCTGCCGGCCCGCTTCGTGGTGCTGGGCGTGGGCCAGCCGCGCTACCAGGAACTGCTGCGCCGGCTCGCGTTCGAGCGGCCGTGGCAGTGGTACTTCGCCACCACGCACGACGAGGCGCTGGCGCACCGGATCGAGGCGGGCTCCGACCTGTTCCTGATGCCGTCGCGCTACGAGCCGTGCGGGCTGAACCAGATGTACTCGCTGCGTTACGGGACGGTGCCGGTCGTGCGCGCGACCGGAGGCCTCGCCGACACGGTGCACGAGTTCGATCCGATCACCCGGGAGGGGAACGGCTTCGTCTTCCACGCCTTCGCCGCGGACGAGATGGTGATGGCGCTGCGGCGCGCGCTCGCCGTGCAGGCCGAGCCCGCGCTCTGGCGGACGCTTCAGCGCAACGGCATGGCGCACGATTTCAGCTGGCGCGTGAGCGCGGACGGCTACGACCGGCTGTACGAAGAAGCGCTCGAGCGCGTCGCTCGCGGCCGCGTGCCCACGCTCGAGACCGTTCGCGATTCGTTCTGAGCGGCGGCATGCGCGCCCATCGCGGCGGAGCGGCCCGATGAGCGCGGCGCACGCACGGCGGGCGAGGTGATCGCGCCGCCGGCGCTTTCGCCCGCAGCGCAGGGCGCGTTCGCCGTGCTGGGCGGCTCGTGGATGGCCCTCGGCCCGCAGGTCCCGCTGCTGCGCGTCCGGCGCGGCGCGCTGGCCGCGCTCACGTGGTGCGTGGCGCGGTTCGCGCTCGCGGCGCTCGCGGCCACGCACGGCGCTCTGCCCGGTCGGCTCGCGGTCGGGCTCGCGCTCGATTTCGCGACGTGGCGCGTGCTGGCGGCGTCCGACGGGGCGGGCCCCGAGACCGAGTGGGGCTGGGTGGCGAGCCCCGCCGTCTGGCTCCTCGCCCCCGGTGCGCCGTGGCCCGCGCTCGCCGTCGCGCTGGCGCTCGCGCTCGGGGTGGCGCTCGGACGTCGCCGATCGACCCGGCGGGCGTGGTCCGTGCTCGGGCTCGTGCCGGTGGTCGCCGCGATCTTCGGGGCCATCGGCCCCGTGTGGCCCCGCTTCACGTGCGAGGGGCCGACGCTCGCCCGCGTCGCGTCCGCGTTCCACGTCGGGACCGGGATCGCGCCGCCCGTCGTTTTCCTCCTCGCGCTGCTCGCGGTCGTCACGATCGCGCTCGTGCGCGGGCGCGGCGCCGCCG
>DATJXF010000126.1:0-32347 GCA_035500415.1 Candidatus Acidiferrales bacterium | reverse complement strand
AACGACTCCAGCGCGTGACGCAGTGGATGTCGCTGCGCACGTGCGTCCTCGGCAGCTTGCCCAGCGCCTCCCACGACCAGCGCTGTGGATGCTCGACCCGACCGTCCACGACGAGATCCCAGCGCCCGAGATCGACGCTGGGCACGTGGCCGTGATGGAGCACCGGCCACTTCTCCGTACGGACCTGGCCGGGCGGGAGACGCGGCTCCTGCCTCGGACTTTCCACGATATCGGCCGGTTCGCCCTTCGAGTTCATGCGCGAGGAGCCTCGCTGACCCTGAACGCTCACGCGGCGGAGACGCCGCGCCGTGCGGCAGGCGCGCGCAGTATCGCACGCCGGGACCCGGAAGTGCCGGTCATTCCGCGTCATCGGTCGCCGAGCGCGACCGCTTGCGCTCGGACGTGCGGTGCTTGGCATCGAGCCGGCGATTCACCGCCGCGGCGCCCGGGCGGGTCGCGACCCGGGGCTTCGGCTTTCGAGCCCGCGCTTCGAGCGCCTTCCACAGGCGCTCGATCGCGGTCTCGCGGTTGCGCAACTGCGAGCGGCTCTCGGTCGCGACGCGCACGAGACCCGTCGGCCGGTGACGTACGCGCACGCTCGACTCGGTCTTGTTCTTCTTCTGCCCGCCGGGACCCGAGGAGCGATAGACGTCGACGTCGCACTCCGCCAGCAACCGGCGCAGGTGATCGGGCAGGGCCATCGCGAACCTAGCGGGCCGCCGCGGCGGGCGGCGCCAGCACGGTGCGCGCGAGCGCGGTGAACGAGTCGGCGGGCGCGACGCGCTCGAGTTCGGCGAGCGTGCCCAGCGCGCCGGCGCGATCACCGCGGCGCTCCTCGATGATCGCGCGCGCGTAGAGCAGCACCGGCGTTCCGGGCCGGTCCGCGAGCGCGCGATCCAGCCAGTCGAGCGCCGGACCGAAGCGCCCGATCGCGCCCATGTTGATCGCCATGAGCGCGTCCGCCTTGGGCGGCGGCCCCAGGTCGGCGACGTCGCCGCTCGCCTCGCCCGCGAAGAAGTCGAAGCGTGCATGGCCCGGCACGTACCCGTGCACGAACTCGACGGTGTCGGCGTTGGGGACGAACGCGCTCAGGGAACGGCCGTCGTCGAGCACCTCCTCGAGCTCGTTCCGGCTCGTCGTCCGGTTGGCGACGGCTTCGCCGCTGCCGAGGTCGACGGTCGTCGTCGTCCCCGCGGGCAGCAGGATCGCGACGTTCGTGCGGCGTCCGCCGAGCGCGCGGCGCACGTCCGCGATCGCACGCTGCGCGATCACGCTCTTGCGCAGCACGGGATCGAGCGGCCAGTCCGCCGCGCCCATGCGAAGCGTCACGCGCTGCGTGACGAGCGCAGCCGACAGCGCGGCGTGCGCGAGCACGATCGCGCCGGCGATCGCCCACGCGCCGCGCGGGGCCGTGCCGGCCCGGCCGCGCGCGCGGCCGCGCGAAGCGAGCGCGTCGAACGCGCCGGCGCAGGCCAGCGCGAGCCCCGCGAGCGGCGTGTAGAGATAGTGCAGGTAGAGATGCCCCGCGAGCGGCAGCACGGGCAGCACCGCGAGCAGCCACCACAGCAGCCCCGTGCGGACGAGCGGCGCGCTGCGCCATCGCGCCGCGAGCAAGGTCAGTGCGAGCACCGCCAGCGTGGCGAGCGTGAGCTCGAGCGGCGCCGCGCCCGCGTGCAGGTCCGGGATCGGCCGCGCGAGATCGAGGCTCCACCCGGCGAGGCGCGCGAGCGAGAGCGAAATCGCCGCGAGCCCGCCGAGCGCGTACGCCGGTCCGGCGAGCCGGCCCGAGACCAGGCCGGAGGCGAGCAACGCGGCGCCGAGGGCGACTCCGACGGCGAGCAGCGGCGCCGCGGTGCGCGCACGTTCGCGCAGGTTCGGGCCCGCGGCGGGCAGCGCGAGGATCGCGGCCGGCACGAGCAGCACGCTCTCCTTCGAGAGCAGCGCGAGTGCGAAGATCACCGCGGCAAGCAACGCGCGCCGTCCGGGTGCGAGGGCGAGCAGCGCGAGCAGCGCGAACGTGAGCGCGAGCAGCTCGCCGATCGACGTGGCCGCGAAGAGCGCAGGGAAGTGGAGCCGCGACGCCGCGAAGAGTCCGGCCGCGAGGAACGCCGCGGGCGCCGAAGCGCCCCAGCGCCGCGCGAGCCGCACGAGCAGCACGGCGTTGACGACGTGGAGCACGAGGCTCGCGAGGTGATAGGGCGCGGGCGACTCGCCCCAGAGCGGCGTGACGATGCGGAACCACGCGACGCCCGAGAGCCAGCGCCACGCCGTCGCGGGCCACGGCCGCACGCCGGTCGCCTGCTGGAACATCACGAGGTCGTCGAGCGCGAAGAACGATCCCGGCAGCGGACGAAAGACCCACGCGACGATCGCGACGAGCGTGGCGGCGACGCCTGCCACCACGAGCCCGCTCGTCCGCGACGCGCGCGACGCGCGCGACGCGGGCGGCGAGGCGCGCGAGACCGGGCCGGACGGCGCGGGGCGCGAGGCGCGGCGACGGCTCATTTCGTCCCGAGCGCCTGCTCGACCGAGAGCAACTGGGCGTCGCCGGGTGCGACGACGAGCCCGCGGCGCACGGCGGCTTCGGCGCCCGCGCGATCGCCCGCGTCGAGACGCGCCCGGGCCTCGAACGCCCACGCGAGCGCGTTGCGCGGATCGAGCGTGCGCGCCGCCGTGAAGTGGCCGACGGCAGCGGCGAGGTGGCCGCGCTGGATCTCGATCAGGCCCGCCATCAGCCGCGCGTCGCGCCGTTCCTCGGTCGTGCCCACGGCCACCGCGCGCGCCAGCGAGACGAGCGCGCTGTCCGGCGCGCCGAGCTCGCGCTGCTGATCGGCGAGCAGCACCCAGACGCGACCGTTCCGCGGCGCGAGGAGCGTCGCCTGCGAGAGCAGCTCGCGCGCATCGCCGGACCGCCCGCCTTCCGCGGCCTCGTGCGCGCGGCCGACGAGCACACCGAGCGCCTGCCCGACCTGCTCGGCGTCGACGGAGGCCCTCAGCCGGTCCGCGAGCGATGCGAGCCCGGCCGCGCGGGCGTCGGCGGCGACGTCGCGGGCGGGATCGAAGTAGCCGCTGCGAGCGAGCTGACGTGCGCGCGCGTCGAACCACGACTCCTCGCTCCACGCCGCGAACATGACCCGCGCGTCGGGCCAGTGGCCGTGCGGCAGGAGCGCGACGAGCGGAGGTGGCCCGCCCTGCACGGTCCTCGACATGGCGATCAGGTCGCGCGGCGCGCGGTATTCGACGATCGGACGATCGTCGCGATTGAGCACGGGGTGGTCCGCGAGCGTCCGGAGCGACTCGAACGGCGCGATCCAGAATGCCGCGACCGCCTCGGGCCCGAGCAGCTTCGCGCGCGCGAGCTCCGCCTTCACCTGCGGCGCGCGCAGTCGCGCGAGCGAAAGCGTGCGCGCACGGTCGCTGGCGACCAGCACGAGGTCGGCGCGCGACGAGGCGATGAACGCCTGCCCGTGCGGGAACACTTGAAGGAATGCCGCAAGGATGGAGCGGAACGTTTCCGGCGAGATCTCGTAGAGCTGGATCCACTGCGCGAACACGCCGCCGGGCTCCAGGCGCTTGCGCACGAGCCGGTAGAAATCGAGCGTGAAGAGGTTGTTGACCCCCGCGAGCCAGGGGTTCGGAGGCTCCGAGACGATGAGCCCGTAGCGCGTGCGCGTGTGCGAGAGCACGACGCGGCCGTCCTCGAGGAACACGTGGACGCGGGGATCGTCGAGCGGATCGTGGCCGGGCGCCTGGAAGAAGTGCGAGCCGTCGATCACCGCACGTTCGATCTCGGCGAGATCGGTCTCGCCCGCGCCGGCCGCGAGCACGGCGCCGAGCGTGATGCCGGAGCCCTGGCCGATCACGAACGTGCGCGCGCCGGAGTCGGCGAGCGCGCCGGGCACCAGGCCCGAGAGGACCTGCGTGAGCATGTCGGAGTCGCTCGCATCCACCTTGCCGTTGATGCGCAGGATGGTGTTGTTCGCGAGCGTATCGCGCGTCACCAGCACCGAACCGTTCAGGCCCTCGCGGTAGAGCAGCAGCTTCTCGCGCCCGATCGCGGCGCGCACGAGCGAGCCGTGGCTGCCCGCGGCGGCGGACTCGACGTAGACGCGCGCCGAGGGCCGGAAGACGCCGACCGACATGAGGATCGGATTCCATGTCGGTGCGAACGCCACGCCCGCGCCGGCGAGAACGAGCGCGACGAGCGCGACCGTCCCGAACGAGCGCTGCCGCTCGCGCAGGCGCGCGCTCTCGACGAGCAGCAGCAGGGCGACGATCGCGGAGAGCGCGAGCGCGGCGACGTGCGTGCCCTGCACGCCGAGCCGCGGCACGAGCACGTACCCCGCCGCGAGCGAGCCGGCGATGGTGCCGAGCGTGTTGACCGCATAGGCACGCCCGACGCCGCGACCGCCGTCGGCGGCGGACAGCAGCCGCGTCGCGAGCGGGAAGATCGCGCCGAAGAGCACGCATGGCAGCAGGAGCACCGCGGCGACCAGCGTGAGCTGGCTGAAGAACAGGCTCGTCCAGTGCGTGCCGGCGCGCTGGACGAGCGTGAGGTAGGCATCGGGCAGCAGCGGAAAGAACCCGATCGCCGCAGCGGCGGTGAACGCGATGCCGGCCTGCATCGCCGCGACCGCGGCGAGCGAGTTGAGCCGCGCGAGCAGCCGTCCGGCGAGCGCCGAGCCGATCGCGAGCCCCGCGAGGTAGACGCCGAGCACGCCCGCGAACGAGTAGACCGAGGAACCCAGCAGCAGGCCGAAGAGCCGTACCCACGCGATCTGGAACGCGAGCGCGGCGAAACCCGAGAGCGCGAGGGCCACGGCGACCGTCCGGCGCGCGCGCGCCGGGAGCACGGCGCCCGCGGCGTCCGCAGCGGCGCGGCCAGGCGTGCCACCGCGCGGCTGCGTCGGGATGCCCTCGGCCGGCTCGCGCGCGAACGCGAGCGCGAGGAGCGCGGCGACGAGGTTCAGACCGGCCGCCACCCAGGTGGTTGCGCGCAGGCCGAGGTTCGGCACCAGCGCGAACCCGCCGAGCCACGAACCCGCGACCGCGCCGATCGTGTTGATCGCGTAGAGCCGCGCCAGCGCGGGGCCGACGAGCGCGTGCTCGAAGTGCTCGACCAGCACCGGCAGCGTCGCGCCCATGAGCAGCGTCGGCGGCAGGAGCGATAGGAACACGAGCACGAACCGCGCGAACGCGAAGATCGGCGTGCCGATCCCGAACGCGCGCTCGAGGAACGCGATCAGGGGGTCGAGTGCGTGGAGCGCCGGCACCGAGAGCAGGCCCAGCACCGCGATCCCGAGCTCCAGGCCGGCGTAGCGGCGCGCGCCGCGTGCACCCGGCGGGGCGCCCGCCGGGTCCGGGCGCGCGAGCGCGCGGCCCAACCGCCACGCGCCGAGCGCGAGCCCGCAGAGGAACGCGGCGACGACCGTCGAGATCGCGTGCAGCGAGTTGCCGAGCAGGAGCGAAAGCTCCTTCGACCACACGAGCTCGTAGAGCAGCCCGGCCGCACCGGAGACGAAGAAACAGAGCGCGGCCCACGCCGGCAGCTCGGCGGCTGCGACCGTGCGCGCCGTTGCGTGGGACGGCTCGGACGTCGGATCCGCGCCGCCTCGGCGGGCGTCCGGACCCGGCGGCCGCCCCGCCGGGCGCGCCCCGTGCGAGCGCTTCATGACCGTGCGCGGCGGGCGGCGCGCCCGAGCGGGCTCACGCGTTCAGCCAGCGCGCGAGCCAGCGGTGCACCTCGTCGTACCAGAGCAGCGAGTTGCGCGGCTTCAGGATCCAGTGGTTCTCGTCCGGGTAGTAGACGAGCCGCGCGGGCACGCCTTTCGCCTTAAGCAGGCCGTAGATGAGCAGACCCTGCCCGACCGGCACGCGGTAGTCGCGCTCGCCGTGGATCACGAGCATCGGCGTGGTCATGCCGCTCGCGAAGCGCACCGGCGACCAGCGGTCCTGTCGTTCGAGGCCCTCCCACGCCTCGCCGCCGGTCGCGCGGCCGCGGCCCTGCGTGACGTCACTCGCGTACTGCCCCATCAGATCGCTCACGCCCGCGTGGTTCACGATGCAGCGGAATCGGTCCGTGTGTCCCGCGATCCAGGTCATCATGTAGCCGCCGTAGGAGCCGCCCGCCACGGCCATACGCTGCTCGTCGACGAGCCCGGCAGCGACGAGCGCGTCCGTCGCCTTCATCACGTCCTCGAACGGCCGCGCAGCCCACTCGCCCTGGATGCGCTTCGCGAAGTCCTGTCCCCACGACGTCGAACCCTGGAAGTTGACGAGCGCGGCGACGTACCCCGGAGCCGCGAAGAGCTGGGCGTTCCAGCGGCCGTGGAACTGGTCGGCGGAAATGCCGTGCGGTCCGCCGTGCACGACGTGGACGAGCGGATAGCGCTTCCCGGGCTCGTAGCCGGGCGGCAGCACGACGAACATCTGCACCGGCTCGCCGTTCGCGCCCTCGATGGAGAGCTCGCGCACCTCGCCCGTCGAGAAGCCGGCCGCGACGCCGTCGCAGAAGTGCGTGAGGCGCGTGCGTCCGCCGCCCTCGAGCGTGCAGACCTCGAGCTCTCCCGGCGCGCCGATCGACTGGTGCGTGAAGAGCACGCGCCCGGGCCCCGAGGGCGCCCCGAGCGGCGTGACGCCGCCGACCGAGCCGTCGCTCGTGAGCGCGCGCGGCGTGCCCTCGCCGCGCCAGGCGAATAGCTTGACGCGCGCGTGCTCCTCGGCCGCGAAGACCAGCGTGCCGTCGGCGGCGAAGTCCCACGCCGTCGGCGTCCGATCCCAGCCCGCGAGCCACTCGGTGTGCGCGTTCGTCGCGCGATCCCACCTCATCAGGCGCACCCGGTCGGCGTAAAAGAGCGGATCCTGCGTCATGCCGTAGACGATCGCGGAGCCGTCGGGCGCATAGCGCGGGCGAAGGTCGTCGGCGGGATGATCGGGCGTGCGGCACGCGAGCTCGCCGCCCGCGGCCGGCAGCGTGTAGATCCGCGTCACGACGAGCGAGCGCTCCGGGTCGAACGAGATGCCGGCCAGCGCGATCTCACGGCCGTCGGGCGAGAGGTCGTACTGCCCGGACGGATCCATCCAGTCGAACCACAGCCGCGACTCGGGCATCAGATCGCGCGTCGCCCCGCTCGCCAGGTCGATCGCGAACAGGTGCGGCACCTCGCCGGTCGTGAGCCACGTGTCCCAGAAGCGGTAGAGGCGCTCCTCGGTGACGTGCGCCTTGACCGGATCGTTCCTGCGCCGCTCGAGCTCGGCCGCCGTCGCCTCGGGACTCGCGTGCCCCGCGATCACCGGCGCGACGAAGACCAGCCCCGAACCGTCGGGCCGCCAGCGCGGATCGTAGACGCCGAGCGGCAGGTCGGTGAGCTTTCGCGCCTCGCCGCCGCCCAGCGGCATGAGCATGAGCTGCGCCCTGCCGCCGGCGTCCTTGCGCGTGAACGCGAGCGAGGCGCCGTCCGGCGAGACGCGCGGCTCGCCCGCCGAGACGTCCGGCGAGCTGAGCGCGACGGGCTCGTGCGCCCCGTCCAGCGCGACGCGCCAGAGCCGCGTGCGCGACTCGTTCTTCTCGAGGTCGTACGTCGTCACGGGCACGATCGCGAAGCGTCCATCGGGCGAGGGCGCGGGCGTCCCGACACGCGGCAGCCTCCACAGGTCCTCGGCCGTCATCGGGCGTGGGCCCTTGCGGGCCGCGTAGAGCGTCGTCACGGGGTTGGCGAGCACGGACATGGCGGCGGTCTCCGTCGGCGGGTGGGCGGCGAGCGACGGAGCATTGTAACAGCGGTGCAGCCCGGGTTTCATGGCGGGAGCGACCCGGGGAGTGGCGCGCCGGGTCGTCACCGCGCGCCGTACGCGCCCTGGCAGCGATTTGCCCCTGCCCGGCCCGCATGGTCTATTTTGGGGTTCGAGGAGTGCCGATCCCTTTGACTGCGGCCCCGAGCCTTCAGGCGCTGATTGAGCGCGCCCCCCGTCGCCGACGGGCGCGGGCGGCGCGAGTCCTACCCTTCCAACGACGGCGCGCGTCCGTGGCCGCGGATGCGACATCGAAAGGCCTATGAGCACCGTGGAACAGGACGTCCGGCAAAAGGATCGCCGCGAGAGCGAACGCTTCATCCTCAACATGCTGTCGGGCTTCAAGCGCCAGCTGCCCGACGCGGACCCGGGCGAGACGCAGGAGTGGCTCGACGCGCTCGAGGACGTCGTCCGGCTGCACGGGCGCGAGCGCGCGGACTTCCTGCTGCGCCGGATCCTCAAACGCGCGCGGCAGCTCCACGTCGGCCTGCCCGGGCTCGTGCAATCGCGGTACATCAACACGATCTCGACCGAGCAGGAGCCGCCCTTCCCGGGTGACGAGCCGCTCGAGCGTCGCATCCGCCGCATCATCCGCTGGAACGCGGCGGCGATGGTCGTGCGCGCGAACCACCACCACGCGGGCCTGGGTGGCCACCTGTCGACCTACGCGTCGGCCGCGAGCCTCTACGAGGTCGGCTTCAACCACTTCTTCCGCGGCAAGGACGACGGCGGCGCGGGCGACCAGATCTTCTTCCAGGGCCACGCGGCGCCGGGCATCTACTCGCGCGCGTTCCTCGAGGGGCGCCTGAGCGAATCCCAGCTCGAGCACTTCCGTCGCGAGGTGGTCCGGGGCGAGGGGCTCTCGAGCTATCCGCACCCGCGGCTCATGCCCGACTTCTGGGAGTTCCCGACCGTCAGCATGGGCCTCGGGCCCCTGAACGCGATCTACCAGGCGCGCTTCAACCGCTACCTCGCGGCGCGCGGCCTCGCGGACACGTCGAACTCGCGCGTGTGGGCGTTCCTCGGCGACGGCGAGACGGACGAACCGGAGACGACCGGCGCGCTCACGCTCGCCGCGCGCGAAGAGCTCGACAACCTGACGTTCGTGGTCAACTGCAACCTGCAGCGTCTCGACGGCCCGGTGCGCGGCAACGGCAAGATCATCCAGGAGCTCGAGGCGGTCTTCACGGGCGCCGGCTGGAACGTCATCAAGGTGATCCTGGCGCGCGAATGGGACGAGCTGCTGGCGCGCGATTACGACGGCCTGCTCGTCGACCGCCTGAACGAGACCTGCGACGGCGACTGGCAGAAGTACCAGGTCGAGAACGGCGCTTACGTCCGCGAGCACTTCTTCGGCACCGATCCGCGCTTGAAGGCGCTCGTCGACCACCTCTCGGACGACGACATCAAGCACCTGCGCCGCGGCGGCCACGACTACAAGAAGATCTACGCGGCCTATGCGGCGGCGACGGCGACGCCGGGACGCCCGACGGTGATCCTCGCGAAGACCGTGAAGGGGTGGACGCTCGGCTCGGCCGCCGAGGCACGCAACATCACCCACCAGAAGAAAAAGCTCGACCTCGACGAGCTGCGCAAGTTCCGCGACACGCTCGAGCTGCCGATCCCCGACAAGAAGCTCGAGGAGGCGCCGTTCTTCCACCCCGGCGCGGACAGCGACGAGGTGCGCTACCTGCTCGAGCGGCGCCGTGCGCTCGGCGGCTGCGTGCCGAAGCGCATCGTGCGCTCGAAGCCGATGCCGGCCGCGTCCGCCAGGGACTTCGCCGAGTTCGACGCCGGCACGGGCGAGGCGCAGCTCGTCTCGACGACCATGGTGTTCGGAAAGCTGCTGCGCAACCTCATCCGCGATCCGAACTACGGCAAGCGCATCGTGCCGATCATTCCCGATGAGGCGCGCACGTTCGGGCTCGAGGTGCTGTTCCGCGAGGTCGGCATCTACCAGCCCGGCGGCCAGAAGTACGATCCGGTCGACTCGAAGCTGGTGCTCTCGTACACCGAGAAAGCCGACGGCCAGATGCTCGAGGAGGGCATCACCGAGGATGGCTCGGTGGCGTCGTTCACCGCCGCGGGCACGAGCTACGCGACGCACGGCACCACGATGATCCCGTTCTACATCTTCTACTCGATGTTCGGCTTCCAGCGCACGATGGACCTGATCTGGGCGTTTGGCGACGCGCGCGGCCGTGGCTTCCTGCTCGGCGCGACCGCCGGGCGCACGACGCTGAACGGCGAGGGACTGCAGCACGAGGACGGCCACAGCCTGCTGCTCGCCTCGGCCGTGCCCAACTGCCTCTCGTACGATCCGGCGTTCGCCTACGAAGTGGCGACGATCGTGCGCGAGGGCCTGCGCCGCATGTACGAAGCGGGCGAGGACATCTTCTACTACCTCGCGCTCTACAATCAGGACTACGCGCAGCCGCGGAAACCCGAGGGCTCGGACGAGGGCATCCTGCGCGGTCTCTATCGCTACCGGGCGGCCGCGAGCAACGCGAAGCTCAAGGCGCAGCTCTTCGGCAGCGGGCCGCTCATGCTGCAGGCGCTGCGCGCGCAGGAGATGCTCGCCGAGCGCGGCGTCGCCGCGGACGTCTGGAGCGCCACCAGCTACCAGCAGCTCCGCAACGATGCGCTCGTGATCGAGCGCTGGAACCGCCTGCATCCGGGCGAGACGCCGCGCGTGCCGTACGTGACGCGCGTGCTGAAGGGCGCCGAGGGCCCGATCGTCGCGAGCAGCGACTGGCTGAAGGGCGTCTCGGACCTGCCGGCCCGCTGGATCCCCAACCGCTTCGTCGCGCTCGGCACCGACGGCTTCGGCCGCAGCGACACGCGCGAGGCGCTGCGCCGGCACTTCGAGATCGACGCCGAACACCTCGTCGTGGCGACGCTCCACGCGCTCTCGATCGAGGGCAAGCTGCCCGCGGCCGAGGTGGCGAAGGCGATCCGCGAGCTGGGCGTGAATCCCGACGCGATCGATCCCCGCGACGCGTGAGCGTTGCCCGGATCCGGCGGGGCCCCGGCGGCTGAGCGGGCGTTGTCGATGACGGTCCGATGCTGATCGCCGTCGTCGCGGCGCTCGCCGCGCTGCTCGTCGCGCCCGTGCTGATCCATGTCGTCTACGCGGCCAGCGTGCGGCGCCGCTTTCCGCCGCGCGGCGTGCAGGTGACGGCGGGCGACGCGTCGCTGCGCGTCGTCACACGCGGCACCGGTCCGGCCGTGCTGCTGGTGCACGGCATGAACGGCACCGCACAGGACTTTCCCGACGCGCTGCTCGACGACCTGGCGCGCGACCACACGGTGCTCGCACTCGACCGGCCCGGACACGGCGGCAGTTCGCGCGGGCGCGGTGCGCTCGACCTCGACGCGAACGCGCGCGCGGTGCTCGCCGTGATCGCGGCGCGCGGCGGCGGTCGCGCGATCGTCGTCGGCCACTCGTACGGCGGCGCCGTCGCGCTGCGCAGCGCCGAGCTCGAGCCCGCACGCGTCGCGGGACTCGTGCTGCTCACGCCGTGCACCGTCGTCGACGATCGCAACCGCCGCTACACCGGGCTGCCGCTGCCACCGGGCTTCGCGCGCCGCGTCGCGCTCTGGGCGGCCACGCTCCCGGTCGGGCTCGTGACCACGCGCCGCACGCGGCGCGAGGCGTGGCATCCGGTGGCGCCGCGCGGCGATCTCACGTTCTCACGCGCCTGGGCGCTCGTGCCCTCGCAGACCGAGGCGGCACTCGAGAACTTCCACACGCTCGCGCCCGATCTGGCCGCGCTCGCCGCGGACCTGCCGCGCATCGCGGCTCCCGTCGTCGTGCTGGCGGGCGAGCAGGACCTCATCACGCCCTGGCGCGCGCACGCCGCGTGGCTGCCGGGCGCCATTGCGGGCGCGGCGCTCGACGTCAGGCCCGGGGCGGGCCACTGGCTCGTCCGCCAGCAGCCCGAGGCGGTCGCCGCTGCGGTGCGCGGCGTGCGCGTTGCCGACCCCGCGCGGGCCTGAGAGAGTGCGGGCGTCCACCCCACCCGATTCCCCGGAGGCCTCATGAGACCGCACCTCCTTCTCGTCTCGCTCCTCGCACTCGCCGTGTCGTTCGTACGCCCCATCGCCGCCGCAACGTCCGGCGACGAGGCGCTCTGGCTCGAGGACGTCGAGGGCAAGCGCGCGCTGGACTGGGTCGGCCACCAGGACAGCCTCACGGTCAAGGCGCTCGCGGACCGGCCGGGCTTCGACGAGATGCAGAAGCGCTTCCTCGCGGTGCTCGACGACCGCTCGCGCATTCCGGTCGTCGCCAAGGAAGGCGAGTGGTACTACAACTTCTGGCGCGACGCGCAGCATCCGCGCGGACTCTCGCGCCGCACGACGCTCGCCGAGTACCGCAAGGACTCGCCGGCGTGGGAGTCGGTGCTCGACGTCGACTCGCTTGCCGCGGCCGAGAAGGAGAACTGGTACTACGGCGGCATCGACGTGCTGCCGCCCGACTACACACGCTGCCTCGTCCAGCTCTCGCGCGGCGGCGGCGACGCGACCGTCGTGCGCGAGTTCGACCTCACGACGCGCACGTTCGTGCAGGACGGCTTCACGCTGCCCGAATCGAAGAGCACCGTGTCGTGGATCGATCGCGATCGGGTCTACGTCGCGGAGGCGTTCGACTCGACGACGATGACCACGTCCGGCTACGCCCGCGTCGTCAAGGAGTGGCGGCGTGGCCAGAAGCTCGAGGACGCGACGCTCGTCTACGAGGGCAGGACGAGCGACGTCGGCGTCGGTGCGTTCCACGATCACACGCCGGGATTCGAGCGCGACTTCGTCCTTCGCGACGTCACGTTCTACTCGAACGAGCTGTTCCTGCGCCGTGACGGCCGGCTCGTGAAGATCGAGAAGCCCGACGATGCGAACGCGCGGGCCTGGCGCGACTGGTTGCTCATCCAGCTCCGGACGCCGTGGACGGCGGGCGGGCGGACGTGGCCCGCCGGTGCGCTGCTCGCGGCGAAGTTCGACGACTTCGTCGCCGGCAAGCGCGAGCTCCAGATGGTGTTCGAGCCCGGCGAGCGCACGTCGCTCGAGTCGTACTCGCCGGCCCGGAGCGCCGTCCTGCTGACCGAACTCGACAACGTCCGCGGCCGGGTCGAGATCGCGCGGCCGGTGAACGGCGTCTGGACACGGGAGCCCGTCCGCGGGCTGCCTGCGCTCGGGACGGTGACCGCCAATGCCGTGGATGAGCGCGATTCGGACGCCTACTGGCTCACCTACACCGACTTCCTCACGCCCTCGACGCTCTCGCTCGCCGAGGTGGGCGGCGGCGCGCCCGAGCCGCTCAAGCACTCGCCGTCGTTCTTCGATTCACGCCGCGACACCGTGACGCAGCACGAAGCGGTCTCGAAGGACGGCACACGCGTCCCGTACTTCGAGGTGGCGCCCAGGACGCTCACGCTCGACGGCCGCAACCCGACGCTGCTCGAGGGCTACGGCGGCTTCGAGGTGTCGATGCAGCCCTACTACAGCGGGCTCGTCGGGCGCGGCTGGCTCGAAGCGGGCGGCGTCTACGTGCTGGCGAACATCCGCGGCGGTGGCGAGTTCGGGCCGAAGTGGCACGAGGCGGCGCTCAAGGCGAACCGCCCGCGCGCCTACGAGGATTTCATCGCGGTCGCGGAGGACCTCGTCAAGCGCCGCGTCACCAGCCCGGCGCACCTCGCCTGCCGCGGCGGCTCGAACGGCGGCCTGCTCGTCGGCAACATGTACACGCGACGCCCCGATCTCTTCGGAGCGGTGATCTGCGAATCGCCGCTGCTCGACATGAAGCGCTACACCAAGCTGCTCGCGGGTGCATCGTGGATGGGCGAGTACGGCGACCCCGACGATCCCAAGCAGTGGGCGTTCATCCGCACGTTCTCGCCGTACGAGAACGTCCGACCGGATGCCAAGTACCCGCCGATCCTGATCACGAGCTCGACGCGCGACGATCGCGTGCACCCCGGCCATGCTCGGCGCATGACCCTGAAGCTCGAGCAGCAGGGTCACTCGGTGCTCTACTACGAGGACGTCGAGGGCGGGCACGGCGGCGCGGCGAACAACAGGGAACGGGCCTTCATGGAGGCGCTGGGCTACACGTTCGCCTGGGAGCGCGTCGGCGGGCGCTGAGGTCCGGACCGGCGCCGCCGTTGCGACGGCGGCGCCTTGTTCGCTCCCACACTGCGGACCGGCCATCGGCGCGGGAACCGGAGGCCGCGGATCTCGCCCGCGATCCGGCGCGACTAGGGTTCGCGCTCCAGCTTTTTCCGGGCCGCCGCCAGCTTCGCGCGCTGCGCGGCGTCGACGGTCGGATACGCGAGGTGCATGCGCTCGAGCGCGTTCACGATCGCGGCCGAGACGACGAGCCGCGTGAACCACTTGTGGTCCGCAGGCACGACGAGCCACGGTGCCTCCTCGCTCGCCGTGGCGCGGATCGCGCTCTCGTACGCCCGCATGTAGTCGTCCCAGAAGCCGCGCTCCTCGACGTCGGCCACCGAGAACTTCCAGTTCTTCTCGGGCTCGTCGAGCCGCTCGAGGAACCGGCGCTTCTGCTCCTTGCGAGAGACGTGCAGGAAGAACTTGATCACGTGCGTGCCGTTGCGCACGAGGTAGCGCTCGAACGCCGCGATGTCCTCGAGCCGCTCGTCGAAGAGCCGCTTGTGGATGCGTCCGGGCGGCAGGCGCTGGGCTTCGAGCAGCTGACGGTGGACGCGCACGACGAGCACTTCCTCGTAGTACGAGCGGTTGAAGATGCCGATGCGACCGCGCTCCGGGAGCTGGCGCCAGCAGCGCCACAGGTAGTCGTGGTCGAGCTCCTCGGACGAGGGCTGCTTGAACGACGTCACCTGGCAGCCCTGCGGGTTCACGCCCGACATGACGTGCTTGATCGTGCCGTCCTTGCCCGCGGCGTCCATCGCCTGGAAGACGAGCAGCAGCGAGCGGCGGTCCTGCGCATAGAGCCGGTCCTGCGCATCGGCCAGCATCCGGGTGCCGAGCTCGAGCAGGTCCGACGCCTCGCGCTTGCCGCGCTCGCCGAGCCCGGCCGTGTCGCCGGGATCGAGGTCGCGCAACCGGAACGACCGGCCGTCGGCGATGCGGTACGGCCGCACGAGCCGCTCGATGCGCTTGAAGGCCGCCTTGCGCCCGCTCACGGCGTCCCCGCCTCACGGCCCGCCGACGAGGCATCGCGTGCCAGCATCCGCTCGAGCCGCGCCTTCATCGCGGGCCACTCGTCGTCGATGACGCTGAAGTAGACCGTGTCACGCGAGCCACCGTCCTCGTTCAGCATGTGCTTGCGGAACGTGCCCTCCTCGACGAGCCCCAGCCGGCGCATCGCTGCCTTCGAGGGCTCGTTGAGCGACGACGTCTTGAGCTCGACGCGACGGTAGCCCCAGTCCTCGAACGCGTGCCGGAACATCAGGTACTTGGCCTCGGTGTTGACCGCGGTGCGCTGGAACTCCGCGCCCACCCACGTCCAGCCGATCTCGACGCGCCGGTGCATGCGCTCGATGTTGCCGAAGCGCGTGCAGCCGGCGACGCGCCCGCTCGCGCGGTGGACGTTCGCGAACGGCAGCGAGACGCTCCGTTCACGCTCCTCGATCGCGCGCGCGAGGTAGCGCTCGAGGTCGCCGCGCGTGCGGACCTTCGCGGTCGTGAACCGCCAGAGCGAGGGATCGAGCCCGATCGCGACCAGGCCGCCGAGGTGCCGCGCGAGATCGAGCGGCTCGAGCCGCACGACGACGCCCTCCAGCGTGACCGACGCCGGCTCCGCGTGCGGCTCGTCGAGGCACGCGCTCATCGCTTGCGCCTGCGGGTCCGCGAACTCGGGCCCGGCCGCGCGGCGGCCTTGCGACGCCCCGGCGCGCGCGCGGCGGGCGGCGCCGGACGTCCGCGCGCGGCGTCCGCGGGCGGCGCGGCGCCGCGCTGAGCGAACGTGAACAGGTCCGGCCGGTTGTAGTGGCCCGCGGCGTCGAAGATCCAGCGCGAGCCCGAGGCCCGGCCCGGATCGATCTCGGCGAGCAGGATCTCCTCGCGATCGGCCACCGGACCGGCGAGCAGGCTGCCGTCGGGATCGGCGATCAGGCTGTTGCCGGAGTTGATCCACGAGACATTCGCGGGGACGAGGTCCTTGAACGGGAAGCGATCGGGCACCTGATCGCGGTGGAGCGCCTGGCAGCAGCTCACCACGAACACGCGGCCCTCACGCGCGATGTGCCGCATCGACGCGATCCACGCATCCGCCTTGTCCCACGTGGGGGCGAGATGGATCTGCGCGCCCTGTTCCCAGAGCGCGAAGCGCGCGAGCGGCATGTAGTTCTCCCAGCAGATCAGGCTCCCCAGCCGCCCGAGCGGCGTGTCGTGCACGACGAGCGGCACGGGCGGCCCCGCCGACCACACGAGGCGCTCGCCGCCCGTCGGCATGAGCTTGCGCCGGCGCTCGACCAGCGCACCCTGATCGTCGAAGAGCAGCAGCGTGTTGTAGAGCGTCGTGTGGCTGGCTTCTGCGTTGCGCTCGTTGACGCCGATCGCGACCCAGGCGCCCGCCTCGCGCGCCGCGCGCCCGAGTCGCTCGGTCTCGGGCCCCGGCACGTCGATCGCGTGCTCGACAAGTGTGCGGTAGAGCAGCGCGACGTCGGGCCGGCGCGTGAGCGGCAGGAACCACACCCACGCGGGATACGCGGGCACGAACGTCTCGGGCAGCACGACCAGCTTCGCACCCCGCGAGGCGGCCTCGGCGATCAGCCGGCAGGCCTTCTCGACCGTGGCGTCGCGGTCGAGGAACACCGGCGCGGCCTGGACGGCCGCGGCGACGAACGGCCTCGCGCTCATGGCTGGCGGGCGGCGCGGCGCGCGCCGAGCGGATTCCGCGGCCCGTGCGGGTCGAGGTGGACCGGGGCGGTGAACATCGGCTCAGTCCCTCACCATGTAATAGACCGCCTGCGGATGGTGCACGATCAGCGCGCTCGTCGAGGCCTCGGGAACGAGCTGGTAGGCGCTCGTCAGCGTCACGCCGATCGCCTCATCCGGTTTCAGGAGCGCGAACAGTCTGGCCTGATCCGAGAGATCCGGGCACGCGCTGTAGCCGAACGAATAGCGCTTGCCGCGATCGGCGGGAAGCGCCAGCTCGCCGCGGATCTTCGCGTGATGCCACTCCGCGAGCCCCTCGGCCGCGCTCACCGCGAGGCCGTGCACGAACAGCGACTCGGCGTACTCGCCGCGCTTGTCGAGCGCGGCGCGCAGTTCGTCGGCGTTGTGACCCACGGTGACGACCTGGAACGCGACCACGTCGACCTTCGACGACTCCGCGGGCAGGAAGTAGTCGGACAGGCACAGCCCCTCGCGGTCCGCCTGGCGCGGGAACGTGAAGCGCACGAGCTCCTCGCTCTTGCCGCGCAGCGCGAGCGAGCCCGGCGCGAACGCGCCCGGATCGAGGATCACGAGATCCTGCCCCTGCGCCTGGCAGGGGAAGTAGCCGTAGACCGCGGTCGGGCGCAGCCAGCCCTTGTCCTCGGCTTCGCGCTGGAGCCTGAGCCGCCGCGGCTCGAAGTCATCGCGCACGAGCGCATCGAACTCGGCGCCGCTGCCGCGCGCGCCCCAGTGCAGGCGGTAGAGCGTCTTCAGGTCCATGCCGCCGAACATGCCGGCGAACGGGATCTCGCGCGTCGGCGTCACGCGCGCGCCCCAGAACGGCGGCGCGGGCACGCTCACCTCGCGCGACACCTTGACCTGGAAGTCGCGCTGCTGCTGGCTCGCGCTCGCGGCGCGATGCTCGAGCTCGGCCGCGCGGGACTTGAACTCGAACGCCTCGCGCTTCGTGCGCTCGACGAGCTTCGTGCGCTCGCCGCCGTCGACCAGCGCGTTCACGGTGTCGAGTCCCTCGAACGCGTCCTTGCAGTAGAAGACGCCCGGATCGTAGAACACCTCGCCGTCGACCAGCGCGGCGCGACGCCCGAAGTTGCGGTTGATCGCCGCGCCGCCGATCAGTACCGGCACCGCGAGTCCCTGGCGGTGGAGCTCGGCGACGCACACGGGCAT
The DNA here is from genome assembly GCA_035500415.1 of Candidatus Acidiferrales bacterium. Taxonomy (GTDB): domain Bacteria; phylum Eisenbacteria; class RBG-16-71-46; order RBG-16-71-46; family RBG-16-71-46; genus CAIXRL01. The sequence continues at coordinate 14,512 of DATJXF010000126.1, read as the reverse complement.
CTGCCGGCTGGTCGAAACGAGCAGCGCCGAGAGCCCGATCGCGGTCGCGTCGACGCGCTGCGCCTCCTCGAGGATGCGGCCGATCGGCACCTGCTTGCCGAGGTCGAACACGGTGTAGCCGTTGTTGCTCAGGATCGTCTTCACGAGGTTCTTGCCGATGTCGTGCACGTCGCCGAACACGGTCGCGAGCACCACGCGGCCCTTGCTCACGTCGGCCTTTCGCTCGAGGTAGTGCTCGAGCTGGCCCACGGCCTTCTTCATCACCTCGGCGCTCTGGAGCACGAACGGCAGGATCAGCTCGCCGGCGCCGAACTTGTCGCCGACCTCCTTCATCGCCGGGAGCAGGACCTGGTTCAGCACCGCGACGGCGGGCTGACGCTTCACGGCCTCGTCGATCAGCGTCTCGATCCCCGCCGGCTTGCGGTGCAGGATCTGGAAGTGGATGCGCTCCTCGACCGTCATCGACGCTTCGGACGCGTCCTCCTCGCGGGTGCGCGCGTCCGGCGAGCGCCCCTCGAAGTGCGCGATGTAGTTCGCCAGCGCCTGCGGCTCGCGCGCGAAGATCAGGTCCTCGGCGCGGCGGCGATCCTCGCCGGACAGCTCCGCATACGGAATCACGTCGGCGGGGTTGACGATCGCGCAGTCGAGGCCCGCCTGGACGCCGTGGTAGAGGAACGCGCTGTTGAGCACCGCGCGCGCCTCCTTGCCCAGCCCGAACGAGACGTTGGAGACGCCGAGCGAGGTGAGCACGCCGGGCAGCTCGCGCTTGATCGCGCGGATGCCCTCGAGCGTCTCGATACCGCTGCGCGCGAACTCCTCGTCGCCGGTCGCGAGCGTGAACGTGAGGTCGTCGAAGATGAGCCGCTCGGGCGGCAGTCCGAACTCGCGCGTGCAGATGTCGTGGATGCGCCGCGCGACCTCGAGCTTGCGCTCGGCGGTCTTGGCCATGCCCGATTCGTCGATGGTGAGCGCGATGACGGCCGCGCCGTAGCGCACGACGAGCGGCATCACGGCGTCGATGCGTTCGCGACCGTTCTCGAGGTTGATCGAGTTGACGATCGCCGATCCGGGGCAGGCCTGGAGCGCCGCGTCGATCACCGCCGGCTCCGTCGAGTCGATGCAGAGCGGCGCCTCGACGCTGAGCGAGAGCTTCTTGACCAGCGCGCGCATCATCTCGAGCTCGTCGGTGCGCTCGGTGAGCGCGAGGCAGACGTCGAGCACGTGCGCGCCGCCCTCGACCTGCTCGCGCGCGACCGGCACGAGGTCCTCGAGGCGGCCCTCGAGCGCGAGGCGCTTGACCTTGCGCGAGCCCTGCGTGTTGAGCCGCTCCCCGATCAGGAGCGGTGCCGGCTCCTGGACGAGCGCGGCGGCCGTCATGCCGCTCGAGACGCTCCACGGCCCGCGCCCGGCACGCGCGCGGGGCGCGACGCGACCCACCGCCCTGACGAGCGCGCGGATGTGCTCGGGCGTGGTGCCACAGCAGCCGCCGACCGCGTTCACGCCGAGGTCGAGCACGAACTCGCGCAGCGACTCGGCGAACGGCTCGGGGCGCATCGGGTAGAGCGTGCGCCCGCCGTCGTTGATGGGCAGGCCGGCGTTGGGAATGCAGTGGACCGGCGTCGAGGCGTTCTCGCACAGGTAGCGGATCGCGTCGCGCATCAGGTCCGGACCGGTCGAGCAGTTGAGCCCGATCACCTCGACCTGCATCGCCTCGAGCGTCGCGAGTGCGCCACGGTAATCGGTGCCGAGCAGCATGCGGCCCGTGGGATCGAGCGTGATCGAGCACTGGACCGGGACGCGCCGGCCGGCGCGCGTCATCGCCTCGCGCGCGGCGAGGATCTGAGCCTTCATCTCGAGGATGTCCTGGCACGTCTCCAGGATCAGCACGTCCGCGCCGCCTTCGATCAGCCCCTGCGCCTGATCGGCGAACGACGGCACCAGGTCGGCGAGCGTGAGGCGGCCGAGGTCCGCGTCCTCGGAGGACGGCAGGAAGCCCGACGGTCCCATCGAACCCGCGACGAAGCGCGGCCGGCCGTCGGCGGCGTAGCGGTCGGCCGCGCGGCGCGCGATCGCGGCGGCGGCGCGGTTCAGCTCGACGGTGCGCTCGGCCAGCTCCCACTCGGCGAGCCGCGTGCGCGAGGCCTGGAACGAGTTCGTCTCGACCACGTCGGCGCCGGCGTCGAAGTAGCTGGCATGGATCGACTCGACGACGTCGGGACGCGTGAGGCTCAGGTAGTCGATGCAGCCTTCCCAGCGCTTGCCGCCGAAGTCCGCGGGCCCGAGCTCGCGCGCCTGCACTTGCGTACCCATGGCGCCGTCGAAGATCAGCACGCGCTGGCGCAGGGTTTCGAGGTAGCTGCTCATGGCCCGGAGACGCTCCGAGTGGCCGCACGGCCCGGCGGCGGGATGACTGGAATGGGGAACGATGCTATCGGACCGCGCAAGCGCGCGCCAAACGGGGGTTGGCGGCCGGCCCGCGGTGTCGCATGATGGCCCGCCATGCCCACGATCGTCTCATTGCTGCGTCACGGCCGGGCCGCCGGGCAGGGCGCCGAGGCGCCGCTGCTGCCCGAAGGCGCGGAGTACGTCGGCGCGCTCGGAAAGCTCCTCGCGGCAGAGGGCTGGCGGCCCGCGGCGGCGTTTTCGAGCCCGCTGACCCGCGCCGGGGAGACCGCGCGGATCGTGCTCGCGGCGACCGCCCCCGGCCTGGTCTGCACGACGCTCGCCGAGCTGCTCCCGGAGGCCGATCCCGCGGCGGCGCTCGACGCGCTCCTCGCTCGCGGGCTGCCCGAGGGGCGAACGCTGGTCGTCGCGCACATGCCGCTCCTCGCCCGGCTCGCCGACCAAATCGCGGGCGAGCTGCTCGAGTTCTACCCGGGCACGCTCGCCGAGCTCGAGCTCGGCGAGGGTGGCGGGCCGGGAACGCTGGTGCGCCGGATCGGGCCCGAGGAGATGGGCGCGGCGTAGCGCGGCCGCGGACGGTCGCGGCGGGCAGCGTTCAGCTCTTCCTGGGAGGCCGCGCCGGCCGCATCTCGACGCGACTGTGCAGCGCGCGCGGCGAGGTGTGCAGCAGATCGACCACCATCTCGCCGACGTCCGCGGGCGTCAGCGCCCAGCCTTCCTTGTCGCCGATGCCGCGTCCGAACTCCGTCGCGACGCTGCCGGGCATCAGATAGGTGACGCGGATGCCGTCGTGGCGCACCTCCTGGAAGAGCACCTCGCTGAAACCGTTCACGGCCGACTTGCTGGCGCAGTACGCCCCGCCGCCCGGGAACGCGTTGCGCCCCGCGAGCGAGGAGACGTTGAAGACGTAACCGCCGCCGCGGCGCTTCATGCGCGGCAGCGCCTCGCGCGTGCAGTAGAAGACGCCGTTGAGGTTGGTCTCGATCACGGTGTGCCACTCCTCGAGGCTCATCTCGGCGAGGGGTTTGATGATCCCGACGCCGGCGTTGTTGACGAGCACGTCGAGCCCGCCCAGGTCGCGCTCGACCGCCGCGAAGAGCGCCGCGACGGAATCCGGCCGCCGCACGTCGCAGGCGTAACCGCGCGCGTCGCCGATCTCGCCCGCCGCCTTCGCCGCGGCCCCGGCGTCGCGGGCCGTGATCGCCACGCGCGCACCGTCTCGCGCGAGCGCCTCGGCGATGCCGCGCCCGATGCCCCGGTTGCCGCCCGTCACCAACGCCACTTTGCCGCTCGATGCGCCCATGGCCGTCCTCCTGGGATCACGCGCCGGCGGCGCGCTCTGCCGCGCCGGCGAGGCGAAGTCGCCGCTCCGACCCCGCGTCCGGACGCGAAATCGCCACGCCGGGCGCGCACGGGCGTGCTTCCCGTTGTTCCGCCCGCGCGGGGTCGCTAACCTGCCGCCCCAGCTTCGCACATTCCGGTCGGGGGCGACGGGGCCGCGGTTTCGCCCGAGCGCCCCGTCCGCTCCAGCGACACCGAGGAGGCATCGTGATTTCCCTTCGCGCTCTCCCGCTCGCGGGTCTTCTGCTCGCGACGGCCACCGTTCCCGCACTCGCCGCACCCGCGGCGGCGCCGCCCAAATCCCACACCGCGGCAGCGTCCGCCGCGGCGCCGGCCGACAACGCACCGTTCTACACCGGCCATCCGATGGGGGCCGCGTTCCGCGCGGCGCAGAAGCAGCGCATCGCGCGCGCGAAGGCGGCCATCGCGCGCATGCTCGCGGTCAAGGGCCCGCGCACGCTCGACAACACGCTCGTGCCCTACGACGAGGCCGGGCGGTTGATCGACATGGCGAACAACCAGGCGGGGCTGCTCGAGGTCGTGAGCCCCGATGCCGCGACGCGCGCGGCGGCCGAAAAGGCCAGCCAGGACGTGGTTGACTACGCGACCACGCTGACGCTCGACCGGCGCGTCTACGACGCGATCGCCGCCCTCGACGTCTCAAACGCGGACCCCGCGACCCGGCACTACGTCGAGCACACGCTCATGGAGTTCAAGCTCGCCGGCGTCGACAAGGACAGCACGACGCGCGCGCAGATCAAGGCGCTGAGCGACTCGCTCGTCGAGATCGGCCAGGAGTTCAGCCGCAACATCCGCGAGGACCACACTACCGTGTCGTGCACGGTCGCGGATCTCGACGGGCTGCCGCAGGACTTCATCCGCGGGCACAAGCCCGGAGCGGACGGCAGGATCGCGCTGTCGATCGAGTACCCGGACCTGATCCCGGTGCTGCAGTACGCGAAGAGCGACGACCTGCGCCACCGCATGTACCTCGCCGCGCAGAACCGCGCCTACCCGGCGAATATCGGCGTGCTCGATCGCATGCGGGCGCGGCGCCACGAGCTGGCGAAGCTCGTCGGCTACTCGAACTTCGCCGACTACGTGACCGCCGACAAGATGGTCGGCAGCGCGAAGAACGCGCACGACTTCATCGATCGCGTCGTCGCGGCGTCGGCCGACCGCCAGGCCCGCGAGTACCAGCAGCTGCTCGCCGCGAAGAAGAAGATGGATCCGAGTGCGACCGCGGTGACGTTCTGGGAGTTCCCGTACATCCGCGAGCAGGTGCAGAAGGCCGACTACAATTTCGACTCCCAGTCCGTGAGGCCCTACTTCCCGTACGCGCGCGTGCAGGAAGGCGTGCTCACGATCATGAGCCACCTGTTCGGCGTCGAGTTCAAGCGCGTGCCGAACGCACCGGTCTGGCACCCCTCGGTCGAGTGCTACGAGCTTTGGGACGGCGGCAAGCTGGCGGGGCGCTTCTACCTCGACATGCATCCGCGGCCGAACAAGTACAACCACGCCGCGCAGTTCGGGATCCGCGCCGGGATCGAAGGGCGCCAGATCCCCGAGGCCGCACTCGTCTGCAATCTCTCGGGCGGCAAGCCGGGCGATCCGGGGCTGTGCGACATGGACGACGTGAACACGTTCTTCCACGAGTTCGGCCACCTGATGCACAACATGTTCGCGCAGCACAGCCGCTGGTACGGCATCAACGGCATCACGACCGAGCAGGACTTCGTCGAGGCGCCGTCGCAGATGCTCGAGGAGTGGATGCGCAACCCCGGCGTGCTCGCCTCGTTCGGCAGGCACTACCAGACCGGCAAGCCGATTCCCGAGGAGCTCGTGCGGCAGATGAACCGCGCGAACGACTTCGGCAAGGGGCTCGACGTGCGGCGCCAGATGGTCTACGCGGCGCTCTCGCTCGACTGCTACGACCGCGATCCGGCGGGCGTCTCGACGGACGGTCTCATCAAGGAGCTCGTCGAGAAGTACCAGCCGTTCGCGTTCGTCGACGGCACGCACTTCCAGTGCGCGTTCGGGCACCTCGACGGCTACTCGGCCGTCTACTACACGTACATGTGGTCGCTCGTGATCGCGAAGGACATGTTCTCGCAGTTCGACAAGAACAACCTGCTCGCCCCGGGCGTCGCCAAGCGCTATCGCGAAGCCGTGCTGGAGCCGGGCGGCTCCAAGCCCGCGGCCGAGCTCGTCGCGACCTTCCTCGGCCGGCCGTTCAACGAGCAGGCCTGGAAGAAGTGGCTGGACTCGGACGAGTGACCTCGCGGCGCTGATGCGATGGGCCGGCCCGCGCGGGCCGGCCCATCGCATGGGCGGGGCGCGTGCGGTACCGTCGCGCCCATGTCCGCTGTCAAGGCGGATCCCCGGGCGCGCGCGACGCGCGTCGTGTGGACCGCGCTGCTGGCGCTGTGGCTGGTCCGCGCCGTCGCTTCGCTCGTGCCCACGACGGCGCTCTGGGGGCTCGGGCTGCTGCGCTTCCTCGCGCCGCTGCCCGGCTGGGGCCTCTGGGCGGCCGGGCTGCTCGCGCTCGCTCCCGCCGTCGCCCGCCGGCTCGCCCGGCGGGTGTGGCCTTCGCTCCAACGCGCGGGCGATCGCCGCGCCGCGCACGCGCTCGCGGGCCTGGCCGCGGGCGCCCTCGTGCTGAGCCTGCCCGATCGCACGTGGATGACGGGCGACTTCCTCATCCGACAGGCGCTGGCCGAGGGCCGCGGCTTCGTGCCCAACTTCTCGCACTCGCTTCCGGGCGAGCTGCTGCTGGACGGCTGGCTGCCGCGGCTCGCCGCACCGCGCCTCGGCGTCGATCCGAACCTCGTGACGCGCGGACTCGAGGCGGCGTTCGCCGCCATCCTGGCCGCAGCCGCGGCCGGCCTCGCGGCGGAGTGGACGGAGGAATCGAGCGCGCGGTGGACGGCGGCCGCGATCGTGATCTTCGGCGGATACCTGGCGACGTTCACGGGCCTTGGCAAGCCGACGGCGCTGATGTGCGTGCTGACGGCGTCGACGTTGCTGGGCGCGACGCGCCTGGTGCGCCGGGGCCGCTCCGGCGCCCTGCTCGGCGGCAGCGTCGGACTCGCCCTGCTGACGCACCGATCGGCGCTGATGCTGCTGCCGCTCTGGCTGTTCGCGATGGTGCGGGCCGCGCGCGGACGCGAGGGCGGGCCGCGCGTTCGGCGCTCGGAGCTGGCGTGGGCGCTCGGCCCGCCGGTGCTCGCCGCACTGCTCGTGTTCCCGCTCATCGCCGCCATCGTGCTCGAGTTCGATCTGCCCATGCACTTCGCGCCTGCGGCCATGCGGGGAACGGGCGGCTTCCTGCGCGGCACGCTCGCGCCCCTGCGCTGGCTCGACAGCGCCAACATGCTGCTGCTCGAGGCGCCGGCCGTCGTGCCGGCACTGGCGCTGCTCCTCGCGCCCTCCGCCGTGGCAGGCGAGCATCGCGACGACGGCTGCGCTGGCGTGCTGGCGCTCTCGGCGCTTCCGGTGTTCGCTCTGATCCATCCGATCCAGGGGATCTTCCGCGATCTCGAGGTCTATGCTCCGGCCGGGCTCGCGCTCTCCGCCTGGGCGGCGAGCGCGCTCGGGCGGGCGCTCGAGGCGCGGCGGATCGCGGGGTGGCTGGCGCTCGCGCTGGCCGTGACGCTCGCGGTGCCTTCGCTCCAGTGGCTGGTGCACTTCAACGACCGCGCACGCGGCGAGGCGCGCACGCGGGCGTTCGCGCTCGAGTCCCCGCGGCGCGATCCCGAGGAGATCGCCCAGCTCTGGGACCTCATCTCCTACCTGGCCTACCGTCGTGGGGAGTGGCCGGCCGCGCGCGAGGCCATGGAGCACGTGGTACGCCGCGAGCCGGACGAGCGCGCGCTCGTCATGTGGGCCATGACGCGCTCCAACACGGGCGATTTCGCGGGCGCCGAGTCCGTCTACTCGGCCCTCGCGACGCGCGACTCCGCGGACCCCGTGGTCTGGCTGGGGCTGGGCGGCGCCGCGATGCGAGCGGCCGACTCGACGACGATGCGTCGCGCCTTCGCAAGGCTGGATCGCTACGCCCCGGGCAGCCGCGAGCGGCGCCTCGTGCAGCAGACGGTGCGGGACTTTCCGGAGATGTGGCCGCCCGCGCAGGGGCGCGCCGCAGCGTCACCGGCGCAGCGCCGCCCGTGAGGAAGCTCGCGCGGTCTTCTCGAGCGAAACCTAACCCGCGTGGCTGGTCTCGCCCGGTCGCACCGTGCCGGCGAGCAGGTCGGCGTGGTAGCTCGAGCGGACGAGCGGGCCGCTCGCGGCGCTCGTGAAGCCGAGCTCGGTCGCGACGCGACCCCAGTGCGCGAACTGGTCCGGGTGCACGTACTCGACGACCGGCAGATGCAGCGGCGAAGGCCGCAGGTACTGGCCGATCGTCAGCAGCTCGCAATCGTGCGCGCGCAGGTCCTCGAGCGTGCGCCGGACCTCGTCGTCCGTCTCACCCAGGCCGAGCATGAGTCCGCTCTTCGTCTTGATGCCCGCGCCGCTCGCGTGGACGCGCCGCAGCAGCTCGAGCGAGCGGTCGTAGCGCGCGCTCGGGCGCACGACCGACTGCAGCCGCTCGACGGTCTCGATGTTGTGGTTGATGACCTCGGGCCGCGCGTCGATCACGCGCTGGAGGTCCCCGGCGCTGCCGCGGAAATCGGGAATCAGCACCTCGATCACGGTCCCGGAGTGCTTGCGGATCTCCTGGATGGTGAGCGCGAAGATCGTGCTGCCGCCGTCCATGAGATCGTCGCGGCAGACCGAGGTGATGACGGTGTGCTTGAGGTTCATCGCGGCGACGCTCTCGCCGACGCGGCGCGGCTCGTCCCAGTCGACCCAGCCGTTGGGCCGGCCCGGCGCGACCGCGCAGAAGCCGCAGCGGCGCGTGCAGAGCTCACCGAGGATCATGATCGTCGCGGTCCCGCGCTCCCAGCAGTGGCCGAGGTTCGGGCAGCGCGCCTCCTCGCACACGGTGACGAGGCGCTGCGAGCGCAGCAGCGCCCGCGTCGGCGCGTAGTCGCCCTTGCCGGGGAGCTGGACCTTGAGCCACGGCGGCAGCCGGCGGAACTCGCCCGGGCCGCTCGCTCCATGCCCCGCCGCACCCGAGGCGCAACCCTTCGTGCGGGGCGCGAGCGGCACGCGCTGGGGCACCGCGGGGCGGGGCGCGCCATAGACGCCGATGGCCTGCGGCTCGCCCCGCTCGCCGATGGCACGCGGCTGGCCCGGCTCGCCGATCTGCACGAGGCCCGGCTCGCCCGCGGACCGCGCGTCGTCGCTCATCGCATCAGTCCTGCGCGAGCCCGGCGCGCGCCGGGGCGGCGGTGCCGCCAAGCGAGAGCATTCGGTCGAGCGCGGTGCGCGCCTCGCGACGCACCGCGTCGGGCACCCGGACGGGATTCACGACCCGGCCCTCGGCCAGGTTCTCCAGAGCCCACAGCAGGTGCGCGGGGTCGATGCGGTTCATGGTCGCGCACGGGCAGACGTTCCTCTGCAGCGATTGGATGCGCTGCCCGGGATGCTCCCCGGCGAGCCGGTGCACGAGGTGGATCTCCGTGCCGATCGCCCAGTGCGTGCCGGGCGCCGCGCGCTCGACCTGCGAGATGATGAACTCGGTCGAGCCCACCTCGTCGGCCGCCTGCACGACGTCGAACGGGCACTCCGGGTGCACGATCACGCGCACGTCGGGATCGGCGGCGCGCACCTCGGCGACCTGCGCCGCGCTGAACCTGGTGTGCACCGAGCAGAAACCCTTCCAGAGCACGAGCCGCACGTCGGGCTCGAAGGCGCGCGGGTTCGCCGCGCGCGGATCGGCCGGGCGCCAGTCCCATTCGGCCATCTGCGCGAGCGGCACGCCCATCGCGTGCGCGGTGTTGCGGCCCAGGTGCTGATCCGGGAAGAAGAACACCTTCGGCCGCCGCGCCCAGGCCCACGCCAGCACCTGCGACGCGTTGCTCGAGGTGCACACCGCGCCGCCGTGGGCGCCGCAGAACGCCTTGAGCGACGCCGTCGAGTTCATGTACGTGATCGGCGTGAAGACGTCGCCGTGCACCGCGGTCAGCCGCTCCCACGCGTCCTCGACGTCGGCGTCGGCCGCCATGTCCGCCATCGAGCAGCCCGCCTTGAGGTCGGGCAGGATCACGGTCTGGTGCTCGCGGCGCAGCACGTCGGCCGACTCGGCCATGAAGTGCACGCCGCAGAAGACGATTGTCTCGGCCTCGGCCTGCGCGGCGGCGAGCTGCGAGAGCTTGAGCGAGTCGCCGCGAAAGTCCGCGAACTCGATCACGCTGTCGCGCTGGTAGTGGTGCCCGAGCACGACCGTGCGCCGGCCGAGCCTGCGACGCGCCCCGTGCGTGCGGCGGCGGATCGTCTCCGCGTCGAGGCCTGCGAACTCGGCGAACGGCCGCGCGCCGCCCGTGGGAAGGCTCAGCGTGGACACGCTTACTCCAGCTCGGCGTTCTTGAGCGGACGCCGGCCGGCGTAGCCCTCGTCGAGCGAGTGCCAGTGCGAGATCTCGGGCTCGCCGAGGTGCCAGCAGAGGAACACGAGCCGGTCGCCCATCAGTGCGTAGAAGTCGCACAGGCCACGGTCCAGGTCCTTGACCAGCACGCCCTTTTCGTGGAGCCGCGAGATGTCGCGGCCGATGCGTTCACCCAGGCGCCGGCGCTTCTCGCAGAGCGAGCGCAGCTCGAGCGCGTCGGGGTTCTCCGAGTCCGCGCCCTGCGTCGCGACGAGCAGCACGTCGATGCGCGTCTCGAGCCGGTCGAACTCGCGCTTCTGCGCGCGCAGCCGCTCGAGCGCCGGGCGGACGTCGCCCAGCACGCGGTTCGCCTCCTCGACGCTGAACAGGGTGATGCGCACACGCGTTCCTTCAGTGAGCGTGGTGGTGGCCGTGACCGGCCGCCGATTCGTCCTCGGTCTGGAACGACTTGCCGCAGCCGCACGAGCGCACGGCGTTGGGATTGCTGATCGCGAAGCCCGTCGCCTGCAGCGTCTCGATCCAGTCGACGCGCACGCCGTTCAGCACCGCCTGGCTCTCGGCGCCGACGTAGACGCGCACGTCGCCGAACGTCCCGACCCAGTCGCCCTCGCGCTCGGACTCGGCGAACTCCATGCCGTACTGGTAGCCGGAGCAGCCGCCCGGGAGCGCGCTGAGGCGGAGGCCGAGCACGTTCTCCTGCTGGGAGAGCAGCTCGGCGAGCTTGGTCGTGGCGGCGTCGGTGAAGGTCACCATGGCGTGCGTGCTCCTATCGTGAGCGGGGCTGATGCCGGATCGGTTCCGGTCGTGGATGGATCGGCCGGCGGAGCCGTCGTCTGGAAGGCCCGGGCCCGGGCGGCCGTCGCCCGGACCGGGGTAATTCCCAGCAACTGCGCCAGTTCGGTCGTGACGGAATCGCGCGCCTCGGCGAGCGAAGGCGCCCGCGAGCCGAGCTGTTCCGCCATGCTGGTCATGCGCACTCCGCGCAGTCCACAAGGATGGATGAGCGAAAACCACGACAGATCCGGCGATACATTGAGAGCGAAGCCATGATACCCGACCCATCGGCGGACGGCGACGCCGATGGAGGCGATCTTGCATTCTCCAATCCAGACGCCGGTTCGGCCCGGCGAGCGATTCGCACGCAGGCCCCACTGCCCGAGCGCGCGGATCAGCGCTTCTTCCAGGGTCCGGAGCCAGCGGTGCAGGTCGCGCTCGACGCGGTCGAGGCCGACGATCGGGTAGCCGACGAGCTGGCCGGGGCCGTGCCACGTGACGTCGCCACCGCGCGGCACCTCGAAGAGCTCGATGCCGAGCTCGGCGAGCGTCAGCGCGTCGGCCACCACCGCACCCTCGCTGCCGGCGCGGCCCACCGTGAGCACGGGCGGATGGTCGGGGTAGAGCAGCCAGTCGCCGGTCTCCCCCGCGGCGCGCGCGCGCACCAGCGCGTCCTGGATCGCGAGTCCTTCGCGATAGGGCGTCACACCGAGGGCGCAGACGTTGAGCACGTCGCTCATCGGGGCGCGCTCGCCGCGGGCGTCAGGCGTAGAACCACAGCAGCTCCGGTTTCTCGAGCAATTCGCAGACGCGGCGCAGGAACTTGACCGCCAGCTCGCCGTCGACCACGCGGTGGTCGAAGCCGATGACCGTGTTCATCATCGGCGCGGCGACGATGGCGCCCCTCCGGATCACCGGGCGCTCGACGATCTTGTGCACGCCGAGGATCGCGACGTCGGGGACGTTGATGACCGGCGCCGAGTTGATCGCGCCGAAGACGCCCGCGTTGCTGATGCTGAACGTGCCGCCCTGGATCTCGTCCATCGTCAGCCGGTCGGCACGCGCGCGGGCGGCGATGTCGTTCACTTCGCCCGCGATCTGCACGAGGTTCTTGCGATCGCAGTCCTTGATGTTGGGGACGATGAGGCCCTTGTCGGCGCGCCCGACCGCCATGCCGATGTTGTAGTAGTGCTTGACGATCATCGCATCGCCCGCCGGCGAGACCGCGCCGTTCATCCACGGATGCTCCTTGAGCGCGAGCACCGCAGCCTTGATGAAGAACGGCATGTAGGTGAGCTTCACGCCCTGCGCGGCGAGTTTGGGCGCCCACTCCGCACGCAGCGCGACGATGGCCGACATGTCGACCTCGTCGAAGCAGTGCGTGTGCGCGGCGGTGTGCTTGGCCTTGACCATGTTCTCGGCGATCACGCGGCGGACGCGCGTGAACGGGATCGTCTCCTCGCGCGGGCCCGCGGCGTAGCCGGCGGAGCCGGGGCCGGGCGCGGACGAGGGGCGCAGGAACTCCGGCAACGGCCCGGCAGGTGCTGCGACCGGCGCAGGCAGCGCGAGCGTGGTGGCGGCCGCGACGGCCGGCGCCGCGCCGCGGTGGCGCACGTACTCGAGCAGGTCGTCCCGCGTCACGCGGCCCGCTGCGCCCGAGCCCCGGATGGCGCGGACCTCGGCGACGCTCACCTCGTTCTCGCGCATCAGGCGGCGCACCGCGGGCGAGAGCGAGCGGTCGTCCAGGTGGCCGATGCCGGCGCCCTCGGCGTGGCCGTTGCCGCCCGCGCTCGCGGCGACCGGCGCAGCAGCGGGCGCGGCGGCCGGGGCGCTCGGGCGAACGGACGCAGCCGGCGCCGTTGACGCGGGAGCGGGTGCGGGCGCGGAGGCCGGTGCAGCCGCAGCCGCGGCGCCCTCGGCCGCGCCGATCGTGCCGATCTCGGTGCCGACGAGCACGGTCGTCCCCTCGGCCACCGTGATGCCGGTCAGCGTGCCTTCGGCCGGCGAGGGGATCTCGACGTTGATCTTGTCGGTCTGGATCTCGACGAGCGGCTCCTCCTTGCGCACCTTGTCACCCACCGCCTTCAACCACCGGGCGACGGTTCCCTCGGCGACGCTTTCGCCCAGCTGCGGCACCACGATCGAGATGGCCATGTCGTTCCTCCGAAGTCAGCCGCTGGCCGTTTCCGCCGGCCGCCGGATGCGACGTTGATTGGGATGCGCCCGACCCGCCTTCAGTCGCGCGCCAGGCTCTTGCGCCGTTCGAGCCGCAGGCGGCGGCGCTCCAGCGCCTGCGCGTGCTCGGCCCGCTCGGTTTCGGTTTCGACGATCAGCTTCGGCACCGGCGTCGGCCGCTGCGTCACGGGATCGAGCGCCACGAACGTGACGAAGGCCGTCCCCGTGCGCCGCCGTTCGCCCGAGAGCATGTCCTCGGACTCGACGTCGACGCGAATCTCCATGCTGCTGCGGTCCGCCAGCGTCATCCGCGCGTGCAGCAGCGCCACCTGACCGATCTGGATCGGAGCGAGGAACGCCATCTCGTCGAACGCCGCGGTCACCACCGGGCGCCGGCTGTGACGGTTCGCGACGATAGCCGCGGCGAGGTCCACCCAGTGCATGACCGTGCCGCCGAGCACCGAGCCGTGCACGTTCGCGTGCTGCGGCAGGACCAGCTGGGTCATCTCGGTGGCCGACTCGGCCACGCGCCGGCCATCGAGCGGCGAGGTGATGCTCACGTCGGCGTGGATCTCCGGGTCGAAGCGGGCTGCTGGACGCAGCGGACGAGGCAGTATACGGGGGCGCCGCGAGCCACCGCAAAACGCGACGGCCGGCCGCCCGCGAGGGCAGCCGGCCGTGCGTGATTCGTTACGACGTCAGTTGAGCAGCAGCGACCGGGTCGTGAGGACCTTGCCACCCACGTCGAGCCGGTAGAAGTACATCCCCGGCTTCACGTGACGGCCCGCATCGTCCACACCCGCCCACGCCTTCGAGTAGGCGCCCGCCGCCATCTGGCCCTGGGCCAGCGTGGTGATCCGGCGTCCGAAGAGGTCGAAGACGCCGAGGCGGACGTCGCCCGCGTGCGGCAGCGTGAATGCCACGTTCACCGAACGCGCCGGGCTCGGGAAGACCGAGAAGCTGAGCTTGAGCGTGCTCGGGGTCACACCCGCCGGTCCGAGGATCTGGATGTCCGCTGCGGTGCGCGGGCAGACGCGATAGCTCGGCGAGCTGGTGTTGGTGGTGTAGTGCACGACGCCCGTGATGTTGCAGAGCGTGCCGAAGGCCGGGTAGTTCGGGTTGTTCGTCGCGAACGTGCCCAGCACGTTGTTTTGGTTCTCGACGAACATCGAATCCGGGAACGACGGTCCGTCGCCGGCGACGCTGAAGCCCGTCGTCGGAACGGTCAGATAGCGGTTGACGACCTGCACGTCCGTCAGCGTCACGAGCTCGGACAGGTAGTCACGCGCGTCGTTGATGTTCTGGGCGGCGTCGCAGGTGTCGTAGCTC
>DATJXF010000125.1:0-6993 GCA_035500415.1 Candidatus Acidiferrales bacterium | reverse complement strand
CGCAGCGCTCGCGCAGGCCCTCGAGGAAGCCCGGGGTGGGCGGCACGCAGCCCATGTTGCCCGCGACCGGCTCGACGATCACCGCGGCGATGCCCCCCGCCGTGTCGCGGAAGCAGCGATCGACGTCGGCGAGGTCGTTGTAGCGCGCGATCACGGTGTCGCGCGCGGCACCCTCGGTCACGCCGGGCGAATCGGGCACGCCGATCGTTGCGGCGCCGGAGCCGGCGCGGATCAGGAACGCATCGCCGTGCCCGTGGTAGCAGCCCGCGAACTTGAGCACCGCGGCCCGGCCCGTCGCCGCGCGCGCAAGCCGAACCGCGCTCATCGCCGCCTCGGTCCCGGTCGCGACGAAGCGCACCATCTCGCAGCCCGGCACGCGCGCGGTGACGCGCTCGGCGAGCGCGATCTCGGCGGGCGAGGCGAGCCCGAAGAGCAGGCCGCGCTCGGCGGCGCGCTGCACCGCCGCGACGATCGGCGCGGGCGCGTGGCCGAGCAGCGCGGGTCCCCACGCGCCGATCCAGTCGAGGTACTCGCGGCCGTCCGCGGCGCGGACGTGCGCGCCGTGCGCCGAGGTGATCGCGATCGGCGAGGTCCCGACGGAGCGGAACGCGCGCACGGGGGAGTGGACGCCGCCGGGCGTCACGGCCGTCGCGCGTGCCTGCCAGTCCGCCCCCGACGCGGCGTCGCGTGCGCTCGAAGCGCCGGTGGTGGCGCTCATCGCCGCGCCTCCGCCTGCGCGGCGCGTTCGCCGAGCCGCTCGGCGAGCGTGCGCGCGAAGTAGCTGATCACGAGGTCGGCGCCCGCACGCCGAATCGCGAGCGTCGTCTCCCACATCGCGCGCTCGAGATCGAGCCAGCCGCGCTCCGCGGCGGCGTGCAGCATGGCGTACTCGCCCGAGACCTGGTACGCCGCGATCGGAACGTTCACCTCGGCGCGCACCGCGCGGATCACGTCGAGGTAGGCGAGCGCGGGCTTGACGATCACGGCGTCGGCGCCCTCCTCGACGTCGCCCGAGGCCTCGCGCAGCGCTTCCCGCACGTTGGCCGCGTCCATCTGGTAGCCGCGCCGGTCGCCTTCGCGCGGCGCCGAGCCCGCGGCTTCGCGGAACGGGCCGTAGAACGCCGAGGCGTACTTGACCGCGTACGAGACGATCACGGTGCGCGCGAGCCCGACGCCATCGAGCGCAGCGCGGATCGCGCCCACGCGCCCGTCCATCATGTCGGACGGCGCGACCACGTCGGCGCCGGCGCGGGCGTACGCGACGGCCGCGCGCGCGAGCAGCGGGAGCGAGGCGTCGTTGTCGACGTCGCCGTCGCGCAGCACGCCGCAGTGACCGTGGTCGGTGTACTCGCACAGGCAGACGTCCGCCCACACCACCATCTCCGGGGCGCGTTTCCTGATCGCACGGATCGCGCGCGGCACGACGCCGTTCTCGTCCCAGCCGCCACTGCCCGTCTCGTCCTTGTGGGTCGGAATGCCGAAGAGCAGCACCGCGCCGATGCCGAGCGCGGAGAGCGCCGCCGCCTCCTCGGCGGCGAGTTCGGGCGAGAGCCGTGCGTGCCCGGGCAGCGAAGCGATCGGCTGGCGCGAGCGCTCGCCCTCGTGGACGAAGAGCGGGGCGACCAGCTGATCGGCCGTGAGCCGCGTCTCGCGCGCGAGCGCGCGCAGGCCTTCGGTGCGGCGCAGCCGGCGGGCGCGGTGTTCGGGGTAGCTCATGCGGATCTCCTTCGGAACGCGCCCACCGCGCCCGGGCCCGCACCGTCGTGCGGCGCGCGGTGGGTGGCCAACGTGCGGGCGAGGAACGCCGCGACGGCGGTGAAATCAGCGGACGGCGCTGCGAGCGCCCCGACTCCCAGCTCATCCAGCGCCGCGAGCGTCGTGGGCCCCAGCGCGACGACGACCGCGGCGAGCTCCCGCGCGCCGACCGCACGGACGAGCGCGCGCGCGGCCGACGGGCTCGCGACGACGACCGCATCCGGGGCGAGCGAACGCCAGCGCGCCGCGACCTCGGCCGGCTCGCGCTCGAGCGTCGCGTAGGCCGCGATCTCGTCGGCGTGCGCGCCCCAGCCGCGGAGTGCCTCGGCGGGCTCGCGTCCGCCCGAAGCGGCGCGCGGCAGCAGCGCGCGGCGACCGGGCCAGCGGTCCGCATCCCGGAGCGCCTCGATCAGCGCGGCCGCACCGGGCTCGGGCGCGGTGAGCGGCGCGTGCGCGCCGTGCCGCTCGAGCGCGCGCGCGGTGCTCGCGCCCACCGCCGCGGTGCGCAGCGCGCCCGGCAACGGTGCCTGCGCGCGCGCGGCCATGAGCGCGACCAGTCCGCGGACGCTCGCGACGATCAGCCAGTCGTAGCGCTCGAGCTCGCGCGCCGCGCGGGCGAGGCGTTCGGGTTCGGGGCCGGGGGCCTCGCGCACGACCGGGCAGGCGAGCGGCTCGAGCCCCACCGCCGCGAGGGCGCTGGCGAGCGGGCCCTCCGCGCCCTCGTCGCGCGTGACCGCGACGCGCCGCTGCTCCGCGCTCACGACCGCGGTTCCCATGCGACGCGCGCCTCGCGCTCGAGTTCGGACAGGATCTCCGCCGCCCCCTCGGCGAGCAGCCCCTGCGCCGCCGCGGTCCCCACCGCGGCCGCGTCCGCGCCGTCGCGCGTCACGCGCAGCGCGCGCGTGCCCGAGAGCGCGAACACGCCCGCGTCGATGCGCACGAGCGCACCCTCGAGCCGCGCGAACGCGCCCACCGGCACCGAGCAGCCGCCGCGCAGCGCGTGCAGCACCGCGCGCTCGGCATCGGCGGCGCGGCGCGTCGCCGCGTCGTCCAGCGCGGCGAGCGCAGCCAGCCGCCCCGCGTCGTCCGCACGCGCCTGCACCGCGAGCGCGCCCTGCGCCGGCGCGGTCAGCAGCCGCGCGGTCGGGAAGATCTCGATGATGCGCTCGCCGAGCCCGAGTCGTTCGACGCCCGCGCGCGCGAGCACCACGGCGTCCAGCTCGCCGCGCGCGACGCGCTCGAGCCGCGTCGGCACGTTACCGCGCAGCGGCACGAGCGCGAGGTCCGGACGCAGCGCGCGCAGCTGCGCGATGCGGCGGCGACTCGAAGTGCCGACGCGCGCGCCACGCGGCAGCGAGTCGAGCGTCATCCGGTCGCGCGCGCAGAGCGCGTCCTCGACCGGCCCGCGCGGCGGGACGGCCGCGACGACGAGCCCCGCCGAGGCCTCCACGGGGAGGTCCTTGTAGCTGTGGACCGCGACGTCGATCGCGCGCGAGCGGAGCGCACGCTCGAGCGTCGAGGTGAAGAAGCCGGTGCCCTCCATGCGCTCAAGAGGCGCGTCGGGCTGCTCGTCGCCCGGGCTCGAGAGCGGCACGATCTCGAGCGTGGCGTCCGGATGCGCGTCGCGCCACAGGCGCGCCACCTCGTTCGCCTGCCACCGCGCGAGCGCGCTCGCGCGCGTGCCGATCCTAGTCGTCGCCATCGGGGTCGCCCGACTCGCGCTCGCCCTCGAGACCGAAGAGCGCGCGCAGGTAGCCGGCGTGCTGCGCATCGAGCGCGAGGTCGCCGCGGCGCAGCGCCCGGCTCGGCACGTGGAGCAGCCGGTCGACGATCCGGCGCGTGACGCGGTCGAGCGCCTCGGCATCGGCGCCGCCGGTGCGCGCGAGCGCCCGCGCCACCTCGTCGCGGCGGATCGCCTCGGCGCGCAGGCGCAGCTCGGCGACGAGCGGGCGGACGCGCGACTCGTGCGCGCGCGCTTCGAACACCTTGAGCTCGCGCGCCAGCAGCTCCTCGACGCGCGGGATCTCGCGCTCGCGCCCGGCGCGATTCGAACCGACGACCTCCTCGAATCCCGAGAGGTCGTGCAGCACGACGCCCGGAACGTTCGCGCACTCCGGCGCGATCGCGCGCGGCAGCGAAAGGTCGAGGAGCACGAGCGGCGCACGCCTCGTCCGGCTCGCGGCGGCGAGCATCGCCGGCGTGACGAGCGGGCTCGCCACCTGCGCGGCCGCGATCACGCCGTCCGCCTCGGCGAGGCGCGCCGGAAGGTCCTCCAGCGATCCGGCCGCGATCCCGAGGCCGGCCGCGGCCTCGCGCGACTTCTCGACGGTGCGGTTGAGGAGCACGACCCGTCCGACGCGCTCGGCGACGAGGTGGCGCGCCGCCTTGAGCCCGGTCGTGCCCGCGCCGATCACGACGACGGTCGCCTCGTTCAGATCCGGCAGCGCGCGGGCGAGGCGCTGCACCGCCGCCGAGGCGACGGAGAGCGCGCCCACGCCGATGCGCGTCTCGGCGCGCGCCAGCCCTCCGAAGCGCAGTGCGGCGCGGAACAGGAAGGGCAGGAAGAACCCGGCATCGCCGGCCTCCTCCGCGTTCTCGATCGCTTCGCGCACCTGGCCGACGATCTCGCTCTCGCCGACGACCAGCGATTCGAGCCCGGCGGTCACGCGGAAGAGGTGCGCGGCGGCGGCGGTCCCGCGGGCGTCACGATGCGCCGCGGGCGGCAGCGGAGGGCCCGGCTCGGCGAGGCGGGCGAGCGCGTCGGCGACCGCGCGGTCGTCGGACTCGCCATGCGAGTGCCAGTAGAGCTCGGTGCGGTTGCACGTGCTGAGCAGCACGGCCTCGATGCCGCGCGCGCCCAGCTCGCGCTGGAACGCCACGCAGCCCGACGGCGTGAGTGCGATCCGTTCGAGATCGGCGAGCGCGGTCGTGCGGTGGCTGAACGAGCGCAGTCGCAGCGCGTCGAGCCCGCCCGGGATCGCGTGCGGCGTCGCGGCGCTGTCCGAGGTGGGAGTCGCCATGTCTCCCTGCCGTTGCACGAACGGTGCCTCCACGGGTGGTGCGTTCACGGCTCGACTCGGCGCTGGGGCCTGTGGCGCGTGCGGGATGGTGCGCGGCATGCTCGACGACGCCAACTCGCTGCCCGCTCAACGTATCGCAGGCGCACGGGCGTCACGCCATGCGAAAGAGTTCGGAGCGGAGCTCCGTAGAACTACGGAGTCGGTCCCCGCGAGGGCCCGCGGCCCAAAACCGTGCGCGATGCCCGGGAGCGAGCGCCGTGCGCGCAGCGTGGCGCGGACGCGACGGGGGAGCGTGGTGGCGCGGCGTCAGCCCTCGGCGTGGTCGATCCGCGCGAGCTCGAGTCCGTGGCAGCCCGCGAGCGTCTCCTGGATGCGCTGGTGCGTGATCCCGCGCGGCACGCGCGCTTCGAGCAATGCCGAGAGCCGGTCCTCGAGCACCGCGCGTTCGCTCTGGACGACACTCACCTGCGCCCCGAGCGCGGCGAGGCGCTCGATCACCGGATCGACCGTCATCGTGGCTCGCAGCACGACGTGGACCCGCCGCACTTCGAAGCGGTCGTCCTTGTCCTCCAGGCGGCGCAGCGTCGTGAGCGCCATGAGTCCGAGCGCGGTGACGAAGACCGCGATCACGTACATCCCGCTGCCCGACGCCATACCGATCGCACCGACGAGCCAGAGACCTGCCGCGGTCGTGAGCCCCATGACGTTGACGCCCGTGCGCATGATCGCGCCGCCGCCCAGGAATCCGATGCCGGTGACGATCGACGCCGCGATGCGCGACACGTCGACCTCGATGTGCTCGGCGGGACCGTAGGTCTGATGGTCGATGAAGTGCGTCGAGACGACCATGTACGCGGCCGAGGCGAGCGCCACGATCATGTGCGTGCGCAGGCCCGCCGGTCGGCCGCGGCGATCGCGCTCATAGCCGATCACGCCGCCCAGCAACGCTGCGACGACGATGCGCGGCAACAGTTCCCAGGGAATCATCGCAACTCCGTTTCCGCGGCCCGTCCCCGCCGATCGCCGCGCCCCCGCGGCGGCACGACGATTCCGGCAACGCTGTTTCGAGCGTTTACCACATTCGCGGCGCCGACTCATCTCCGGATGCGCGTGGGACTTCGCCCGACACGTGCCCCGGGGGCGAAGCGGCGCCACGCGCCCCGAGCGGCGCCACCTGGCGGAGAGACCGTCGGCGCAAGTGCGACCCGCGATGGGTGGGCCTTGACGCGCGATTTCCACGGTTCGTAAAGAATCGGCGCCGCACTGGGCCGCCGCGCGCGGTCGAACGTCCATCTTAGTGTGGGCGCCACGAGGCTTCGCTCGCCGTCGCGAGCACCCATCCGGTCGCGCACGATGCGATCGCCCCGGGACCCCGCTCCCGGGAGCGGGGACTCACCGGGGCCGAAAGGACGCGGATCAAGGAGGATGACATGCAGGCGCAGGGGTCGGCCGCGGGCGGGATGCGATTCGGACAGGGTGGCTCGGCCACGATCGGCGAATACGACGAGGCGATGGCGCGGCTCGCGCCAGTGGCGCGCACGAAACCAAGGACGACCGCGAGCTCGCGCACGGCGGGCGAGAGCTGGGTGGTGATCCTCGCGGGCGGCGAGGGGAAACGCATCCGCTCGTACACGACGCTCGCGGACGGCGTCGCGGTGCCCAAGCAGTTCTGCCGCTTCCGCGACGAACGTTCGCTGCTCGCGGCAACCCTCGATCGCGCGCTGAGCACCACGTCGGCCGAACGCGTGATCGCGCTGGTGATGGACGCGCACCGGTCGTGGTGGGAGGGCGAGCTCGCGCGGCTGCCCGCGGCGAACGTGCTCTCGCAGCCGGACAACCACGGCACCGCCGTGGCCATCCTCCAGGGGCTCGTCGAAATCCACTGTCGCGACCGCAATCCCCGTATCGTCGTCATGCCGTCCGACTGCGACGTGGACGACGAAGCCGTGCTGCTCGGCGCGATCGAGGCGGCGCAGCGCACGGCGCGCTCGTACCCGCGCGACGTCGTGCTGCTGGGCATGACGCCCTCGCACGTCGACAGCGAGTACGGCCTCATCCTGCCCGCGGCCGGCCGGCCGGGAACCGCGCGCCGCGTGCGCTCGTTCATCGAGAAGCCGCCCATCGACGTGGCGCGGCGGCTCACGCGCGAGGGCGCGATGTGGAACAGTTTCATCTTCGCCTGCGAGGGCTGGGCGCTGTACGATCTTTACGAGGACAC
>DATJXF010000124.1:0-4535 GCA_035500415.1 Candidatus Acidiferrales bacterium | reverse complement strand
GCAAGGCGCGCATGCCGCGCGACGTGCGCGCGAAGGCGCTCAAGGAGCTCGACCGGCTCGCGCGCATGAGCTTCATGTCGCCCGAGGCGACGGTCGTGCGCAGCTACATCGACTGGCTCGCGGGGCTGCCGTGGCGCTCGGTGACGCGCGACAACCTCGACATCGCGAACGTCGAACACGTGCTCGACGAGGACCATTACGGCCTCAAGAAGGTGAAGGAACGCATCGTCGAGTACCTGTCGGTGCTCAAGCTGACCGGCAAGAACAAGGCGCCGATCCTCTGCTTCGTCGGGCCGCCCGGCGTGGGCAAGACCTCGCTCGGCCGCTCGATCGCACGCGCCGTGGGGCGGCGCTTCGTGCGCGTCGCGCTCGGCGGCGTGCGCGACGAGGCCGAGATCCGCGGCCATCGCCGCACGTACATCGGCTCGATGCCGGGGCGCATCGTGCAGAACCTGCGCCGCGTGGGCAGCCGCAACCCCGTCTTCCTGCTCGACGAGGTCGACAAGCTCGGCTCGGACTGGCGCGGCGATCCCGCGAGCGCACTGCTCGAGGTGCTCGATCCGGAGCAGAACCACACCTTCAACGACCACTACCTCGAGGTCGATTTCGACCTCTCGCAGGTGATGTTCATCTGCACCGCGAACTCGCTCTACACGATCCCGCCGGCGCTCGTCGACCGCATGGAGGTGATCCGCCTTCCCGGCTACCTCGAGACCGAGAAGGTGGAGATCGCCAAGCGCTTCCTGATCCCGAAGCAGATCGCGGCCGCGGGGCTCGAGGCGGACGACCTGCGCGTCACCGATGCAGCGCTGCGCGATCTCGTGAACGGCTACACGCGCGAGGCGGGCGTGCGCAACCTCGAGCGCGAGATCGCGAGCCTGTGCCGCAAGGTCGCCAAGCAGAAGGCGGAGGGCAAGCTCGAGAAGCGCATGCAGATCTCGCCGCCTTCGCTCCACAAGCTGCTGGGGCCGAGGCGCTGGCTCGACACGTCGGTCGAGCGCACCTCGCGCGTCGGCGTGGCGAACGGGCTGGCGTGGACCGAAACGGGCGGCGAGCTGCTCACGATCGAGGTCTCGATCCTGCCGGGCAAGGGCGAGCTGCTGCTCACCGGCAAGCTCGGCGACGTGATGCGCGAGTCGGGGCAGGCGGCGATGTCGTACGCGCGCGCGCGCGCCGCGCAGCTCGGGCTCGACCGCTGGTTCCACCGCGAGATCGACGTGCACGTCCACGTGCCCGAGGGCTCGATGCCCAAGGACGGCCCGTCCGCGGGCATCACGATGGCGACCGCGCTCGTCTCCGCCCTCACGGGCCAGCCGACGCGCGCCGACGTCGCGATGACGGGCGAGATCACGCTGCGCGGCACGGTGCTGCCGATCGGCGGCCTCAATGAAAAGGCGGTCGCCGCGCGCCGCGCCGGCATGCGCACCGTGCTCGTGCCCCGCGGCAACGAGAAGGACCTCTCCGAAATTCCGCAGGAGGTTCGCGAGGACCTCGAGTTCGTTCGGGTGGAGACCATGGACCAGGTGCTCGAGCACGCACTCGAGCGCCCGCCGGTCGCCGAGCCGCCCCGCCCGGATGCGCCCGCGCCGCAGCCGTACGCTCACTGACCCCCTGAGGAGACCTGCCGCCGCCATGACCGTCTCGGCCCCCGCTTCCGCCGTTCGCACGCATACGCGCCCGCGCCTCTTCACGCCCGGGCCCGTCGAGATTCCGATCCGCATTCTGCGGGCGATGTCGCAGGTGCCGCCGCACCACCGCACCGACGTGTTCCGCGCGACCTACCAGGCGGTGACGCGCGACCTGGCGTGGCTGCACGAGACGGCGGGCGAGGTGCTCATGCTCGCCGCGTCGGGCACGGGCGCGATGGAGGCGTGCGTCGTCAACCTGCTCGCGCCGGGCGAGAAGGCGCTCACGATCGTGGGCGGAAAGTTCGGCGAGCGCTGGGCGAACATCGGCAAGGCGTACGGCGTCCCGAACGAGGTGGTGACGGTCGAGTGGGGTCGCGCCGTCGATCCGGGCGAGGTCGAGAAGCGCCTCGCGGCCGATCCCGCGATCACGACGGTGTTCGCGACGCAGAGCGAGACCTCGACGGGCGCGCTCCACGACGTCCGCGCGCTCGCGCAGGTGACGCGAGGGAAGGGCCGCCGTCTCGTCGTCGACGCGATCACCGGCGTCGGCGTGCACCCGCTGCCGCAGGACGCGTGGGGCGTCGACGTCGTCGTCACCGGATCGCAGAAGGGCCTGATGGCGCCCCCCGGGATTGCGACCGTGAGCCTCGCGCCCTGGGCGCTGGACGCCATCGAGGGCGCGCGCCTGCCGCGCTTCTACTTCGACCTGCGCAAGGCGCGCAAGAGCCTGCCCGCCGGCGAGAGCGCGTTCACGCCCGCGGTGAGCCTCATCTTTGCGGTGCAGGAGGCGCTCGCGATGATGAAGGAGGAAGGTCTCGCCAACGTGCACCAGCGCCACGCGCGACTGGCCGCCGCGACGCGCGCCGGCGCCCAGGCGCTCGGCTTCACGCTCTTTGCGAAGAGCCCGGCCAACAGCGTGACCGCGATCGAGCCGCCCGCGGGGGTCGACGCCTCCGCGGTGATCAAGCGGCTGCGCGAGGTGCACGGCATCACGGTCGCGGGCGGGCAGGACCACATGAAGGGCAAGATGCTCCGCATCGGCCACATGGGCGCCTACGATCTCTCGGACATCTACGTGCTGCTCGGCGCGCTCGAGGAGTGCGTGGGCGCGTGCGGCCGTCCCGCGAGCGGCGCGACCGAGGCGGCGCGCCGCGCCTGGGAAGCCGCGTGAAGGTGCTCGCCTGCGACCGCGTCGATGCGGCCGCGATCGAGATGCTGCGCACGGCGGGGCACGAGGTGAGCGAGGGCAACGCGCTCAAGGGCGCGGACCTCGTCGCCGCCCTCGCGGGCGTCGACGGCCTGCTCGTGCGCGGCGCGACCAGGGTCACGGCCGACGTGTTCGCGGGGGCGCCGACGCTGCGCGTCGTGGTCCGCGCCGGCACCGGGCTCGACAACGTCGACCGCAGGGCCGCACAGGCGCACGGGGTCCGGGTGCTCAACACGCCCAACGCGAACTCGGTGTCCGTCGCCGAACTCGTGTTCGGGCTGCTGCTCGCGCTCGAGCGCCATCTCGTGCCGGCGGTCGCCGACCTCAGGCGCGGCGTGTGGGAGAAGACCAAGTACCAGGGACGCGAGCTCTCCGGCCGCACGCTCGGCATCCTCGGCTTCGGGCGGATCGGCCGCGAGGTCGCGACGCGCGCGCGCGCGTTCGACATGCCGGTGCTCGCGCACGATCCGCTCTATTCGGCGACGAACGAGGGCTTCGCGTGGGTGCGCGCGGTGCCGCGCGACGAGCTGCTGCGCGGTGCGGACGTCGTGACGCTCCACGTGCCGCTCACCGACGAGACGCACGGCTCCTTCGGCGCGCGCGAGTTCGCCCTGATGAAGCGCGACGCCGTGCTCGTCAACTGCTCGCGTGGCGGGGTGGTGAACGAAGCCGCGCTGCTCGATGCGCTGCGCTCGGGGACGATCCGCGGCGCGGCGACCGATGTCTTCGAGCACGAGCCGCCGGGCCAGAGCCCGCTGCTCGAGCTGCCGAACCTGCTCGCGTTGCCGCATCTCGGGGCGAGCACGGCGGAAGCGCAGCGCCGTGCGGGCACCGAGGCCGCCCAGCTCCTGATCGAGGCGCTCGCCGCCGCGCGCTGACGCGCCCCGCGTCACCGTCGCGGATCGTGGCGCTCACGCGCCGCGTTGCGGCGCGCCGTGGCGTTCGCGTAACGTGCCGCGGCCGTTTCACGTGGAGGCGCGAACATGCCGTGCACGGTGGTGGTCGGCGCGCAGTGGGGTGACGAGGGCAAGGGCAAGATCGTCGACGCGCTGAGCGCCGAAGCCGACGTCGTCGCGCGCTACCAGGGCGGCCCCAACGCCGGGCACAGCGTGATCCACCGCGGCGAGACGCTCGTGCTGCACCTCGTGCCCTCCGGGATCCTGCACCCGGGGCGGCGCTGCCTGATCGGCAACGGCGTCGTGATCGACCCCGAGCGTCTGCTCGCCGAGGTCGGCGGGCTCGAGGCCCGCGGCGTGCCCGCGCGGCGCCAGCTCGGCGTCTCCGCGGCCGCGCACCTCATCCTGCCGTACCACCACGCGGTCGAGGCGGTCGCCGAGAGCGGCCCCGGCGCGATCGGCACGACCGGCCGCGGCATCGGCTTCGCCTACCGCGACAAGGCCGCGCGGACGGGACTGCGCGTCGCCGAGTTGTTCGATCGCGAGACGTTCGTCGCGCAGTGCGACCGCAACCTGGAGCGGCTGCGGCGCGAGTTCCCCGCCGCTGACCTCGCGGGCAGCAGCGGCGCCGCGCTGTTCGATTCGCTCGCGCCGTTCGCGGCGTGGGTTGCGCCGCTCGTGACCGACGTGTCGGAGGAGCTCCACGCGGCGCTCGCGGCCGGGCGGCGCGTGCTGCTCGAGGGCGCGCAGGGGACGCTGCTCGATCTCGATCACGGCACCTACCCGTTCGTCACCTCGTCCGCC
>DATJXF010000123.1:0-5931 GCA_035500415.1 Candidatus Acidiferrales bacterium | reverse complement strand
TCGAGCCGCGCCCCGCGCAGGCGTACCGCTGGGACGTGTGCGCCAACGGGCTCAGGTACACGTTCCACCTGCGGCCGGGGTTGATCTGGAGCGACGGCGAGCCGGTCACCGCCGGCGACTTCGTCTACGCGTGGCGGCGCGTCCTGAGCCCCGTCACCGCCTCGCGCGCGGCGGGCACGCTCTACCCGCTCGCCAACGCCGAAGCCTTCAACCGCGGCGTGCTCCACGACTCGACGCAGGTGGGCGTGCGCGCGAGCGACGACAGCACGCTGGTCGTGACGCTGCGTACCCCGACCGCGTACTTCCTCTTCCTCACCAGCTCGTTCACGTTGCTGCCGGTGCCGCGCCACGCGATCGAGCGCGGGGGCGTGGCGTGGACCGAGCCGGGGCGGATCGTCGTCAACGGGCCGTTCATGCTGACGCGGCACGTCGCGAGCGAGGTGATGGACTTCGCGAAGAACCCGCGCTACTGGGACGCGGCGCACGTCCTCCTCGACGGCGTCGTCGCGTACGCGATCGACGACCTCAACACCTCGACCAACCTCTACAAGGCGGGCGAGCTCGACTGGAACCCCAGCGGCGGCATCCCGGCGCCGTTCATTCCCTACCTGCGCCACTACGCCGACTACGTGACGGGCGAGTTCCAGGCCACGTACTTCTACGGCGTCAACACCACGCGCAAGCCGTTCGACGACGTCCACGCGCGGCGCGCGCTCGACCTGGCGATCGATCGCGAGGCGATCGCGCGGGACTTGCTTCGCGGCACGCGCCGCGCGTGGGGGCGCATCACGCCCGACGGCTACGCGGGCTATACCGGCCCGGCGGGCATGCGGTTCGATCCGGAAGCCGCGCGGCGCGAGCTCGCGCTCGCCGGCTTCCCCGACGGCCGCGGCTTCCCGCGCTTCACGATCCTCTTCAACACCAGCGAGGACCACCGCCGGATCGCGGAGGCGGTGCAGGAGATGTGGCGCCGCACGCTGCACGTGCCCGTCGAGCTCGAGAACCAGGACTGGGCGTCCTACATGGACGCGGTGACGAACCTGCGCTACGCGGTCGCGCGCCGCTCGTGGATCGGCGACTACCTCGATCCCAACGCGTTCCTCGAGCCGCTGCGCAGCGGGGACGGCAACAACCGCACGGGCTGGAGCGATCCGCGCTACGACGCGCTGCTGCGCGACGCCTCGCACGAGCTCGACGCCTCGCGCCGCTTCAAGCTGCTGGCACGCGCCGAGTCGCTCGCCGTCGAGCAGGCGCCATTCCTGCCGATCTATCACTACTCGACGCACGAGCTGATCAAACCCTACGTGCGCGGCCTCTACCACACCGCGCTCGATCTGCATCCGCTGACGCACGTCTGGATCGATCGCGCCTGGCGGAGCGCACCCCTGGCCGCGGAGGCGGCCTCGCGATGAGGGCGCTCGTCGTCCGGCGCCTGCTGCTGTTCGTGCCCACGCTCTGGGCGATCGCGACGCTCACGTTCTTCCTCGTGCGCCTCGCGCCGGGCGGTCCGTTCCAGTCCGAGCGCGACATCCCGAAGTCGGCGCGCGCGCAGCTCATGCGTCTTTATGGTCTCGACCGCCCGCTCGGCCAGCAGTACGGACGCTTCCTGTGGAACGCCGCGCACGGCGATCTGGGCCCCTCGTACAAGTACCCGCAGCGCCAGGTGCGCGACATCGTCGCCGAGGGCGTGCGCGTCTCGGCCGAGCTCGGCGCCTGGTCGCTGCTCGTCGCGCTGCTCGTCGGCATCCCCGCGGGCGTCATCGCGGCGGTCCGGCGCAACGGCGTCGCCGATCACGCCTCGATGGCACTCTCGCTCGCCGGCGTCTCGATCCCCGCGTTCGTGCTCGGGCCGGCGCTCGTGCTCGTCTTCGCGCTCGGGCTCTACTGGCTGCCGCCCGCACTCTGGAACGGACCGGCGAGCCGCGTGCTGCCGGTGATCACGCTGGCGAGCGCCTACGTGGCGTACGTCGCGCGGCTCACGCGCGCGGGCATGATCGAGGCGCTGAGCCAGGACTTCGTGCGCACCGCGCGCGCCAAGGGCCTGCCCGAGCACGTCGTCGTGCTGCGCCACGCGCTGCCGCTCGGCATCCTGCCCGTCGTCACGTTCCTGGGGCCCGCGGCCGCGCGCATCGTCATGGGCTCGATCGTCGTCGAGCAGATCTTCGCGATTCCGGGGCTCGGCAGGCAGCTCGTGAACGCCGCGTTCAACCGCGACTACACGCTCGTGCTGGGTGCCGTGCTGTTCTACGCGGCCGCGCTCATGGCGCTCAACCTCGCGGCCGAGCTGCTCTACGCCCGGCTCGACCCGCGCGTCGAGGCGGCGTGAGCATCGGCCTCGCGCCGCCCGCGCACGTCGCGCCGCTCGAAGTGCACGCGCCACGCAGCCCGTGGGCGGACGCGTGGCGGCGGCTGCGCCGCAACCGTGCGGCCCTGCTCTCCGCCGCGTTCCTGCTGCTCGTCGGCGCGGTCGCGGTCGCGGCGCCCTGGCTGCCGTTCGTGCACGATCCGGCGGCGCAGGATCTGGCGACGGGCGCCGCACCGCCCTCGGCCGCGCACTGGTTCGGCACCGACGATCTCGGCCGCGACCTGTTCTCGCGCGTGCTCTTCGGCGGGCGGATCTCGCTGCTCGTCGGGCTCGTCGGCACCGCGGTCAGCCTCGTCGTCGGGGTCGCGTGGGGCGCGGTCGCGGGCTACGCGGGCGGCCGCACCGACGAGCTCATGATGCGCGTCGTCGACGTGCTCGATGCGCTGCCCTACCTCTTCCTCGTGATCCTGCTGCTCGTCTTCTTCGCGCGCAGCCTCGCGCTGCTGTTCATCGCGCTGGGGCTCGTCCAGTGGCTCACGATGGCACGCATCGTCCGCGGGCAGGTGCGCTCGCTCAAGGGCCAGTCGTTCGTCGAGGCCGCGCGCGCGCTGGGCGCGAGCGGCGCGCGCGTCGTCTTCCGCCACCTCGTGCCCAACACGCTCGGGCCCGTGATCGTGTTCGCGACGCTCACGGTGCCCACCGTGATCCTCCAGGAGGCGTTCCTGTCCTTCCTGGGGCTCGGCGTCCAGCCGCCCGCGGCGTCGTGGGGCACGCTCGTCTCCGACGGCGCGCGCGTGCTCGCGATCTTCCCGTGGCTCGTCGTCTCCCCCGGGCTGGCGCTCTCGCTCACGCTGCTCGCGCTCAACTTCCTGGGCGACGGGCTGCGCGACGCGCTGGATCCGCGCGACCGGCGGGACGTGGCGTAGCGCCGCGCCCATCGCGCACGGCGCGGGTGCGCCCTGCGCCCGGATTGCTCAGGCCTGCGGCACGAGCAGTGCCGCGCGGTCGGCCGACGACATCGGCCGGGCCTCGCGGATCAGCGCGCGCGCCCACTCGAGCCGGTCGGCCACGTTGAGCATCAGCACGCCGCGCACGACGTCGTCGCGCAGGTAGTAGACGACGCCCTCGCGCTCCGGGTCGAGCCAGGCGAGCTGGTGATCGAGCTGCGCGTCGAGCTCGCCCACGGCGACGAGCTGCAGCCCGCCGAACGCGAGCGCGCGCCACGGCAGGTGGGCGTACGGCGTCGAGGCGCCGGCCATGTTGGCGCCGACCGCGAAGCCGTGGTGCTCGGAGTGGTCCTCGCCCTCGACGCGCATCAGCTGCCCCAACGCGAGGTAGGGGAACTCGGCCACGTCGCCCGCCGCCCACAGCCCCGGCTTCGAGGCGCGCCCGAGCTCGTCGACGACGACGCCGTCGTCGGTCTCGAGGCCGGCGGCCTCGCCCAGCTCGAGCTGCGGCTCGGTGCCCTGATCGACGATCACGAGCTGCGTGTCGAGCGAGTTGCCGCTCGCCGTGCGCGCGTGGAGCACGTCGCCCGCCTCCTCGATCTCGACCAGCGTGTCGCCCGTCACGATCTCCACGTCCAGCCGACGCAGCGTCTCGAGCAGCGTCTCGCCCAGCTCGCGCGGCAGCACGCGCCGGAGCGGGTACTCGTCGGGCAGCACGAGCGTCACCTCGCGCCCGATCGTCCGCAGCGCCGTGGTGAGCTCGAGCGCGACGCCGCCGCCGCCCACGATGGTCACGTGCTGGAGGTGGCCCATGCGGTGCTCGAGGTCGAGGAAGTCCTCGAGGTCGCGAAAGTAGCGGACGCCCGAGCGCTCGGATCCAACCGCCCGCAACCGGCGCGGGCGCGAACCCGTCGCGAGCACGGCGTGATCGAATCCGAGGCTGTCGCCGCGCTCGTCCCAGAGGACGTGGTGGTCCGCGTCGATCTCGACGATCTCGCGCCGCAGCCGCACCTCGATGCGGTTCTCGGTGTAGAACTCGGGCGGCTGGATGGAGAGCCGCTCGAGGTCGAAGCCGCCCTGCCACGCTTCGCGCGCGAGCGGACCGCGCCGGTACGGCAGGTGGTTCTCGCGCGAGACGAGCAGCACGCTGCCCTCGCGATCGTGGGCTCGAATGCCCCGGGCTGCGGCGGCGGCGGCGATGCCGCCCCCGATGATCACGTAGCGATGGTGCATGCCGTCCTCGGGTGCGCGTGGATCGGAAGGGGGCGGATGAGTCTAGAGGAGTTCGGGCGAATCGGCATCCGGCGGCGGCGCGGCGCCCCGCTCACGGCCCGGTCGGCCGCGGGCCCTGCAGCTCGGCATCGAGACCGCGCAACCAGCTCCCCCGCCTCGCCCAGAGCAGGATCGCGCCGGCGCGCAGCGTGCACGAGATCGCGATGAGCCACGCGATCCCGATCACGCCCGAGTGCGTCCAGCGGGGAATGAGGAACGCGAGCGGGATCCGCACGAGCGAGACGAGCGTGTAGATCCACGACAGCGTGCGGGTGTGGCCCGAGCCCATGATCGATTCCGCGGTCACGATCTCGACCGCGGTCGCGGGCAGTCCGAGCGCGAGCACCCGCAGGTAGGGAACGCCGAGCGCCCACACGTTCGGATCGGCCGAGAACCACGACAGCAGCCAGCGCGGGAACGCGAGGAAGACCGCGAGCAGCACCAGCGAGACCGCGAGCGCCCAGCGCTGGTTCGCGCGCAGGACCGCGCGCGCGCGCCCGGGATCCCGGGCGCCGAGGCTCTGGCCGAGCACGCTCGCGCCCGCGAGCCCGAGCGAGACCGCGAGCACGAACTGGATCGCCTCGAGCCGGTTGCCGACGCCGACGACGGCCACGGCGGCGGCGCCCTGTGCGGACGCCGAGCGCACGAACGCGACGTAGACGACCGAGAAGAGCACGCCGATCAGCGCGGCGGGTGCCCCGACGCCCGCGAGGCCGAGCACGCGCACGGGCGGCCCCCCGGCGTGGCGCGCGAGCGGGAACGACGGGTGCCGGCGCAGTGCGAGCACGGCGTAGCTCGCGAGCATGACGAGCTGCGCGCACACGGTCGCCCAGCCCGCGCCCGCGACGCCCAGCCGCGGAAACGGCCCGAGCCCGTAGATGAGCACGGGCGCGAGCACGGCGTTGAGCGCGACCGCGCCGAGATCGACGAGCAGGGGGGTGCGCGTATCGCCGCAGGCGCGCATGACGCCCTGGCAGGACTCCGAGACCATGAGCAGCGGCGCGGCCGTGAGCACCACGCGCAGGTACGCGGCGCCGTCCTCGACCACCGTGCCGCCCGGGTCCATCAGCCGGAAGATCGCGCGCGAGCCGAAGAACCCCGCCGCCGTGCCCGCGAGGCCGAGCAGCGCCGAGGCGCGCAGCGCGTAGATGTCGGCGAGGTGTCGGTTGGTGTTGCCAGGGAGCTGTTCGGCGGTGGCCAGCTCGTCGAGCGCTTCTTCGTAGCGGGCCTTGCCGACCAGCGAGCGCGCCTCTTCGAGGTTCTGGTTGGTGCCGCGGAACTGCATCTCGAGGGCGGCGGCGGGGAGCGAGATCGCGCAGGCGAGCAGCGCGAGGCAGATCGATCTCTTCATGGCGCGCACAGTGCCGCAGGGGTGGGGCGGGCGCAATTCGATCGTTCGAACGTGGT
>DATJXF010000122.1:0-22590 GCA_035500415.1 Candidatus Acidiferrales bacterium | reverse complement strand
CGAGCCCCAGGTGCCACGCGCCGGGCGCGACGACCAGATCGGCGAGGCCCCAGAACCGCATCGACGGCGCGAGGCCCAGCAGGAGGTGCGCCGCGGCGGGCAGCGCGAGCGCGACCGCCAGCGCCCGCCCCGCGGGCGCGGCGTCCGGACGGCTCGCGCGCGGCATCGGGACCTCAGCGCGGCGGCGAGGTGTCGAGCAGCTGCTGGAGCCGGTCCTTCCAGAGCGCGGCCCACGTGTGCGTGCCGTGACCGTGCGTCTGCTCGCTCGAGGGGATCAGCAGGAAGTGCGCGTTCGGCGAGTGGTGCACCTCGCGGATCTCGCGCTCGGCGATCCCCAGCTCGGGCGGGTTGATGAAGTCGTCGCCCGAGTTGACGTGGAGCAGGGGCGCGCGAATCGAGTCGAGCCTCGCCGACGGGTCGTAGTGTCGCGACGCATCGAGCTGGTAGATGAGGTCGTTGGCGTCGAGCTCCGGCAGCAGGAACCTGAGGCGGTCACCCAGGTAGCGGTCGACCCCGACGCGCGTGTCGAGCGCCTTCTGCATGAACTGCGGCGCACTGCCGGCGATGAGCAGGATGTCGGCGGCCGTGCGGAGTCCGTCCATCGGCTCGCTGGCGTATTCACCGTCCTTCCACGTGGGATCGCTCTCGATCGCGTCGACGATCATCGACCGCCACAGCCGGTTGCGCCCGACGATCGGAACGGGCAGGCAGGCGAGCGGCATCAGGGCGTCCATGAAATCGGGATAGGTCTCGCCCCACACCCACGTCTGCATGCCGCCCATCGACGTGCCCATGACGAGCCGCAGGTGGTCGACGCCGAGGTGGTCGACGAGCAGGAGATGCTGCGCCGCCACCATGTCGTCGTAGTCGTAGTGCGGGAACTTCATGTGGAGGCCGTCGCGCGGGCGGCTCGAGCGGCCGTGGCCGATGCCGTCGGGCAGGATCACGAAGTACTTCGTCGTGTCGAGCGGCTGGCCGGACGGATAGAGCTCGTTCGCGAACTGCGGCGCCAGGAACTGCCGCCCGCTGCCGCCCGTGCCGTGCAGCACGAGCACCGCGTTGGTCGCATGTCCGCGCGCATCGCGTCGCAGCGTTCCGAACGTGAGGTAGTGCAGGCGCAGCTCCGGCAGCGTCTCGCCGCTGCCGAACTTGAAATCGCGCACCACGAAGTCGCCCTCGCGCGCGGGTGGGTCCGTGGTTGCGGCGAGGGCGGCCGGGGCGAGCAGCAGCGCGATCAGCGCGCCGCCGCGAACGAGCGCGGATGGGTGCACGAGTCCTCCGAACGGATCAGAAGTTCCAGCTGAGACCGGTGCTGAGCTTGAGCTGACGGTACTGCGTCACGTCGAGGAACTTGAGCTCGAGGAAGCTCCCCAGCCGGCCGCTCATCTCGAACTGCACGCCGCCGAGCACCTCGAGTGCGCCCTTCACGGTCGAATTGGTCGCGTGGGGCACGTTCAACGTGGGCGCGCGCAGGTCCTCGTTCAGGAAGTGGAGCCCCAGTCCGGCGCCGACGTACGGCTGCGCGCCGCTGCGGTCGAACGTCCAGCGGGCGTCGCCGCCCAGCGTGGCGTCGCGGCGCTGCACCTGGATGTCGAACGCGTCGATGTGGCTCGTGTTCTGCCAGTACTCGAACGTCGGCATGAACGAGATCTCGCGGACGAGCGAGGCCGGGTGGATGCGCAGCCGCAGGGCGATGCCCGAGAACGAGCTCTGGTTCTGCTGGAACACGGTGGCCGTCATGGCGTCGATGCCGACGATGCCCGACGGTGTCGCGGGCGCGGTGGCCGTGGGCGGCGTCGACGAGGTCTGTGCCGCCGCGATGCGCGCCGCGGGAGTGGCCGCGACCAGGGCGGCCGCGAGCAGCAGCGAGGTGGGGATGGAACGCACGATCGGGCTTCCTCCTTGAACGGATGCGATTCCGGGCGGGGCGCGACCCGGGAATCTAACGGGCGGCACGCCCCCTCGCCAGCGCCGCGCACGGCCTCCGCGCCTGCGCGCCAGCGCCGCGCGTCGGCGGCGCGCGTCGGCACGATGGCCGCGATGGCGGACGCGCCGCGGAGTGGCTCGAGGTGATGCGTCGGGCGAGGCCCCGGAGCGGCTCAGCGCACGCGGTAGCGCACCATCCGCGACTTGAGCCAGCGGACCCCGACGAGATCGGCGATGCCGCGCCACAGCCGGTTGCCCACGCCGTACTTGCTCATGCCGTGGACGCGTGCGCGATGGCGGAGCGGCACCTCCGCGAAGCGCGCGCCGCGGAACACGCAGAGCGCGGGCAGGAAGCGGTGCACGCCGACGAACATCGGCACGCCTTCGAGCGCCTCGCGGCGGTACGCCTTGAACGAGCAGCCGATGTCGGTCACGGGATCGCCGAGCACGGCGCGGCGCGTGGCGTTGGCGATGCGTGACGACACGAGCCGCACCCACGAGTCCTGCCGGTTCGCGCGCACTCCCGAGACGACGTCGGCGTTCGCGAGCGCGGCGAGCAAACGGGGCAGGTCCGCGGGATCGTTCTGCAGATCCGCATCGAGCGTGACGACGATCGCGCCGCGCACGCGCGCGAGTCCTGCGGCGAGCGCCGCGCTCTGGCCGGCGTTCCGCTCGAGTGCGATCGGGATCACGCGCGGGTCGGCTGCGGCCTCGGCGCGCAGCCGTTCGCCCGTCGAGTCCGTGCTGCCGTCGTCGACGACCAGCACTTCCCACGTGCGTCCGGTCGCCTCGAGCGCGGCGCGCAGCTCGGCGAACAGCGCGGGCAGGCTCTCGCCCTCGTTGAAGGCGGGTACGACGACCGAGATCTCGGGGCTCGCGTTCATGATCGGCGGCGCAGCATGCCCGAGCCAGGCGCCTGCCGCCAACCCGGGCGCCCCGGTGCACCCGGCCGGTCACGGTGGCTTGCGCGCGACCTCGCGCTCGCGCAGCATCGCGCCGGACGCCATTCCGCCCCCGGAGAGCGCATGAGCGAGCGACGGCCCGAATCGCAGCAGCGACCGCCGCTCGCGCGCGGCACGCTCGCGCTCGTCGCGCTCGCACTCTTCGCCCTGCACGCGACCGCGTTCACGGCGTACGGCTGGTTCCGCGACGAGCTCTACTACGTCTCGTGCGCCCGCCGGCTCGCGTGGGGCTACGTCGATCAGCCGCCGCTCTCCATCGCCGTGCTGGCGATCGTGCGCGCCATCGCCGGCGACCGCCTGCTCGTCATCCGCGTCGCCGCCACGCTGGTCGCGATCGCGTTCGCGATGCTCGCCGGTGCGCTCGCGCGCGAGCTGGGCGGACGGCGCTTCGCGCAGGGCCTCGCCGCGCTCGCCGCCGGGCTCGCGCCGGTCTCGCTCGGCATCGGGCACTACTGGTCGATGAACGTGTTCGACCAGCTCTTCTGGGTGCTCGCGAGCCTGCTTGCGGTGCGGGCGCTCGCGACCGGCCGCATCGTGGCGTGGCTCGCACTGGGACTCGCGCTCGGCCTCGGCCTGCTCGACAAGTGGAGCGTGCTCTGGCTCGGCGCGGGCCTCGGCGTCGCGATCGTGCTGTCGCCGCAGCGGCGCGTGCTGCGCTCGAGGGGGCCATGGCTCGCGGTGGCGCTCGCGCTCGCGATCGTCGTGCCGCACGCGCTCTGGGAGCGCGCGCACGGCTGGCCGACGCTCGAGTTCATGCGCAACGCACGCACGCAGAAGATGCTCGCGCTCGAGCCGCTCAAGTTCCTGCTCGGGCAGATGCTCGCCGCCGGGCCCGGCGCCGCGCCGGTGTGGCTCGCCGGGCTCGGCGCTGCGCTCGTCCCCGCGCGCGCGACGTGGCGGCCGCTCGCGATCGTCTACCTGGTCACGCTGGCGATCCTGCTCGCGAGCGGCAGCGCGCGCGCCGAGTACCTGACGCTCGCCGTTCCCGGCCTCCTCGCGGCGGGCGCGGTGTGGTGGGAGGCGCGGCCGGCGGCCGCACGCGCGTCGGTCTCGGCGCTTCTCGTCGCGCTCGCGCTGCCGCTCGCGCCGTTCGCGATGCCGTGCCTGCCCGTGCCCGCGTTCCTCGCCTGGCAGCGCGCCCTGCGCCTCGCGCCCCAGACCGAGGAACACCACCGCATGGGCGCACTGCCGCAGCACTACGCCGACATGTTCGGCTGGCCGGAGATGGCGGACTCGGTCGCGCGTGTCGCGGCGACGCTGCCCGACTCCGAGCGCGCTCGCGCGATCACCGTCGCCGACAACTACGGCGAAGCGGGCGCGCTCGAGCTCTTCGGCGCCGGACGCGTGCCGAACGTGTGCTGCCAGCACAACAACTGGTTCCTGTGGGGCCCGCCGCCCTGGGACGGCAGCACCGCGATCCTGCTGGGCCGCGACAGCAGCGAGGCCGCGCGCGAGTTCCGGCAGGTGATCGTCGCGGGACGCGCCGGTCACCCGCTGGCGATGCCCTACGAGCAGGACCTGCCGATTCTCGTCGCGCGCGGTTTCAAGGCCGATCTCGCCGTGGCGTGGGCGCAGGGCCGGCACTACCAGTGAGCGCGCGCCGCTCGTCCTCCAATGCCCGACCGCCGGAACGATCGCGCGACCGCGCGGCACGCGACGCTCGGCCCGCGTCGCGCCGCTCGTTGACCGGGCGCAGGCATTCCCTGACACTGCGCGGGATGCTCCGGCTCTCGGCACTGCTCGAGCGGTTGAGCTCCGCGGCGCGCCGGTTGGACGGCGCCGCGCGTGACGCGGCGCGGGCGCGGCGCGGCACGTCCCGCCGACGCGCGAAGCCGGCCCGGCGGCCCGTCCTGCTCGAGCAGCTCGTCATGGACCTCGGCCCCGCGCGACCCCGCTGGACGTTCTCGCGCCTCGCCGCGCGCTCGCCGCACCACGCGCGCATCGTCGAGCGGCTCGAACAGGTGCGGCGCTTCTTTCCCGAGCTCGCCGGCGTCGCGATCCACGTCGGGCTCGCGCAGAAGCCCGGCATCCTCGGCTGGGGCTCGCTCGATCCGGAACGGCCCGGCGTCTGGGTGCGGCCGCGGCGGCTCCACCTCTTCACGATCGCGCACGAGTTCACGCACCTGCTCCAGGCGCGCGGCCTCGTACCGGGCGGCGAGCGGGCCTGCGACCTGTTCGCGCTCGCGCGCTCGCCACTGCTCATCGATCACGCGCCCGGCTACCTGCGTGTGCCGCCCGCGATGCGTCGCCGCACGCTCACCGCCGACGATGCGCGGCGGCTCCATGCCGCCGCGACGCGCGCGCTCGCGGCGCGCGAGGCGGGGGAGCGGCGCTACCTCACACGCTTCGAGCGCGAGCTCGCGGACGAGGCGGCGCGTGGCTGAGGCGCCGGCCTCGCGACGCGTGCGCGTCGTCGCCGCGGTCGTCTGGGACGGGCCGCTGCTGCTCATGACGCAGCGCCCGCCGGGCGGGCCGCTCGGGCTCCAGTGGGAGTTCCCGGGCGGCAAGCTCGAGCCCGGCGAGACGTCGGAGGCGGCCGTCGTGCGCGAGCTGCGCGAGGAGCTCGGCGTGGGCGCGGTCGCACACGAGCGTCTCGCGGTGCACGAACACGACTACGCGCACGGCGTGCGCGTCGAGATCGTGTTCGTCCGCTGCACGCTCGATTCGCACGAGTTCACGCCCGACCGCGCCGTGCACGCCGTGCGCTGGGTCGAGCCCTCGCGGCTCGACCTGGAGGACGTGCTCGAGGGCGATCATCCGTTCCTGCATGGACTCGGCGCGCGCCGATTGCGCGCCCGGAAGGAGTGAAGCGATGCCGCTTCCCAGCGTGCTGCGATTCCTCGCCCCCGGCTGGTGGCTGGTGCACGCGATGGCGTTCCTGCTCGCGTACCAGTTCGGCTACAACCGCGGCCGCGGCGACGAACGGCGCGAGCTGCGCCAACGCCGGCTCGAAAAGGGCGAGTAGCGGGGGCGCGCGCCGCGCTCGACGCCCCCCCGACGCCTCGCGCCGCGGCGTTCAACGGATCAGCACGAACTTGCCGACCTGGTGCCCGGATTTTCCGTCGACCGTGAACAGGAAGAGGCCCGATTCGACGTCCTGCCCGTTGCGTGTGACCAGGTCCCAGGGCGCCTCGCCGTCGCCGTTGCTGCCGTCGTGCCGGATCGTCTGCACGAGGTCGCCCGCCACCGTGTAGATGCGGATCGTCACGGGCTCGCGCGGCAGGCCCAGGAAGTCGATGTGCTTCGTGAACACGTCGCCGGGGACGGGAGGTCGCTCCCAGGGCGCATTCGCGCGATAGGGATTCGGGACGACCCAGACGTGTGGCGGCCCCGCGCGCGAGGAGTCGTGCGGCGTCACCTTGTTGGCGAAGTCGGGGATGAACGGGCTCTCGCGCTCGGTCACGAGCGTCGGCAGCGTGTCGAGCGGCGCGTGCGCGCGCGCGAACGACGTCACGACGTACTGATAGTCGAAGCCGTTCTTGAGCCCGGTATCGACAACGCGGTAACGCCCGATGGGGTGATGGGACACGCCGTTCTGCTTGCGGTCCGGCGGCACGGAGTAGTCGATGAGCGCGCTAAGCGGCAGCCCGCCCTGCGTCGTGTCGGCGCGATAGACCGCGATGCGCTGCCACGCGTCCGGCGACGGCAGCAGCGTCTTTCGAGTCCAGTTGTCGAGCCGGTAGAGCTTGTAGCCCGCAAAGGTCTCGCTGTTGTCCCCGACGTAGCCCGACGCGATGCCCACCTCGGGGCCATCGTCCCACTCGATCGTCGCCGAATGGTCGCCCGGCACCACGCGCATCGCCGGCGGCGAGGGCAGCGCCGGCTCGATCGACCAGTGGTGCCAGACGTCGAGGCCGTCGTCGCCCGTGCAGATGTCGCAGTCGAGGTTGGTCCATACGCACTTGCCGGACGTGTAGACCACCTCGGCGCCCGCCGAGGGCGGGAAGACGCCGGGCAGCGGGTGCAGGTTGGGATCGAGCAGGCCGTACTCGGGCAGACAGTTGGGATCGTACGTGAACGTGATCCCGGGCGGCGGCTCGATGCAGACCTCGCGACCGCCGGTGGCGCCACCCGTCCCGTCGTCGTAGCCGGTGCCCCGCTGGAGCATTCGCGCCGTGACCGCGCGGGCTGGAATGCTGTCGAGCGTGGGTGCGGCGAGCAGGGCGACGCTGAACTCGACGCTCTGTCCGGGCTGCAGAACCGCGAATGGCCCGCACACGAGGAGCACGGCGTAGTCGTGTACCTCGCCCTCGTCCGCGGTGGGCCAGTTTCCGGTCATCGCGGCCCAGCGGTCAGCGTCGAGCACGGGCGGTCCGCCCTGGTGCGGCGGCAGGTCCTGCGCGAACACGTACGAGACGAACGTCGTGTCCTTGGCCGGTGCGCGCGCGGCGAGACGCGCGTCCTTGACGCCGGGATAGCCGCTGAAGATCAGACCCGCGAGCGGATCGGTGGTGTGCGTGAGCCCGATCACGGAGCCGCACGGCAACCCCGAGGAGGGATTCGAGTCGTAGACGGTGACGGCGTCGCCCTCGATCCGCTTGTCGCAGGTCTTCCACCAGCCGTTCAGCGTGTCGTTGTAGACCGTCTCCTGGAGGTAGTGGATGCGTCTGCAGCGATCGTCGATGTGGCCGCCGCGCGTGGCCTGGTCGCGCGAGTCCAGATCGGTGTAGAGCCCGAGCCTGACGTCGCTCAGCGTCCTCGAGCCGTGATTCGTGACGACGAAGCGCAGCCCCGCGATGTCGGTGAGGCCCGGCTGGCTCCAGGCGTACGACTCCTGGTGGACCGAGAGTCCGAGCGGTTCGTGCGATTCCCCGTTGGGGTAGCTGTAGCTGATCGCTTCGGGCTGATCGTCGGTGTACTCGGCCGTCATCATCTGCTGCGAGGGCAGGTCGAAGTCCTCGTCGATCAGCCCGTCGCCGTCGTCGTCGCGGCCGTTCAGCGGGTCCTCGTCGATCCGCCGGTCGTTGTCGTCGTCGAAGTTCCACCTGCTGCCGGGGTCGCCGGCATTGGCCGTGAGGACGTGGTCGTCGGGATCGAGCGTCGGGCGCCACTCCATCATCGGCCCGCCCGAGACGCGATGCGTTCCGTCGGGCAATGCGGCGCCGACCCAGAGCTCGGCGTGGCCGAGCAGCTCGTGGCCCGAGCCCTGCGGGTACTCGAACGAGGGATCGAACGACCGCCCGACGTCGTACCACGCGTTGCCGACGACGCCGACGTTCGTGATCCGCAGCGCGAAATTGCCCGCCCGCAGGCACGGTCCCCGGTCCTCGATGTCGAGGATCGCCCGCGCCGGCCGGGCGGAACCGAGCACCATGAGAAGCAGCAGCACGCCCCGGAGCGGGGCCCGTGACATCACCTCAGGCCGTTGGATCGTCCGTCCCCCCTGGCGGAAGCTTCCAACGCCCTTCGCACCGCCTGGTCCGCGGGGAGGCTACCGCCCGCATCGGACGAGCGCCAAGCGAAGATTGCGACCTGACGCGGATCCGTGCTTGCCCGCGGCGACGCGGACACCTCACAATCAAACGGGGGCTCGATTCCGCAAGGGGGAATCCGGGTTGAGATCGCTCGCTGGCGCCGGCCGCATCATCGCGGGCGCGGTGGTCGTCGTCGTCGTGGTGCTCGCGGGGAGCTGCGCCCGCGCACTCAAGAACGTGGTCGCCGAGAACCAGCGGCCCACGATCGCGATCACGCAGGCCCCGGCCCCGGGCGGCAGCCCGGCCTCGTACGCCTACGACATCAGCTGGGCGGCCACCGATCCCGACGGCCAGATCTCGTCCTACCGCTACGCGATCGATCCGCCCAGCGCGGTGGGCGTCGACACGGCCTGGGTGCCCACGCACGAGAATCGCGGCACGTTCATCTTCAGCGCCGACAGCATCGTGGGGGCGAACGCGATCGGCGAGCACACGTTCGTCGTCGAGGCGTTCGACGATCGCGGGCTCGTCTCCGCGCCCGTCTGGACATCGTTCACCTCGAGCACGATCGCGCCGACCGTGCACCTGACCTTTCCGATCCCGAGCGTTCTGCTCGAACGCAAGGTCCCGCCCACGGCGCGCTTCCGCTGGGCCGGCAACGACCCCGACGGCCTTGGATCGCGCGAGCCGTCGCACTACAGGTACAGCGTCTTCACCGAGAGCAGCTATCCATCGGTGTCCGCCATCCTCGCAGACCCCAGCATCATCCCGCGAACGTTCGCACCCCGATTCGACGGTTGGGCCACGGCGCCGGCAGGCACGGACAGCGTCGATCTTCACAACCTGCTGTCGGGCCAGGACTACGTCTTCGTCATCGTCGCCGTCGACACGGTCGGCGCCTACTCACCCGTCTTTCGCCTCGACACCAACGTGCTTCAGTTCGGGGTCACGACCGCCGCGTCGGGGCTCGGGCCGCGATTCACCGTCTACGGCACGGACTTCAACTACACCTACCCGCAGTCGGGGATCCTCACCGACCCCGCGCGCGCGTACACCGCCGACTTCGACTACCGCATCCCGGTCCAGGTGCTGTGGTATGCGACCCCGACGCAGGGCGCGTACCTGGACGGATATCGCTGGGCCGTCGACATCGATCGCTTCGACGACGAGACACCGCGCACGAACGAGAGCACCGACATCAATCACTGGAGCCAGTGGTCGAACACGACCTCGGCGACGCTTCCATCGTGGCAGCCGCCCGCGGGCTCGAACACGGTCCAGCACGAGCTGTATCTCGAGGCGAGGGACGACATGGGCCTCATGGGCCTCGTGATCGTAAACGTGCTGGTCACCAAGCCGACCTTCACGCACCCGCTGCTGGTCGTCAACGACACGTGGATGACGCCGGACTACCCGCTGAGGAACGACACCTGCATGATGCCGCCCACGGGCTACTGGCCGACGGCGGCGGAGCTCGACACGTTCCTCTATGCGGTCGGCAACGTGCCGTGGAAGTGCTATCCGTCGGGCACGACGTCACCTCCCGGTCTGTTCGCGGGCTACGGGTACGACACGCTCGGCGCGCACTTCCTGAAGGCCGGTCAGCTCACGCTGCCGCTCCTCAACCGCTATCGCAACGTCATCTGGATGACGGACGAGAACAGCGCGCTCGGCTACACCGCCGCCTACAACAGCTCCAATCACCCGATGCCCTACATCCGGACGCTGGCGCAGCCCGGCGTCCAGAATCCGCTGGTCGAGTACGCGCAGCAGGGCGGTCGACTGTGGATCTCGGGTGGCGGCTTCGCGCTCGCCTCGCTGATCTACTACAACCGCATCGGTTCGCCGAACAACATCTACTCGAACGTCTTCGGCGAACTGGTTCCGGGACGCATCATGTATGACGTTCCGCACTGGCAGAGCGAGATCACCATCAACTCGACGACGAGTTTCCGGGTTTCGCCCCGCGCCGTGGGCGGCTGGCCGGGCGCGCCGGACTACACACAGCTGCCACCGCTGCTGGAGGCCAAGACGGCGGCGAGCGATCCGGTTCCGCCGCAGCGGACGAGCGGCACGTTCTATTCCACGACCACGTACGCGGAGTACCTCTCGCAGCCGAACGTCATCCTCGGACCCGCGAGCGCGTCCCGGCCCGACAGCCTCGTCTCGACGCTCGACACGCTCTACACGACGAACGGCGGCCCGGCGCTGTACGGGCATCCGACCATGACGCTCTATCACGGGAGCGACACGGGTACGATCATCTTCTCGGGTTTCCCGCTCTGGTACCTGCAGCGGTCCGAGGCGATCGCGCTCGTCGACTGGGTGCTGCAGGACGCCTGGGGCATGTCGCGCCAGCCCGTGCCGCGCTGAACCGCGGCGCGGCCGTCGCTCAGCGGATCAGCACGAACTTGCCGACGTCGTGCGTCGTCGGCCCGTCGACGGTGAAGAGGAAGATGCCCGACTCGACGTCCTGGCCGTTGCGCGTGATGAGGTTCCACGGCGCTTGGCCGTCGCCGCCGCTGCCGTCGTGCTCGATGCGGGCGACGAGGTCGCCTGCCACGGTGTAGATGCGGATCGTCACGCGCTCGCGCGGCAGGCCGAAGAAGTCGACGTGCTTCGTGAACACGTCGCCGGGCACGGCCGGCCGCTCCCACGGCGCGTTCGCGCGGTAGGGATTCGGCACGACCCAGACGTGCGGCTTGCCGCTCGTCGCGGAGTCGCGCGGCGTGACGTTCTGCCGGAAGTCCGGAATGAACGGGCTCTCCTCCTCGGTCACGAGATCGGGCAGCGTGTCGAGCGGCGCGTGCGCGCGTACGAACGACGTCACGACGTAGTTGTAGGTGAAGCCGTCCAGGAGGTTGCGGTCCACGACCCGGTATCGTCCGACCGGGTGCTTGGCGACGTGGTTGATCTGTCCGTCGGAGGGAAGCGACGTATCGGTGATGGAGGCGAGCGGCACGCCACCCAGCGTGCTGTCGACGCGGTAGACCGCGAGCCTCGCCCAACGGTCCGGCGCAGGCAGGAGCGACTCGCGCGTCCAGTCCGAGAGCCGGTAGAGCTTGTAACCGGCGAAGCTCTCGCTCGAGCTGCCGGCGTAGCCCGCCGCCAGCGCGGCCTCGGGCGCGTCGTCCCACTCGATCGTCACCTGCCCGTCCCCAGGGGTCACGCGCACCGTGGGTGGCGAGAGCAGCGACGGCAGCAACGACCAGTGATGCCAGGTGTCGATGCCGTGGTTGCCGGTGCAGATGTCGCAGTCGAGGTTCGTCCACACGCACGAGCCGTGCTGATAGTTGACCGGCGGGCGGCCGTCGGGCGGGAACGCACCCAGCAGCGGGTGCAGGTCGGGGTCGAGCCGCCCGAACTGCTCCGTGCAGTCGGCGTCGTAGCTGAACGAGACGCCGGCCGGAGGATCGAGGCAGATCTCGTGGCCGTTGACGCCGGTGTCACCCACGGAGAACGTCTTGCCGCGAGCGTCCGGCAGGAGGTTGTAGCCCGTCCCGCGCTGGAGCAGCCGGGCCTCGATCGCTCGCTGCGGAATGCTGTCGAGCGTGGGCGAGGCGAGCAGGGCGACGCTGAACTCCACGCTCTGCCCGGGCGCGAGCGTCGGGAACGGCCCGCACGAGAGCAGCACCGCGTAGTCGTGCACCTGGTCCTCGGGCGCTTGAGGCCAGTTTCCGTTGAGCGCATCCCAGCGGTCCGCGTCGACCACCGGGGGCCCGCCCTGGTGCGGCGGCAGGTCCTGCGCGAAGACGTACGCCTGGAACGTCGAGTCCTTGGAGGGCGCGCGCGCCTGCGCCCGGGCCGCGGTGACGCCCGGGAGCGCGTCGAACCGCAGCGCCGCCAGAGGATCCGTGGTGTGCGAGAGCCCGACCACGGCGCCGCACGGGAGCCCCAGGGTGGGATTGGAGTCGTACACCGTCACCGCTTCGCCCTGCATGGTGTCCCAGCAGAGCTTCCAGAAGCCGTTCAAGGTGTCGTTCGGGAGCGGCTGCATCATCAGATAGGGCACGCGCGCGACGCGGTCGTGCTCCTGCCCGCCGGGCGTGTTGCGGTCGCGCGAGTCGAGATCGGCGTAGAACCCGAGCCGAAGGTCCTGGAGCGTCGCGTTGCCCTTGTTCGTGACGACGAAGCGCAGCCCGGCGATGTCCGTCTGGCCGGGCTGGCTCCAGGCGTACGACTCCTGGTGCACGGCGAGTCCGAGCGGCACGTGCGGCTCGCCGTTCGGGTAGTCGTAGTCGATCGAGGCCGGCTGGTCGTCGGTGTACTCGGCCGTCATCATCTGCTGCGAGGGCAGGTCGAAGTCCTCGTCGATGAGCCCGTCGCCGTCGTCGTCCTTGCCGTTGAGCGGGTCCTCGTCGACCTTGCCGTCGTGGTCGTCGTCGAAGTTCCAGCGCCCGCGCGGATCGCCGGCGTTCGCGACCCGCACGGTGTCGCCCGGATCGAGCGTCGGACGCCACTCCATCATCGGCCCGCCGGAGACGCGATGCGTTCCGTCGGGCAGCGCCGCGCCGACCCAGAGCTCGGC
Source organism: Candidatus Acidiferrales bacterium (assembly GCA_035500415.1). GTDB lineage: Bacteria > Eisenbacteria > RBG-16-71-46 > RBG-16-71-46 > RBG-16-71-46 > CAIXRL01. The sequence goes on along the minus strand of DATJXF010000122.1, from coordinate 9,760 downwards.
GTGACCGAGCAGCTCGTGGCCCGAGCCCTGCGGGTACTCGAACGAGGGATCGAACGAGCGCCCCACGTCGAACCACGGATTGCCGACGACGCCGACGTTCGAGATGCGCAGCGCGAAGTGGCCTGCGCGCAGCACGTGGCCCTGGTCCTCGATGTCGAGCACGGCCCCGGCCGGGCGGGGGTACGCGAGCACGAGCACGGCGAGCAGCGCCCACGCGCCGCGCGTAGTCCATCCCGTTGGCCTACGGATCGTCCGTCCCCCCTGGGGCTGCGGCGGGCGATGCTGCGCGCTTGCGCGGCGCCCCGGGCCCGTCCCCCCGGCTCCTGGATCCAAGGCCCTTCGCGACACCTGGCCGACGAGCGTAGCGGCTCGCAGGAGCGGCCCACAAGGAGCAAACGGGGTCCGCGCGATCCCAGGTGCGGCGCGCGAGGCGGGCACGATAGAATCGGGCGGGGTCCACCGGGTCCTCGAGGGGGGAACGAGTGTCGATATCCACCGTTCGCGCGGGTCGCGTCGCCGCGGCCGGCGCGATCGTGACGGCGGTCCTGCTGTCCGGCGCGTGCGCGCGCGCGCTCAAGACGACGTTGCAGCAGGACCAGCGCCCGATCGTCACCCTCTCGCAGTATCCCGCGAACGCGAGCAGCAACTCGTCGTACGCCTACGAGCTGAGCTGGATCGGGGCGGACCCGGACGGCCGGGTGGTGGCCTACCGCTACGTCGTCGATCCGCCGGCGAAGGCCGGCTCGGACACGGCGTGGATCGCGACGCAGGACAACCGCAAGACCTTCGTCTTCCGCGCCGACAGCGCGGTCGCGCCCGACGCGCAGACCTACCACACGTTCGTGGTGGAGGCGATCGACGACCAGGGGCTCACGTCGCTGCCGGCCTACGTCTCGTTCACCTCGCGAACGATCGCGCCGACCGTGCGAATCACCTCGCCGGTGCCGAGCGCGCTGCTCGAGCGCAAGGTCGCGCCGTCGGTGCGCATCCGCTGGACCGGAAACGATCCGGATGGCCTCGGCTCACGCCTTCCCGTGCGCTACGCGTACAAGCTCTTCAATGCCACGACGACGCCCACCAATTCCGACCTCCTCGGAGATCCCAGCCTCATCAACACGCTGTTCGCGCCGAACTTCACGGGCTGGTCGACGACACCAGGCACGATCGACAGCGTCGATCTCCACGATCTCGGCGCGCAGCAGAGCTACGTGTTCGTCGTCGTCGCGATCGACACCGCCGGCGCGTACACGCCCACCTTCACGCTCGACACGAACATGCTCCAGTTCGGCGTGAACGCGTCAGTCTCGAACGTCGGCCCGCGCATCACCGTCTTCAACAGCAACTTCACCTACCAGTTTCCGCAGTCCGGGCTGCTGACCTCGCCCGGCTCGGCGTACACCGCCGATTTCAGCTCCTTGCTCCCGATCCAGATTCAGTGGTCGGCCACGCCGTCTCCCGGCTCATTCCTCACCGGCTTTCGCTGGGCGGTCGACATCGCGTCGATCGACGACAACACGCCGCGCAGCAACGAGAGCGCCGACATCGCGCACTGGAGCCAGTGGTCGAGCACGACGGCCGCGACGCTGCCGGCATGGCAGCCCCCCGCCGGCGCGCACACCGTGCAGCACACGTTCTACCTCGAGGCCGAGGACGATCTTGGCCTCCTGAGCCTCGTCATGGTCAACGTCGTCGTCGTGCAGCCGAGCTTCGAGCGCTCGATCCTGCTGGTCGACGACACGTGGATGACGCCCGACTACCGGCTGACGAACAGCTGCGCCGATCCACCCGGGCGCTACTGGCCGTCGGCCGCCGAGCTCGACACGTTCCTGGTCGCGGCGGGCGGCGTGCCGTGGCGCTGCTACCCGGGGAACGTCAACTCCACGCCCGGGCTGTTCGCAGGCTACGACGTCGACACGCTCGGCTCGCACTTCCAGACCCTCTCGAGCGTCTCGCTCCAGCTGCTCGACCGCTACAAGGTCGTGATGTGGATGACCGACGGCAGCAGCGCACTCAGCGGCTCGACGCCGTTCAATACGCTGTCCTCGCCCATGCCGTTGATCCGCGCGCTCGTCCAGCCCGGCATCTCGAATCCGCTCCTGCTCTACTCCCAGCAGGGGGGCAGGCTGTGGATCTCGGGCGGCGGTTTCGCCTACGCCTCGCTGCGGGACTACAAGGCCGCGCACCAGGTCGCGCTCAACAACATCTTCTCGAACTCGGCGGGGGAGCTCGTCGCCGGGCGGTTCATGTACGACTTCCCGCACTGGCAGAGCGAACTCACGCTCGGCACGAGCACGGGCTTCACGCGCTCGCCGCGCGCCGTGGGCGGCTGGGCGGGCGCGCCCGACTACACCCAGTTGCCGGCGGCGCTGCTCGCCAAGACGACCGCGACGGATCCCGTGCCGCCGCAGCGCACCGCGAGCACGTTCTACGCGACGACGTGCACGACCGAGTTCCTCTCCAAGCCGAACACCATCCTCGAGCCGCGCGACGGCGTGCCCGGCGACTCGGCCGCCACGATGCTCGACACGCTCTACCAGACGAACGGCGGACCGGCGGGGATCGGCAAGCCCGCGATGACGCTCTACCACGGGCATGCGAACGGCATGGTGATCTACTCGGGCTTTCCGATCTGGTACTTCCAGCGCGCCCAGGCCATCGCGCTCGTCGACTGGGTGCTGCAGAACGCCTGCGGGATGACGCGCCGGCCCGTTCCGCGCTGACCGGCGTTCAGCGGCGCGCGCCCGGCGGCGAGGCCGTCGCGCCCTCGAGGACGCGCTCGCGGCCCATCGCGGCCAGGAGCGCGCGCAGGATCTGCCCGGGCGAAGGCGGACAGCCGGGAACGAGCACGTCGGCGGGCCGCACGGCGCCGCCGCCCCGCCGGACCGCGGGCGAGCCCGCGCAGAAGCCGCCGTCGCACGCGCAATCGCCGACCGCGACGAGCAGTCCCGGCTGCGGCATCGCCTGCTCCGCCGCGCGCAGCGCCGCCTCGAGCGCGATCGTGACCGGGCCCGTGACGAGCAGCGCATCGGCCTGGCGCGGGGACGGAACGAATCCGACGCCGAAGCGCTGCACGTCGTGAAACGGTCCCAGCAACGCGCGCAGCTCGGATTCGCAGCCGTTGCACGAGCCCGCGTCGACGTGCGCGAGCCGCAGGACGCCGCGCGGCCGCCGCCGCAGCTCGGCGCGCAGCGCCTCGCCGAGCAGCTCGATCTCGCCGGGCACGTCGGCCGCCGCGGGCTCGAGCCCGCCGGTGAGCGGGGCGGGATCGCGGCCCGCGGGCGTTCCGCGCAGCAGCGCGCAGCGCAGCGCCTCCCAGTTCATGCCTGGTCCCTCATCGGTCGGCGCACGCCACGCAGGGCGCGAAGCTGGCGCGCACGAGCGGCAGGTCGGTGAGCGCGGCGCCCTCGGCCGCGCGGCCGAACGCCGGCCAGATCGCGTGCGATGCCGAGCGCACGCGCCAGTCGGCGATCGCGCCGCGCGCGTCGGCGCGCAGCCAGTGAACGTGCAGCCCGCGGGGCGACTCGACCACGCCGACGCCCCAGCGCGAAGGCGGAAGCTCGCCCAGGTGCTGCGCGAGCGGCCCGCCGGGAAGACGCAGGATCATCTGGTCGACGAGGTTCAGCGACTCGTGGATCTCGCCCCCGCGAAGCTCGATCCGCGCCCGGGCGTCACCGCGCTCGCGGTGCACGACCTGGAAGTCGAGATCGCGGTAGAACGCGTAAGGGTGGTCGCGCCGCCCATCGAGAAGCAGCCCGCTCGCCCGCGCCGCGACGCCCGTCACGCCGACCTCCCGGGCGACGGCCGCCTCCAGCACGCCCGCGCCCGCGAGTCGCCCCGCGAGCGAGCCCGCGTCCAACGCCCGCAGCGCGCGCCGCGCGTCGGCCCGGAGATCGCCGAGCACGCCGCGCAGCCAGAGCTGGTGCGCGTCGCCCACGTCGCGCTGCACGCCTCCCGGCACGCACACCCCGCGCAGGAAGCGATGGCCGAAGAGCTGGCCGTTCACCCGGCGCACGACCTGCTCGAGTCGCGCGAACTCGGCCGCCGCCGCGGCGACGCCCGCCGCGGCGAGGAACCCGCCGAGATCGGCGAGGTGGCTCGCGAGGCGCTCGAGTTCGGCGGCGAACGAGCGCAGGGCGCGCGCGCGCGGCGGCACGACGACGCCCGCGAGCTCCTCGGCGGCCTGGCAGAAGGCCAGTGCGTGCGCGAACGCGCACGTGCCGCAGAGCCGCTCCGCCAGCGCGAGGCCGCGCGTCACCGAGGCGCCGGTCGCGAGCGCTTCGAGCCCGCGTGCCGCCCAGCCGAGCTGCGTCTCGAGGGTGCGCACGATGACGCCGTCGCTCGCCACGCGCTCCAGCCGCGACTCGGCGAAGCCGGCCTGGAGCGGGCCGCTCACGCTCGTGAGTCCGCGCCCGGGCGCGAGGGCGAAGCGCGGGTCGGAGCCCGCCACCGGCGAGACGCCCATGCGCTCGCGTACCTCGCGCTCGAGCTCGCGCGCGGCGGGCACGCGGGTCGCGAGCGGCGCGTACGCGGGCGCGTGTCCCGGCAGCGCCGAGACGAGCGTGAGCACGGCATCCTCGGGGGCCATCGAGAAGAGCGCGTGAAGCCGGAAGCGGCCGTGCGAGTCGCGCTCGTCGAGCGCGAAGAACGTGAGCAGCGCGCCGCCCCACTCGTTCGCGACCGCCCCCGCGACCTCGGCGAGCCGCTCGCCGGGCACGACGACCGTGTGCTCGCGCAGGCTCGTGCGCTCGGCATCGATCACCGCGTCGGCAAAGCGTTCGCGGATGCCGCGCAGCGCACGATCGAGCGGGAAGAGCTCGCCGCCGCGCTCGCCGCTCACGGCTGCACTCCACGGGCGGCCTGTTCGATCAGCGTGCTCAGTGCGGCCGGCAGCCCGGCACCCGCCAGCAGCACGAGCGCCAGCAGCGCGCCGATCGCGACGCGCGAGCGAAGCGGCCAGGCGAGGCGCGCCGTCGTACGCGGAGAGCCCAGCACGGCGCGGACGCCGTGGAACGAGAGCCCAGCGAAACCTGCGACGAGCAGCACGAGCGCGGCGACGGTGGCTCCGCGCGCGAGCGGCAGCGGGCTCGCGAAACCGCCCGCGAGAGCGAGCCACTGCGAGACGAACGTCCCCGCGGGCGGCAGGCCGGCGAGCGCGACGAGCGCGCCCGCGAAGGCGCCGCCGAGCGCGGGGCTGCCCGCGAGCGCGCCGCCCGCGTGGCCCGGCCGCGCCGCGTCGATGCCCGCTTGGAGCCGACCGCCCGCGAGGAACGCGGCGGTGCGCGCGAGTGATTGCAGCAGGAGGTGGAGGAGCCCGGCGAACGCCGCGAGCGGCGTGCCGAGCCCGAGCGAGAACGCGGCGAAGCCGAGCTGTGCGATCCCCGACCACGCGAGCAGCCGGCGCGCATCGTCCTGGACGAGGATGCGCGGCGTCGCGACGAGCATCGCGAGCAGGCCCGCGAGCGCGAGCGCCCCGTCCGCCCACGCGGCGCATCCGCTTGCGGCCACGAGCGCGTGAACGCGGAGGATCGGCACGAACGCCGCCGCCGCCGCGCCGGCCGAGAGCGTCGCGGCGAGCGTCGAATCGACGTGCACGCTCGTCTCCGGCAGCCACGCGGCGAGCGGCACGAGCCCCGCGAGCGCACCGAGCCCCACGAGCGCGAGCGCGAACGCGGCGCGTATGGCGGAGGCGTCGAGTCGCGGGGCGACGGCGAGCAGCCCCGAAATGTTCGTGTCCGGCGCGCCGGCCGCGTTGCCCGCGTGCGCGAGGAGCGCCGCCGCGAACAGCGCGAGCGTCGCGCCGGCGCCGCCGACGAGCAGGGGTCGAGCGGTCGCAGCCGTGGCCGCGGGCCCGCCCGAGCCGAGCCGCCCCGCCGCGAGGAGCATCGCGCCCAGGAGCGCGAGGGCCGCAAGCGCGATCGAATCGGCGAAGCTCGCGGCGAGGAGGCACGCGAGCAGCGCGAGCTCGAGCGCTTCGCGCCGCCGCGCCGACCCGGGTGCCACGTCCTTCCGCGGCGCGCCATCCGGGCGCTCCGCATCGCGCTCGATCGCGCCGGCGAATGCGACGAGCGCGATCAACACGGCGATCACTGCCCCGAGCGCGTCGGCGCGCAGCCGGCCGTCCGCCGCCGGGAACGCGCCGCCTCGTTCGACGCGTGCGGCGAGCGCGATCGCGGCGGCGAGCGTCCCGCCGCTCCCGAGGAGCGCGAGGCGTGCGGGCCACGCGGTGCGTCCGAGCGCGAGCACGGCGATGGCCGCGAGCAGCGGAGCGAGGAGCAGCGGGGCGAGCCAGGCCATGGCGTCAGGCCCCCGGGCTCGAAACGTCGGCCGCCCGCTCGCGGCCCGCCACACGCGGGCCGCGACCGGCGAGCGCGATCGGGACGTCGAGCAGGAGCGTGCCGACGAGCAGGAACGTCTCGTGTGGCGCGAGCGCGAGGGCGCCGAGCAGCGCGCCGTTCGAGGCGAGCCCGAGGCCCGCGAGTCGCAACGTTTCCTCGCCGCGCAGGGCGAGGACGAGCAGGCCGGCGAGGACGCTCGCGAGCGCGATCGCCGCCCCCGGCGCTCCTGCGACGCCCGCTTGCGGCGAAACCAGCGCAAGGAGGGCGACGCCCGCGAGCGCCGCGGCGGCGAGCGCGCCGCCCGCGACGCCGGAGGGCGCGTCGTGCCCGCTCGTCGGCGTCCGCGCGGCGTGCCGCGCGAGCAGCGCGGGGACGAGCACGACCTTGCCTGCGACGACGAGCAGCACGACGAGTGCGAGTGGCCACGTCCGCACCGTCGCCATCGCCGCGAGCGCCGCGGCGGCGAGCGCGAGCGCCTGCAGGCGGCAGGTGCGGATGGCGCCTGCGGCGTGGCGCTGCGCGGACGCGAACAGCGTCGCGACGAGAAACGCGCCCGCCGTCGCGCCGAACGCGGCGTCGGAGAGCGAGGCGGAACCCTGCGGCGCGTTCATTGCGCGAACGCGCTCGAGGCGAACGCGAGGAGCGCGAGCAGGAACGCCGTGCCGAGCAGCTCGGGCGCCCGGACCCAGCGGAGCCGCGCCGCGGCCGACTCGACCGCCGCGAGCGCGCCCCCGATCATCAGCAGCTTGCCGAGCCACGCCAGCAGCGCGAGCCCGAGCGCGGCCGGCGCCGGCGTGAGCGCGATGCCCCATGGCAGGACGACGTCGACGACGAGCGTGACGAGCGCGAGGCGCCGGAAGGACTCCGCCCACCGGACGAGCGCGAGGTGGCGCCCCGAGACCGCGATGGCCGGGACGCCGGGCGGCTCGCCGAACGGCGCGTGACCGGTCTCCGCGAGCACCGCGAGAGCTGCGGCGACGGCCGCGAGGACGTGAGCAGGCGTGAGCCCGGCCTCCCGCCGGCTCGCGACCGCCGCGGAGATGCCGGCAAGGCTCGTCGTTCCCGCGCCGGTCGCGAGCGCGAGCAGCGCGAGCAGCAGCGCGGGCTCGGCGATCGCCGCGAGGGCCAGCGAGCGGCCAACGGCGGGGCCCGTATCGGGGCCGCCCGAGTCGAGCGCGAGCCAGGTCGTGAGCGCGCGCATCGCGGCGAGGAGGGCGACCGCCGCAATCGCGTCCCCCGCGAAGCCAGGTCCGACGCAGGTCGTGAGGACGGGAATCCCCGTCGCGAGCGTGGTCGCGACGCCCGCGAGCGCCCAGGGCGCGAAGCGCGAGAGCGACGTCGCGTCCTCGGCGATCACCACCGGCTGCCGCAGGTCCCGCATGAGCTCGCGGTAGCCCGAGAGGAGCGGCGCCCCGCGGCGCATCTGCAGACGCGCACGCAACGCCTCGGCCACGGCCGTGCCGAGCGGCGCGAGCGCGAGCAGCAGCAGCGCCTGGACCGCCGCGAGCGCGAACGCGGTCAACGCGCCCACAGCAGCAGCGCCACGGTGAGGGCGAGCAGCAGCGCGGCGTCCGCGCGGAAGCCCCGCGCATCCACGCGGCGCACGTGCGAGGCGATCGCGTGCACGATCCTCGCGGGCGGGGCGCCGCTCGTGAACGCCGCCACGCGTGCGCCGGCCCTGAGCGCGGGGGCGAACGCGAGCCGGACTGGCCCCGTGAACGCGGCCGAGGTGGGGGCGGGCCGGGACTCGGGCGCCGCGCCGTCCGCCCAGCGCGGCGCGCGGCGCAGCACCCGCGAGGGGCCCGCAAGCCACCACGTCTTGAGCGCGGCAAGTGCGCTGAAGAGCGCGACGAGGAGCGCGATGCCGAGCGGCGAGACGCTCGCGCCGCCGGGCGCGACGAGGGCGAACGACGACGATGGCGGGGGCGTACCGCCGGAGAGCGCCGGTGCCATTGCGACGAGCGACGTCCGCAGCGCGGCGAGCAGCGCAGGGGCCGCGAGGCCGGTCGCGAGCGGCAGTGCCGCGAGTGCGAACAGCACGCGACCCGGCGCGGGCGCGGACGCCGGCGGCGTGTCCGGCGCGCGGGGGCGCCCGAGGAACAGCGTGCCCGCGAGCCGCACGAGCGCCGTTCCGCCGAGCGTGCTCGCGAGCGCGAGCGCTCCGAGCGCGAGCGGGCCGGCCAGTCGCAGCGGCTCGAGGTGCGCGACGGCGCCGAGCACGAGCGCCTGCATGGCCAGCCACGGGCCCGCGAAGCACGAGAGCATCGGCAGTCCCCCGAGCGAAAGCGCGGCGACGAACGCAGCGGTGGCGGCGCCGGGGGAGCGGTGCGCGAGTCCGCCCGGCGCGTCGAGATCGCGCGGGGCGGCTTCGGGCGAAGCTCCGGAGGCCGCGAGCACGGCGAGCGCCTGCGCGATCGCGTGCCCGATCGCGTGAACCAGCGCCGCCGAGAGTGCGAGCGCGGCCAGAGCCGGGGCGCCGCCTCCGGCGAGCGACGCGGCGAGCCCGGTCGCGAGCGCGAGGAACCCGGCGTGCTGGAGCGAGTTCCACGCGAGCAGGCGCCGGGCATCGGTCTCGAGCGCCGCGCGCAGCGCGCCGGCCAGCGCCGACGCGCCGCCGAGCAGCATCAGGGCTTCGCCCCAGTGCGCGGGGGGCGTGCCGGGCATCGCCCACGCGAAGCGCAGGAGGCCGTAGAGCCCGAGCTTGGGCAGAGCGCCCGAGATCAGCGCTGCTGCCGGCTCCGGCGCCTCGGCGTGCGAGAGCGGCGCCGCCGCGTGCGCGGGCGCGAGGCCGAGCGCGATCGCACCCCCTGCCGTGAAAGCCCACGCGAGCGCGTCCCGCGAGGGGGCCGGCAGGGCGGCGAACGCCGCGGCGAGATCCTCGAAGCGATAGGAGTTCGCGTGCGCGACGAGCGCGAACAAGGCGGCGCCCAGGAACGCGACCGCCAGCTCGCCGAGCGCGAGCTGTACCCACGCGGCCCGCCGGTTGCGCTCGCTGGCGGGATTCACGGCGACGAGCGCGGCCGCGAGCACGACCGCGCCCTGCAGCGCGAAGAGGAAGAGCAGCGCATGGCGCGCGGTGAACGCGGCGAGCAGCGCGAGCGCGAGCGCCGCGTGCAGGGCGAGGCGCGCACCGGCGCCCGCCCGGGTGCCCCGCGGCGCGGGAACGGCGAAGCTCATGGCGCCCGCGAGCCCCAGCAGCAGCACGAACGGCGCCGCGAGCGGATCGACGGCGAGCGCGAACGGCTCGCCCGGAAGTCCCGGCCACCATGCGAGCCGTGCCGGCGTCGCGCGCAGCAGCGCCCAGGCGCCTAGTGCCGCGGCGGCGAGACAGCCGAGGAGGGCGAGCGCGCGCGCCGCGAGGTGGAGCGCGGCCCCGCGCGGCCGCGGCAGCGCGCCGCCCAGCGCGGCGAGCAGCGCTGCGGCCG
>DATJXF010000121.1:0-8898 GCA_035500415.1 Candidatus Acidiferrales bacterium | reverse complement strand
TGCACGTCGACGGGAATGAGGAGGTGCTCGGGGCCGAGGTCCCAGAGGCCGAGGTCGACGCCGTCGGCGGGGCGGGCCATCCAGCGCAAGTAGAGGAGCAGGCGCTTGCAGCCGCTCGCCCCGCGCGGATCGGGAAGCAGGTGCCCCGGGCCGCGACGGCGCGCGCTGGGGCGGAGGCCGCCGGCGTCGCGGATGGCGTCGCACCAGGCGGCGAGCGCCTCGCGCAGCTCCCCGTGCTTCGACAGCTCGCGCGAGAAGCGCGCGCCGAGCGATCCATCGGCCCGCTGGACGGCGCGGGCGCCGGCGAGGAGGCGCGCGAGGTCCTCGCCGCGGAAGACGCGGTGCTTCCACCCGCGAAGGCGCGCGTGGAGGTCCGCCGGATCGTCGGCGACGCGGGCCGGGTGCTCGCCGAGGCGCGCGAGCAGGTCGTCCTGCTTCGCGCGGATCGCCTTCACGTTGCCGAAGGCGATGCACGCGCACGCGAGGCCCACGAGCTCCTGGTCCTCGGGCGCGCGGTAGCGGTGCACGCCGCTCACCGGGTCCGCCTGCAGCCGCGAGCCGACGTCGAACGTCGCGCGGATGTGGTCCAGCGTCGCGCCGATGCGCGCCTGCCGGTCCGCTTCTACTTGCCGTGCCACGCCTTCCCCGCGCGCTTCTTGGCCGCCTCGAGCTCGCGGTGCGTCCGCTCGCGCCGCAGCTTGGCGATCGCGAGCCACGGGTCCTTCCCGTCGATCCCCGCCTGCGCGATGTACTCGTCCCACTGGGCCTCTGCGTTGATCCAGTAGCGCACCGCCTCGGCGAGATCCTTGTCCTCGCGCGCCTCGACCATCGCGCCGAGCGCGAGGTACCAGAGCCGCTCCCAGTCGGGGGTGAAGAAGACGCCTTTTTCCCGGAGGGTCGCCATGCCCTTCATGTGCACGGCCTGCGTCGCGTTCTCCATGGCTCCCTGCGGGTCGCCCGAGCGATCGAGCGCGACGGCGACGTCCCAGAGGTCGAGCACGTAGGTCTGGATCACGCCCGGCGAGTTGGGGAGGGTGCCGCAGAGGCGCTCGACCTCGCGGAACGTCGCGACGGCGTCGTCGACGCGTCCGAGGCGCATCTCGGCCTCGCCCATGTTCATGAGCATCGTCGCGCGCACGCGGTCGTCGACGAGGCGCGGGATGTAGCGGTGCCACGTCGCGAGCTCGTCGCGTGGACGGTTGAGGTTCGCGTAGGAGTAGACGAGGCTCTCGAGCGCCGTGTTGAGCCCTTCGCCGTCGGGCGGGCCGAACTCTCTCGCTGCCATCGCCTCGGTGGCGGGGGCGAGGACGCGCACGGCGAGCTCGTACATGTCGCGCCGGCCCTGCCGGTAGCCGAGCTGGTAATACACGATGCCCAGATCGAGCCGAAGGCGCACGTCGGGGCTGTCGGCGGCGTGCGCCTCCTCGAGCAGCGCGCGCGCCGCCTCGAGCCGGAGCTCCATCTGCTCGTCGCGGATGATGGGAATCGGCGCGTCGTCGTCCGCCGGCGGCACGAGCAGCCTCTGGACGCGCACGTGCAGCGCCCACCGCCCCCGCTCGTCCGGATCGCGCGCGAAGTCCCACACGCTCGGCGGCGTATCGGCCCGCGCGACGCCGGCCGCGAGCAGCAGCGCACCGACCAACGCGACTCTCAGCTTCATCGGCCCCTGCCCTTCTTGGACACGCGGGTGCCGTTCAGATGGGATCGCGCCCACTCGGCCCAGGGGCCCTTGGGGGCGGCGGTGAGGAACGCTTGCCACGCGTCGCGGGCGCCGGCGGCGTCGGTCGATTCGAGGCCGATGGCGGCGAGGGCGTCGCGCTCGGCCGGGGCGACCGCGAGGAGGTCCTTGGCGCGCGGGGACGCGAGCGGCGTGCGCGGATCGCCGGCCTGGCGGAGCCCCTGCGGATGCGCGCGGCCCTCGAGCAGGGCGCGGCACTCGTCGGCGTCGCCGCGGCGGTCGAGCGCGACGGCGAGCGCGAGCGTGGCCACCGCAGCGGACTCGTCCTGCGCCTCGCGCGCCGCCTCGCGCAGCGCCGCGACCGCCTCGTCGAGCCCCGCCGGACCGCGCTGCATCGCGACGAGCCCGGCCTCCACGGCCGCCGCGCTCCTCTCGGCCGCCGTGAGCGACGTCGCCCGCGGGAGCAGCGCCCGGTACGCGTCGGCCGCGTCCTCCGCATGCCCCGTGCGCGCCAGGACACGGGCCCATGCGAGGAGCGCCAGCGGGTCCTCGAGGGCCCGAGGGTCCCGCGCCTTGCCCTCCGCAAGGGCCTGGGCCGCTTCGTCGAGCCGACCGAGCGCGACCAGCGCCCGTCCCTCGAGGACGCGCGGCGCCGCATGCCCCGGGAGCACCCCTTCAGCCTGCTGCGCAGCGGCGAGCGCCTGCTCCGCCATCGCCGTCGTCCCGGCGAGCTTCGACGCCGCGCTCGCCACGAGGTCGCAGTAGCGCCGGAGCTCGGGGGACTTCGCCCGCTCCCACACGTTGGCCGCCCGGCCGCCCGGCTCGCCGCACTCGGGGGGGCGCCCGGTGGTCCACCCGCCTGCGGCTGCCGCCATCTGAAATAGCGCTAGCGCCATAGCGAGTGCCACCGGGCAAACCTAGCGCGGGGACCGGCATTTCGCGCTCGAAAGCCGCCCGCCAGCGCCCGGGGGGCCCCCTGGGCAGAGCTGGACGGCGCAGCTCTTCCGTCTCATACAAGGCTCCATGGCCGTTCTGACCGTGCCGGTGCCGCTTGCACCGGCTTACATCTGAGATTCATGGGGGCGAGCGCGCCGGACCCTCCCTCGACGTCGCAGGTCTTGCTGTCGCAGGGTGATCTCATCGACGGCAAGTACCGCGTCGAGCGCGTGCTGGGCGCGGGCGCCATGGGCTCGGTCGTCGCGGCGTACCACACGCTGCTGGACCTGGACGTGGCGGTGAAGGTGCTCTCCTCGGAGCTTCTCCGACACGAGAAGTCCGTCGAGCGCTTCATGCGCGAGGCCCGCGCCGTCGCCCGCCTCAAGAGCGAGCACGTCGCCCGCGTCATGGACGTCGGCACGCTCGACAACGGCCAGCCCTACATCGTCATGGAGCTGCTCGAAGGCGAGGACCTCGACCGCATGCTCCGCCGCATCGGCCCCTTCACCGCCGAGCGCACCGTCGACTTCGCGCTGCAGGCGCTCGAGGCCCTCGCGCACGCGCACGGCGCCGGCGTCGTGCATCGCGACCTCAAGCCGGCGAACCTGTTCCTCACGACGTCGCCCGACGGACGCGAGGTCATCAAGGTGCTCGACTTCGGCGTCGCCAAGCTCGCCGAGCCCGCGGTGTCGGGCAGCGCCCCGACCTCCCCCGGCTCCCTCACAGGCGAGCACGCCGCGCTCGGCTCCCCCGGCTTCATGTCGCCCGAGCAGGTGCGCTGCTCGCGCGACATCGACGAGCGCGCCGACATCTGGGGCATGGGCGTCCTGCTCTACGAGGTGCTGGGCGGCCACGCCGCCTTCGACGGCGAGAGCATCGGCGAGATCTTCGGCAACATCCTGCACACCGACCCGAGGCCGCTGCGCGAGCACCGGCCCGAGCTGCCCGAGGGGCTCGAGGCCGCCGTCATGCGCTGCATCCGGCGCAAGCCCGAGGAGCGCTTCCAGAGCGTCGCCGAGCTGGCCTCGGCGATCGAGCAGTACGGCTCGGGCGCTCACGGGGACTACGCCGCGCGCATCGCGCGGACGCTCGCGCGCTCGACGCGCATGAGCGATCCGGCACGGTCCAGCCGTCCGCCGGCGGTGCGCGTGTCTGCGTCGACGAGCACGCCGCCCGTGATCTACACGCCGGTGCCGCCCGACGCGTCGATGCGCTCGACGCACGTGCGGCCGCGCGACATCAATTCACGCGAGACGATGCTCGATGCCGCGGGTACGCAGGGCGTCCCGGTGCATGCGCCCCGGCGGCGCAGAGGCGTCGCGTTCGGCGCCGTGCTGGCGCTCGTGGCGCTCGCGGGCGTGGTCACGCTCATGCGCACGAGCCCACGGCAGAACCTGCCGGCGGCGGCCGCGACTCCGGCGACGCAGGCGCCCGATCCGGGCGAGCCCGTCGAAGCGATCTGGCCCGATCCGGCGCCCGCGCCTTCCGCCGCGCCCGGAGCGGAGACGGCGGCGCTCGCGCCGGCTTCGCAGCCGTCCGCGTCGGCGCCCGCCGCAGCAGCCTCCACCCCCGCGCAGCCCGTCAAGCGAGCGCCCCCCTCGCGCCACGGCAGCACGGGCGTGCCCTCCAAGACGAGGCCCGGCCAGCTGCCGAGCGTCCTCGATTCGCCGGAGTGACGGGGGATGCGGCGAGCGAGCGCGATCCTGGCTGCAGCCGCGTCGGCGGCGACCGTGGTCGTGCTCTGCGCGCCGCCCGCCGCGGCGCAGTCGAGCAGCGCGGTGCGCGCGCAGGCTGACGCGCTCTTTCGCGAGGGGCAGCAGCTGCTCGCCGCGGGGGAGCTCCCGGCGGCGTGCGCGAAGCTCGAGGAGAGCGAGCGCCTCGACCCGAAGATCGGCCGGCTCCTGAACGTCGCGTACTGCCACGAGAAGCAGGGGCGCATCGCGTCGGCGTGGCACGAGTACGATCAGGCGGCGGCGATGGCGATCCAGGCGCACCAGGCGGAGCGAGAGAAGTTCGCGCGCGCGCACGCGGCGACGCTCGCGCGGCAGCTCGCGTTCCTGCGGCTCGAGCTGGGGACGCCGCCGGACGGGACGCAGGTCAGCATCGACGACAAGCCGCTCGCGCACGACCAGTGGGGCATCCCGTTCGCCGTCGACCCGGGGCAGCACACGGTGACGGTGCAGGCGCCCGGGTACCAGGCGCGCACGGTGCCGGCGGCGGTCACGGGCACCGGCGAGGTGCGCGTCGAGGTCGGCCCGCTCGAGAAGGAGGTGGCCGCGGCGCCTCCGGCGGCTGCCGCGCCGGTGCCGGCAGCCGCGGCGATGCCTGCGGCCGGCGCGCCGGGCGGTGAAGCGGGCCCGGCGAGTGCCGAAGCACCGGCCGCGCACGGGGGCTCGCGCACGCTCGCGTACGTCGTCGGCGGCGTGGGCATCGCCGCGCTCGGCGTGGGCGTGGGGTTCGGGGCATACGCGCTGTCGCAGAAGAACGACGCGGATGCGCACTGCCCGGGGCGGCAGTGTGACTCGACGGGCCTGTCGCTCGTCAGCAGCGCGAAGACGGCGGCCACCGTGTCGACCATCGGTCTCGCGGCGGGCGTCGTCGGGATCGGCGCGGGGTTCTGGCTCCTCGTGCGCTCCTCGTCGTCGCCGAGCGCGGCGCGGGCGAGCGTCGCGCCGTTCGTCGCGGCCGATCGCGCGGGGCTCGCGCTGCAGGGGGCGTGGTGAGGCGCGGGCGGACGATCGTCGGCGCGCTGGTCGTGGCGCTCGCGTGCGCCGCCGGCTGCGCGCAGGTGCTGGGGCTCGACAGCTACGGCCCGGCGTCGACGAGCGACGGCGGCGCGGACGGATCCGGCTCGTCCTCCGGCGGCAGCAGCTCCGGGGCCGACGCGACCTCCGGCGGCGACGCGGGCGACGCGACGGCCGATGTCACGCAGGGCGACGACGCCTCGGGCGACGACGCCGCCGAGGCCGCGCCGCCCTGCGGCGCCAGCACGTGTGCCGGCGGATGCTGCACCGCGACCGGCCAGTGCGAGCCGTGGGACGCGCAGTCGCCCACGTCTTGCGGAAGCGCGGGCGCGATGTGCGCCCCGTGCGCCGCGGGAGGCAACTGCTCCGGCGGAGCGTGCACCTGCGGGGGCTCGGCGTGCGCCGGCTGCTGCACGTCGGGCGCCACGTGCGAGCCGCTGGCGAGCGAGTCGACCGTGTCGTGCGGAGCGGGGGGCACGCTCTGCGCCGCGTGCGCGGCGGGCCAGGAGTGCGACACGAGCAGCGGCCAGTGCGTGTGCAACGCGAGCTCGTGCGACGGCGGGTGCTGCACCGCCAGCGGCGCGTGCGTCGTCCCCGGATCGCAGACGAACAGCGCGTGCGGCATGCCCGGCGCCGCGTGCGCGGCGTGCGCGGCCGGGCAAGAGTGCGACAAGGCGACGGGCGCCTGCGTGTGCGACCCCGCCTCGTGCGCCAACGGCTGCTGCAACGGAACGACGTGCGTGAGGCAGAACGCGCAGTCCCCCACGGAGTGCGGCATGGGCGGCGCCGCGTGCGTGAACTGCGGCGCCGGCAACATGTGCAAGATGGGCCAGTGCAAGTGCAAGGGCATGAACTGCCCGGTGGACGCCGGCCCGGGCTGACCCGCCTCTCGCCTGGCGAGAGCCGCATCTAGCGGCCCGAGAGGCGGCTCTCGCGCCCTAAGAGGCGCCTCTCGGGTCCGTAGAGGCGCATCTCGCGGGGCTAGAGACGGCTCTGACGCCCCTAGATGCGCCTCTCGTGCCCTCGGAGACGCCTCTCGAGGCGTCAGATGCGGTTCTCGCGCCCTGAGAACGAAAAAAGTTGCGCCGGATTCCCCTGCCCTGGCGCGAGGTTACGAAAAATCGACCGAACCGGCCGAGGGGCCGCGTCCTTTTTTGGCTTCTCGATGCACTGGGCGATCAACAGGGCAGAGCGGTCGCCCGCACGGTGCGGTCCCCGCCCCTGCTCCTCGCATGGAGAAGACACATGAGTGCCAATCGCAACGACACGAAGCTGCAGTTTCTCGCTCTCTGCCAGTCGCTCATCACGGGCGTGCAGTCGCTTCCGGACGCCACGCTGACGATCGACGGGCAGACGCTGACCAAGGCGCAGGTCCTTCAACCGCTGACGGACTACGTCGCAGCCGAGGCGCAGGTCGCGCCCGCGGACGCGGCGTACCACGCGGCGGTGCAGAAGGCGCACGCGGCCGAGGCGGCGGCGCGGGCCGTCGTCGTGAACCTCAAGCCGTACCTCAAGGTGCGGCTCGGGAAGGCGAACCCGGCTCTGAAGAGCCAGTTCGGCGTGGACCCGGCCAAGACGCCGCAGCGAAGCGCGGCGACGAAGGCCGAGGCCGCGACGAAGGCGAAGGCGACCCGGGCGAAGAACAAGCCGGCGGCGCCGAAGCCGACGGCCTGAGCCCGCACGCTCCGAAGGAGAGCGGGCTCGAGCACCAGACCCGATGGCGGTAGAGGGCGAACCAAGGTCGCCCGGCAGGGGCGCGAGGGGTTACCGTGACGCGCATGCGTCACTCCCTCGCGCTCCTGCCCCTGGCGCTCGCGGCGCAAGCCGGCTGCCTCGATCCCAAGGCGCCGCCGCCGCAGCCACCAGTCGCAGCTCCCGCAGCACCGGCACCCGTCGCGCCCGCGCCCACCGGGGGCGATCGCACGCTGCGCTTCGTCGTCGACACGATGGGGCACGTCGCGGGCGGCAGCGTCGTGACGATCCACGCGGACGGCTCGCGCGACGCGACATGGGAGTTCAACGATCGCGGCCGCGGGCCCAAGCAGGACACGCACTGGGAGACCGCGCCCGACGGCACGCTGACGCGCGTCGACATCACCGGCGTCGATTACCTGAAGCAGCCGGTGGACGAGCACCTGCACCTCGACGGCGGCAGGCTCGCGTGGAGCAACCGCGCCGAGCACGGCGACGCGCCCGCCGGGGGCCACGCCTGCTACGTGCCGATGGAGGGCGCGCCGGACCTCACGGGAACCATGGTGCGCGCGGCGCTCGCGTCGCCCGATGGGCAGCTGGCGCTCCTGCCCGGAGGCTCGGCGCACGTCACGCGCGCCGGCGACCTCACCGTCGAGGCGGACGGCAAGTCGATGCACGTCGTGCGCTACGAGGTCGACGGGTTCGCCTTCGAGCCGTTCTCGGTGTGGCTGGACGACGACCACGAGTTCTTCGCCACCGCGAGCCCCTGGTCCTCCGTCGTGCGCGAGGGCTGGCAGGGCACCCTGCCGAAGCTCAACGACGTGCAGCGCGAGGCGTCGGTCGCGCGCTACGCCACGCTCGCGAAGAAGCTGGCGCACCAGCCGCCGGCGGCGGGGCTCGCCATCGTGCACGCGCGCCTCTTCGACGCGGAGAAGAAGCGCGTCGTGCCGGACGCCACCATCGTCGTGCGCGGCGATCGCATCGTCGCGGCGGGACCGAGCGCGACGACGAAGGTGCCGGCCGGCGTCGAGACGATCGACGCCGCGGGCAAGACGGCGATGCCGGGTCTCTGGGACATGCACTCGCACCTGTCGCGCATCGACGGGCTGCTCGACGTCGCCAACGGCGTCACCGGCGCGCGCGATCTCGCGAACGACATGGACGAGCTGAAGAGCATGCGCGACGCGTGGGCGGCCGGCACCGAGATCGGTCCGCGCGTCGTCATGGCGGGGTTCATCGACGGACGCGGCCCCTTCCAGGCCCCGAGCAAGGTGTTCGCCGACACGGTGGACGAGGGGAAGGCGGACATCGACACGTACGCCGCCCGCGGGTACGAGCAGATCAAGCTGTACAGCTCCCTCAAGCCGGAGCTCGTCGCGCCGCTCGCCGCGTACGCGCACTCCAAGGGCCTGCGCGTGAGCGGGCACATCCCGGCGCACATGTTCGCCAGCGAGGCCGTCGAGGCGGGGTACGACGAGATCCAGCACGCAAACTTCCTGATGCTGCAGCTGCTCTCGTCGCGCGACGACGACACGCGCACGCCGCTCCGGTTCACGCTCGTGGCGCAGAAGGGCGCGGCGCTCGACCTCGCGTCGCCCGACGTGCGCAAGTTCGTCGCGCTCCTGGCGAAGCACAAGACGGTGATCGACCCGACGCTCGTCACGTTCGAGCCCATGTTCCTCGGCAGGCCCGGGCAGATGCCCCCGACGTTCGCGGCGGTGGCCGACAGGTTCCCGGTGCAGGTGCGGCGCGGGCTGCTCGCGGGCGGTCTGCCGGTGCCCGAGGGCATGGATGGGACGTACCGCGCCTCGTACGAGACGATGAAGAAGCTCGTGAAGGCCATGTGGG
>DATJXF010000120.1:0-3516 GCA_035500415.1 Candidatus Acidiferrales bacterium | reverse complement strand
CACTCGCGGGCGGCGTCACGAGCGACGCGTACCTCGACCACGCGCTCGTCACGCGCACGCTTCCGGACAGCTCGCGGCTCTCGCTGCGCTTCTCGCCCGCGGGCGCGCTTCGCGGCGACGCGGCCGACGATCTCGAGCTGCGCGCCCTCGACGACGTGAGCATCCGCTCGGTCTGGGACCTCAAGGAGCGCCAGAGCGTGACGATCCACGGCAACGTGCGCTCGCCCGGCACCTACGAGCTGCTCGACGGCATGACGCTCGCCGACCTGCTCATGAAGGCGGGCGGCTTCACGGACGACGCCGATCCGCAGCGCGCGGAGATCGCGCGCATCGCCGCCGGCACGCGCGCGGCGAGCAGCAGCGCGCTCGCCGAGACGCTCCAGGTGGCGCTGGAACGCGACCTCGCGCACGCCCCGAAGGCGCAGGCGACGATGCTCCAGCCTCACGACGCGGTGTTCGTCCGCCGCGATCCGCTCTACGCCGAGCCCACGTTCGTCACCGTGGACGGCGAAGTCCGCTTCCCGGGCGTCTACGCGATCATGCGGCGCGACGAGCAGGTGAGCGATCTGGTGCGGCGCGCGGGCGGTCTCACCGAGTTCGCCTATCCCCGCGGCGCCACGTTCACCCGCGACAATCATGCCGAGCTCGCCGTCGACCTGCCGCGCGCGCTCCGCCACCCGCACGACGACTGCAACCTCGTGCTCGACGCGGGCGACGTGCTCCACGTGCCGCGCTTCACGCCCACGATCACGGTCGAGGGCGCGGTCTACGCCCCCGTCACCGCGCTCTACCAGCCCGGCGAGGGCATCAGCTACTACGTGACCCAGGCGAGCGGCTTCCGGCCCGAGGCCGACCGGCGCAACGTCGTCGTGATCGCGCCGAACGGACGCGTGAAGCGACACGGCGATCCGGAGCCGGGCAGCCGCGTCGTCGTTCCGGCGCGCCCGGCGAGCGAGCCGCACGATCACCTCAAGGACTTCGCGACCCTCATGAGCGTCATCGCGAGCACCGCGACGACCGTCTACCTCGTGCACCAGAGTTCGAAGTGAGCGCGCACGCGTTCGAACCGCTGCCGGGCCCGGGCGGGCTCGTCGAGGACGCCCAAGGGGACGGCGCGGCGCTCGCGCTGCGCCCGCTCGCCGCGGCGCTCTGGGCGCGACGCGTCACGCTCGCGATCGGCGCGCTCGTGGGCGCCACGCTGCTCCTCGGGCTGGCGTTCGTGCTGCCGCCCACCTATGTCGCGACCGTCGCCGTGCTCGAGGCGCCGCGCCCGGACGCCAACACGGCGCTCGACCAGCTCGGGATCTCCGCCCAGATGCTGGGCCTGAAGCCCGGCGGTGGCGCCACCAACGCGCTCACCTATCCCGACATCCTGCGCAGCCGCAGGCTGCTCGAGAGCCTGCTCGTCCGGAGCTTCCCGCTCGCGGACGGTCACGCCGTCCCGCTCGAAGGCTACCTCGCGAGCGGCCCGGGCTCGCCCCAGCGCCGCGACCGCGCGGTGCGCGCGTTGCGCCGGCGCTTCGACATCACGCTCGACCGCCGCACGAACCTGCTGCGCCTCGCCGTCAGCGACCGCGATCCGGTGCTCGCGGCCGGCGTCGCGAACGCGGCGTGCGCGGCGCTCCAGGATCTCGTCATGCACGCGATGATGACGCAGGCGGGAGCGAATCGCCGCTTCGTCGAGAACCGCCTCGACGGCGCGCGCACCGAGCTCGCGCAGGCCGAGGCGGGACTCGAAGCGTTCCGCGAGGCCAACCGCCACGTCGACGACTCGCCACGCCTGCTGCTCGAGCAGGGCCGCATGCTGCGCGAGGTGCGTACGCGCGAGGAGGTCGTGGTCGCGCTCACGCGCGAGTACGAGATGGCGCGCGTCGACGAGAACCGCGACGTGCCGGTGCTCAACGTGCTCGATCCGGCCGTGCCGCCCGCCTTCCGCTCCTCGCCGCGCCGCGTGCCCATGGCCGTCGCCGGCTTCCTCCTGGGCCTCGTGGTGGCGGCCGCGGTCGCCTGGCCGCGGCGCGGCGCGGCGCCGGTCCGCGAGGCGCACGCGGAGGCGGCGTGAGCCGCAGCGCCGCATCCGGCGCGGTCGCGGATCCGGATCGCGAGCCGCCGGCCCTCGCGGCGCTCCCTCCCGCGGCACCCGCACCCGCGGCGCACCGCCCGTGGGTGAGGCGCCTCGCGCGGAGCCTCGCGTGGAACGCGGTCTCCGAGTTCACGGCGCGCGGCGCCTCGCTGTGGCTGTCGTTCGCGTGCGCGCGGGCGCTCCCGGTCGAGGCGTTCGGGCGCTTCGCTTACGCGCTGGCGCTCGCGCAATACGTCTGGCTGATCGGCGACACGGTCGCCAACGGCGGCTACGCGACGCGCGAGCTCGCACGCGTGGCCCACGAGAACCCCGGCGCGGCACCCGCGCTCGAAGGCCGTCTGCTCGCGATGCGGCTCGCGGCCGCTGCGATCCTGACCGCCGTGATGCTCGCCGTGCTCGCGCTCGCGCGCCTGCCCGCCGACCTCCACGGCGCGCTCGCCGGCGCCTCGGTCTTCTTCCTCGCCTACGCCGCGTTCCCGGACTGGGCGCTGCGCGCGCACGAGGACTTCCGCGGTCTCGCCCTCGCGAACGCGGCGGCCGCGGGCGTGCTCCTCGCGGGCACGCTGTTCTGGTTGCCTCGCCACCCGAGCGCCGGCGTGGCCACGGCGCTCTGGGCGGGTTCGTTCGCGGTCGCCGCGGCGATCACGCTCGTCCGCACCGCGCGACGGCGCCGGCTCGCGTTGCGGGGCGGCGACCCGCTCGCCTCGCACACGAACCGCTCGTTCGTCTTCTCGCTCGGAGCGATCGGCGGCATCGGCTGTGCGCAGGCGCCGATGCTGCTCGTCGGCTCGCTCGCGACGCCGCTCGCCGCCGGCTTGTTCGGCGCCGCGTACCGCTTCCTGCTCGTCGTCATCAACGGCTTCTCGGTGCTGTGGTGGCCGCTGATGCCCGTGCTCGTGCGCTCGCGTCCCGGCGAACGCGATTTCGGCGATGCGCTCGCGGCGATGACCTCCGTCGTGCTGCTGCTTGGCCTGCCTGCGCTGCTCGCCTTCACGCTCTGGCCGCGCGAGTTGCTGACGCTCGCGTTCGGCCCGCGCTACGCGCCCGGCGCGCCGGTGCTGCGGATCGCGGGTCTCGTCGTGCCGCTCTTCGCGGGAACGGCGCTGCTCGAGCAGACCAGTCTCGCGCTGGGCGGCGAGGGCGTGCGCGCGCGCGTCAACGCCGCCGCACTCGCCGTGCTGGTCGGACTGGGCCTGCTGCTCGCGCCCTCGCGCGGCCCGGCGGGCGTCGCGCTCGCGCTGCTCGCCGCCTACGCCGTCTCCTTCGGCGCGTACGCGGTGCGACACCATGCCGTGCTGCCGTGGAGCGCGATCGCGCGGCGCGCGCGCGGACCGCTGGCCCTCAACGCCGGACTCGCCATCGCGTGGTGCACCGCACGCGCGCTGCACGCGCCGGCGCTGCCCGCGCTCGTGGTCGCGGCGGCGCTCTACCTC
>DATJXF010000119.1:0-15291 GCA_035500415.1 Candidatus Acidiferrales bacterium | reverse complement strand
CCTCGAAGCCTCGGGCGGCGTCCGCACGCTGCGGCTGTTCCGCGCGCAGTAGGTCCCGGCCGGGGACGCCGCACGGCGCGCGCAGCGTGCTCGAGCGGGCTCGGGACGCGGTGGGAGCGCATCGCCGTCGCCGGCCGGACGGCGCCGGCGGGCGGGGCGCTGGCGCGGCTCCTCGTGTTGCGCGGCGCTCCGCGGCGACCGTACACTCGCTCGCGCGTTTGCGTGCGAGTTCCGCTCCGGCGCGGGGCGACCGACGAGTTCGGCGCCGGCGCCGTCGAGTCCTACGGAGGTCACTTCATGCCGTTCATCATCGCCGAGCCCTGCATCGGGGTGAAGGACAAGTCGTGCGTCGAGGTCTGTCCGGTCAACTGCATCTACGAGGGCGATGATCAGTTCTACATCCACCCCGACGAGTGCATCGACTGCCAGGCGTGCGAGGCCGCGTGTCCCGTTCAGGCGATCTTCCCGGACAACGGCATTCCCGAGAAGTGGCAGAACTTCATCGCCAAGAACCGCCAGTTCTTCGTCAAGTGACGACGCGCGCCGCGGACGTGCGCGCATGACCGTCGGCACGCTGCCCACGCGCGGTCAGGCGCTCGCGCTGCTCAACGAGTGGGTGCAGAACCCGGCGCTGCGCAAGCACTGCCTCTGCGTCGAGTGCGCGATGCGCGCCTACGCGCGCAAGCTCGGCGGGGACGAAGCGCGCTGGGGCCTCGCAGGCCTGATCCACGACTTCGACTGGGAACGGCACCCGACGGCGGACCTCCATCCGATGAAGGGCGTCGATTTCCTGCGCGAGAGCGGCTGGCCCGACGACGTCTGCCGCGCCGTGCTCGGACACGCGACCCACAGCGGCGTGCTTCGCGACACGCCGATGGCGCGCGCGCTGTTCGCATGTGACGAGCTCTGCGGTTTCCTCGTCGCGTGCTCGCTGGTCCTGCCGGACAAGTCGATCGCGGGCGTCGAGGTGGCGTCGGTGCGCAAGAAGCTCAAGCGGGCCGACTTCGCGCGCAACGTGAACCGCGACGACATCGTGAACGGTTGCGCCGAGCTGGGCGAGGACCTCGACGCGCACATTGCGTTCGTGCTCGCCGCGCTCCAGGCGGATCGCGAGGCGCTGGGGCTGTGAGCCCTGACTCGGCCGCGGCGGCCGCAGGCGCGGCCGACGGCGCGGCCGACGTGGCGCGAGCGAACGCCACGGGCATCGCGTGGAACCTGCTCGTGCAGGTCGGTCGCATGCGCACCGGCACCGGCGCACCCCGGTTCTGACGTGATGGATTCCGCGGCAGAATCGCCCGGCCGGCGCGTGCTCGCGCTGTGGCGCTCGCTCTCGCCGTGGCCGTTCGGCGCCACGCTCTTCGGCTGGGCGTTCGCGCGTCAGGTGCCGTACTCGGGCGCGCTCGGGGCGCGCGTGCGGGTGCTCGAGCCGGGCTACGCACGCGTCGAGCTGCGCGATCGGCCGGGTGTGCGCAACCATCTGCGTTCGGTGCACGCGGTGGCGCTCGCGAACCTCGGGGAGATGACGAGCGGGCTCGCGATGGTGACCGCGCTGCCCGCGAGCCTGCGCGCGATCGTGACCGCCCTCGCGGTGGAGTACCGCAAGAAGGCGCGCGGCGCGCTCACCGCCGAGTCGCGCGTCGTGCTGCCCGCGATCGCGGCCGACACCGAACTCGAGGTGCACGCGGCGATTCGCGACGCCACCGGCGACGAGGTCGCGACGGTCACGGTTCGCTGGCGCGTCGGGCCGGCGCGTTCCGCCGCATGAGCGCAACGGACCCGCTCGGGACCGCGCTCACGCGCCACGCCGGGATCGAGGTGCCGCTCGTCTGCGGCGCGATGTACCCCTGCAGCAACCCCGAGCTCGTCGCGGCGGTCTCGGAGGCGGGTGGGATCGGCATCGTGCAGCCGATCTCGATGACGTTCGTTCACGGACACGACTTTCGCGAGGGACTGCGGCTGATCCGCGCGCGGACGAGCAGGCCCATCGGCATGAACGCGCTGATCGAGCGCTCGTCCCGGCGCTACCTCGAGCGCATGCAGCGCTGGGTCGACGTCGCGATCGAGGAGGGCGTGCGTTTCTTCGTCACCTCGCTCGGCAATCCGCGCTGGGTCGCCGAGCGCGCGCACGCCGTCGGGGGCGTGGTCTACCACGACGTGACCGAGGCGCGCTGGGCGGCCAAGGCGCGCGACGGCGGCGTCGACGGGCTGATCGCCGTGAACGCCCGGGCCGGCGGCCATGCCGGCGCCCGATCGGTCGAGGCGCTGCTCGAGGAGCTTCGGCCGTTCGGCCTGCCGGTCGTGTGCGCGGGCGGCGTGGGCGATGCCGCCGGGTTCGTCGCGGCGCTCCGCCTCGGCTACGCGGGCGTCCAGTGCGGCACGCGCTTCATCGCGACGACCGAGTGCCGGGCGAGCGAGGACTACAAGCGCGCCATCGTCGCGGCCGGCGAGGACGACGTGGTGCTCACCGAGCGGCTGACCGGCGTCCCGATCGCGGTGCTGCGCACGCCGCGCATCGAGCGCGACGGCCTGACGGTCAACGCGTTCGAACGCGGGATGCTCCGGAACCCGCGCACGAAGCACCTCATGCGCAGCGTATTCGCGCTGCGCTCGGCGTGGTGGTTGCGGCGCGACTCGCTGGCGGCCGGCCCCGTCCGCGACTACTGGCAGGCGGGCCGCAGCGTCGCGACGATCCGCGCCATCGAGCCGGCCGGCCGGATCGTGCGCGAGTGGGCGGCAGCAGCGCGGCGCGCCGCGACCTGACGTCGCGACGCGCGCACCGCCTCCGGCGCGGGGCTCAGAGCTTCTGCATCGCGGCCAGTAACGCCCTGCCCTTCGGCACGCCCCAGCCGGTCACGGCGTCGAAGCCGGCGCGTGCGCGATAGCCGCCGATCGTGGCCGAGATGTTGTCGCCGCTCGTGATGTCGCGGCACACGCCCGCGCCGAGCGCCCGTCCGCCCGCTCCCGCGCCGTAGAGGAGCGGCGTCAGCCAGCCCGTGCGTTTTCCCGCCGGCAGCTTCGCGTTGACGCGCGCGACGAGCGCCGCCCAGAGCGGCGCCGCCGCGCTCGTGCCGCCGATCACCCCGCCCTGGCCGTCGACCACGACGAAGTAGCCGGTCGTCGCGCTCGCGTCGGCGGCGACGTCGGGCAGCACGCGGCCGTCGATCGCGCCTGGATTGACGGAGGCGAGCTTCACCTTCTGCCACGCGGGTCGCGCGAAGTGGACGCTCACGCCACCGCCGCTCGCACCGCCGCCGTCCGAGCGCAGCCCGTCGCCTTCCTTCCACGCCTGCTCGCGAGGGATGCCGGCGCGCACGTGCAGCGTCGTGCCGCCGACCGCGAGCGCGTACGGGCTCGATGCCGGGAAGTCGACGTGCGCGTGACCGTCCTCGATGCCGTCGGCGGAGCCGTCGTCGCCCGAGGCGACGCACACCGTGACGCCGAGCAGCGCGGCGTCGTGCAGCGTTTCGTGGATCGCGTCGATCGCGCCGGCGGACCAGTCGTCGTCCTCGGCCCAGCCCCAGCTCACGGACACGACCGAAGGCTTGCGGGCGTCGTCGTGCACCGCGGCGTCGATCGCGTCGATCCAGCCCTGCTCGGTGAAGCGGCTGAAGTAGACCGCCAGTTTCGCGCGCGGGCAGACGCCGGCCACGACCTCGACGTCGAGCATGACCTCGTCCTCGGCGCCGTCCTTCGCGTTGGTGGGCGCGCCGTGGACGCCGATCGCCTCGACCACGGGCGGCGGCACCTTCGCCTGCTGGCAGTAGCTCGCGAGGTCGGCCGGGAAGTAGCCGCCCCCGAACTCGAGGATCGCGACCGTCTCGCCCGCGCCGTCGCCGTCCGGGAAGTCGTAGATCGCGGCGAGCTCGCTTGCGAGGAACCACGCGCGCGCCGACGCCTGCGGGACCGCGATCGCGCGGCGCCGGCGCGAGGGCCGTACCGTACGCACCATCGGCCGGTCATCGAGGCCGAAGACGCCGGTGACGATGCCGGCGAGCTCGGCCGGAACCCGCACCGCGCCGACGCGCCCGCGGTAGACGCCGCGCGCGCCGCCGAAGCGCATGAGCCGCACGTCGAAGCACTTCTCGATCGCTTCGGCCGTGCCCGCCACGCGCAATGACCGGGCCGCGGGATGCGAGCCGAGCGTATCGAGCCCGTGATGCTTCAGCGCGCGCGTCACGCGCGCGAGGTCGGTGTCCGTCGCGCCGTGCCGGGCGGCGAGCGCGCGGCGGGTGAGCGGCGCATCGGGCCGCGCGATCAGCTCGGGCGCCGGGCTCCGGCGCCGGACCTTGATCGTGAGCTCGACCCACTCGTGAGCGTCGGCGCGACCGGTCGCGCGGGCGCCGTGGGCGATGCGTCGCTGACTTCCGGGCAGGAGCACGTGACGTTGACTCGGCATGCTCGTCCTCCTCTGCGGGCGGCGCGGGCGCCGCCGGATGGAGCGTGCTCGGGGGAGGACCGCCGCGTTCGCTCGGATTCGCGGCTCGCGGCGGAACCCTCGTCGATACGCGGCCGCCCGGCCCCGTGTTGCGCGCGACAGCGGCATTCGCGCCGGAGTGGCAGGTGCGCGCCCCGACCCGCGGCTATCGTCGCAGCGTCAGGCGGTGGGTCGCGAGCGTGCGACCATTGATCGCGAGGCGTGCGAAGTAGACGCCCTCGGCGCACGGCCGGCCCGCGTCGTCGTGCGCATCCCACGGCACGGTGTGCCCGCCCGCCGGCAGCGTCGCGCTCGTCACCGTGCGGATGCGCCGGCCCGAAGCGTCGAAGATCGCGAGCTCCGTGCGGCCCGCGCCCGGCAGCGCGAACGAAATCTCGGTCGCGCCCGGCGCCGGGTTCGGCGCCGACGAGAGCGCGCCCACGAGGCGCGTCACGAGCGGGGCCGTCTCGGGCGGCGGAATCTGCTGGGCGTAGAGATCGTTGCCGTTCGAGCGCTGATCGACCCAGACCACGATGCCCATCGAATCGGGGTTCGAGACCACGGTCGCCTGGTACTGACTGCCCGGGGCGTTCGAGGTCACGTCGCCGTTCGGCGTCCACAGCGCCGAGCCGTCGGGCCCGAGGCGCTGCGAGTAGATGTCGCCGCCGCCCGCACGGTAGTCCTCCCATGCGACCAGGGCGCCGCCGTTGCCGTCGCTCGCGACCGACGCGAACTGCTGCAGGCCGGCCGCGGTGCAGACGGGATCGCCGCCGTAGCCCCACAGCAGCGTCCCCGTCGTGTCGACGCGCTGCGCGTAGATGTCGCCGTCGGTGCGCATGTCCGTCCAGGCGGCGATCACGCCGCCCGCACCGTCGCTCGCGAGTGACGGATCCGTCTCGTCGGCGAGTCCCGAGCTCAGCGCGATGCCATCGGGCGTCAGCGTCGGCAGGCCGTTCACGTTCATGCGCTGGACGTAGCTGCCGAGCGACGTGACGCGGCCGTCCTCCCACGCGAACCACGTCCCGCCCGCGCCGCCCGCGAGTGCGTGGGCGTGGAATTGATTGCCCGTCGCGCCGCAGACGCGCACGCCGAGCGAGTCCCAGAGCAGGTCGCCGCTTCCGTCGACGTGCTGCGCGACGACGTCGTAGTCGACGTCCTGCTGCGACCACGCGACGTACGCGCCGCCCAGGCTGTCCGCGGTGATCGCGGGCTCGAACTGCGGCGCGAGGCTCGTCGTCATCGGGATGCCGTCCACCGCCCAGAGGGGCTGGCCGTTCGCATCGATGTGCTGGGCGTAGATGCTGACGCCCGAGCGATGGTCCTCCCACGCGACGATCGCACCCGAAGGATTCCCGTCGTGGCCCGTGCCGTCGCTCACGACCACCGGGTTCGACTGCTCGTCGGTGGCGAGGCAGACGGGAAGGCCGTTCAGCAGCCACATCATGTTGCCGTTCGGATCGACGCGCTGCGCGAAGATGTCGCCCAGCACGTTGTAGCGTCGGTCGCGCCACACGACGATCACGCCGCCCGCGTCGTCCGAGACGAGCGTCGGCTGGTCCTGCACGCCGGGGGCGCCGCCCGTGAGCCGGCCGTTCGTCAGCCACAGCGCGGTGCCGTCGGCGCCGATGCGCTGGACGTAGACGTCGGCGACGACGAAGCGCGTGTCGGTCCACGCGACGTACATGCCGCCCGCGCCGTCGGAGATCGCGGTGCGGTAGTTCTGGAGCCCCGGCGACGTGCACACGGGAACGTTCGTCGAGACGGGTGGCCAGTCCAGCCGGTTCGCGAGCGCGGCGCCGGGCAACGCCACGATGGCCAGGAGCGCTGCGGCGAGCGCGCGGAGCCGGCTGCGGAGTCGAGGACGAAGCGGGGCAGCCGGCACCGAAGGCCAGCCTCCTGAAGGGGTGCATCGGGGTGGGGATTCTCGAAAATGGTCCCCGCCCCGGCCTGTCGTGTCAACGACGGACCGCGCGTTCGCGGCGCGCCCTCACCCCTTGATAGTCTGCGGCATGGCCCTCACCGCCGATGCGCTCGCCGAGCTGCGCGCCCTGCTGGGCGAGGACGGCGTGCTCGCGAGCGAGGCCGCGCGCTTCACGTACGAGGCCGATGCGATGACGCAGGAGCGCGCGGCGCCGGAGGTCGTGGCGCTGCCGCGTTCGGGCGACGAGGTGAGCGCCGTCGTGCGCTGGGCGCGCGCGCACGGCGCGCCCGTGACGCCGCGCGGCGCCGGCACCGGGCTCGCCGGCGGCTGCACCTGCGAGCAGGGCGGCGTCTCGCTCTCGCTCAACCGCATGGACCGCATCCTGCGCGTCGACGAGGAGCGGATGTTCGCGTGGGTCCAGCCCGGGCTCGTGAACCTGTGGCTCTCCCAGCGCCTCGCGCCGACCGGGCTCTACTTCGCGCCCGATCCGGCGTCGCAGCAGGTGAGCACGATCGGCGGCAACGTCTCGACCAACGCGGGCGGACCACACTGCCTCAAGTACGGCGTGACGCTCAACCATGTGCTCGGCGCGACCGTCGTGCTCGAAGACGGCGCGGCCGTGACGCTCGGAGGCGAGGCGTGCGACGCGCCCGGCGACGACCTGCTCGGGATCGTCGTCGGGAGCGAGGGCACGCTCGCGATCGTGACGTCCGTCTGCGTCCGGCTGCTGCCCCGGCCCGAGGCCGTGCGCACGCTGCTCTTCGACTTCGACTCGATCGCCGACGCGTGCAACACCGTCTCGCGCGCGATCGCCGAGGGCATCGTCCCCGCCGCGATGGAGATCATGGACCGGCACACCGTGACCCTCGTCGAGGCGTGGCTGCACCTGGGGCTCCCGACCGACGCGGCCGCGGTGCTGCTCATCGAGGTCGACGGCCCGGCGGTCGCGCTGCCCGCGCAGGCCGAGCGCGTGACGGCGCTGGCGCTCGCGCACCGCGCGCGCTCGACACGGGTCGCGCGCGACGAGGCGGAGCGCGCGCAGCTCTGGCGCGGACGCAAATCGTCGTTCGGCGCCTACGGCCGGACCGCGAGCGGCTTCTACATCATGGACGGCGTGGTGCCGCGCACGCGCCTCGCCGAGGCGCTGGCGCGCGTCTACGAGCTCGCGGCATCGCGCGGACTCGAGGCCGGCAACGTCTTCCACGCGGGCGACGGCAACCTCCACCCTCACGTCCTGTTCGACGCCGCGTCGAAGCGTCAGCAGCAGGACGCGCTCGAGATCTCGCACGAGATCCTGCGCATGTGCATCCGCTTCGGCGGCACGATCTCGGGCGAGCACGGCGTTGGCATGGAGAAGCGCCCGATGATGACCGAGCTCTTCGCCGCGGACGATCTCGCGGTGATGGAGCGGGCGCGCGCGGCGTTCGACCCCGGGCGGCGGCTCAACCCGGGCAAGATCCTGCCCGGCGGCGCGGGCTGCGGCGAGGCGCACGCGCGCCGGCCGGCGCAGCTCGGTGGCCAGCGTCCGCGCGCGGACGCCGAGGGGCCGTGGATCTGAGCGCCACGCTCGCGCAACTGCCCGCGGCGAACGCCGCCGATCCGGCGCGGTACGCCCTGGGCGGCGTCGCGCCCGCGGCCGCGCGGCGCCCGGCGGGTGCGGACGAGGCCGCGGCGATCGTGCGCGCGTGCTCCGAGCACGGGCTGGGGCTCGTGCCCTGGGGCGGTGGCGTCACGCTCGCGCACGAGCGCGCGCCCGGGCGCTACGATCTCGCGCTCGATCTCTCCGCGCTCGATCGGGTCACGATCTTCGAGCCCGACGACTTCACGGTCACGGCCGAGTGCGGCGTCACGCTCGATGCCCTGCGCGCAGCGCTCGCCGCGCACGGCCAGGAGCTGCCGCTCGAGGGCGCTGCGCCGGCGCGGGCGACGCTCGGCGGCGTGCTCGCGGCCAACGCGAGCGGACCGCGCCGGCTTCGCTTCGGCTCCCCGCGCGATCGCGTGCTCGGCGCGCGCTTCGTGACCGGGGACGGCGTGCTCGCGCGGACGGGCGGGCGCGTCGTGAAGAACGTCGCGGGCCACGCGGTGCACCGGCTGCTCGTGGGATCGCGCGGCGGGCTCGGCGTGCTGCTCGAAGCGAGCTTGAAGCTCCTGCCCGCGCCGCCGGCACGCGCCTGCCTCGTCCACGGACTGGACGCCATGGCGCTCGCCGATGCGGCACGCTGGCGCGGGTTCGCGCGCCGCGAGCCGACGGCTCTCACCGTGCTCGCGGGAACCGGCGCTGCGGCCGCGCCGTTCGCGACCGGAGCGTCGTTCACGGTCGTGACCGGCTGGGAGGGCGATCCGGCGTGGGTCGACGCGTGCGTCGAGTGGACGATCGCGCGACTGGGGCGCCCGGCCTCACTCCATCGCGACCGCGACGCGGAGCCGATCGTACAGGCGCTCGCGGACGCCGCGGAGGCGCCGGCCACGCGCCTCACGCTGGCGAGCGCACACAACTCGCCCACGGCGATCGCGGCCCTGCCAGCCGCAACCGCGCTGGTCTTCCACGCCCCCGCGGGCCGGCTCGAGATCACGCCGCGCCCGGGCGGCGAGGCGGCGCTGCTCGAGGCGCTGATGTCGCGGGGCTTCGAGCCCATCGACGTGCGCGGGCTCGCGCTCGAGTTGCCCGCCCCCTCGACGCGCGTGCGTGCGTTGCGCGCGCAGCTCGCCGCGGCGCTCGATCCGCGCGGCGTGATGGCGTTCGGCCCGCACTGGAAGAACCGCCGCTGAGCCCCGGAGCGGACGCGTCGGCTCCGGCCCGCGCGCTTCGCGTGGGTATCGGGTGAGCTGACCCTGCGGTTGGGCGATTGCGCGCGGGCGTCTCGATTACGCGCACCGCCGCAGTTCGCACTTGCCCGCGTTGCGCCGTGCGCGCGAGCATTGATATCGCACCGCCCCCTTTGCCGCCCCTTCTTGCGTTTCCGCATCCCGCCACGACAGCGAAGGGAGCGTCATGCTGGTCGCCTCGGGCGCGCGCCTTTCGCGCGCGCCCGCCGCACGCACGCGTCCGCCCGGCCTCGGCGGAGCGCTGCCGCCCGCGGCCTGCGCGCTGGCGCTCGTCGCGTGCTGGCTCGTGCTCGACGTCGCTGCGGCGATGGGAGCAGGCTGCCCCGGCTTCGGCGCGGGCGCGACCTACGCCGCGGGCGCGAACCCGCAGTGCGTGGTGAGCGCCGACTTCAACGGCGACGGCATCGCGGATCTCGCCGTCGCGAACCTCACCGGCCCCGCACTTCAGATTCTGCGCGGCCTGGGCGGCGGCGCGTTCGCTGCGCCGGTCTCGTACGCCTCGGGCACGGCCGCGACCGCGCTCGCGGTGAGCGACTTCAACGGCGATGGCATCGCCGACATCGCCGTCGCGGTGAGCAACGGGGTGGCGATCTGGCTCGGCACCGGCAAGGGCACGTTCACGGGCGGCCGCATCGTGCCGATGGGCTCCGCGCTGCACGGCATCGCGTGCGCGGACTTCGACGGCGACGACATCGTCGACCTCGCGGTCGCGAGCAACGCGAACAACACCGTGCTCGTCGCCCGCGGCCAGGGCGCGAACGGCATCGGCGACGGCACGTTCGGCGCGCCGGTGAGCTACGCGGTGGGCAGTGCTCCCGCGCGGCTGGTCGCCGCGGATCTGAACGGTGACGGCATCCTCGACCTCGCGGTCGCGAACAACGGCTCGGCGAGCGTCACGATCCTTGCGGGCCGCGGTGCGAACGGCGTCGGTGACGGCACGTTCACGACGTCCGCGACGGTCCCGGTCGCGGGCTCGCCGTGGGACCTCGCGGTGATCGACTGGAACGGCGACGGCGTGCCGGATCTCGTGGTGAGCAACGGCGCGGGCAGCGCTCTCGCGCTGCTGCGCGGCACGGGCGGCGGCGCGTTCGTCTCCGCGGGAACGGTGGGCACGCCGTCGGCGCCGCGCGACCTCGTCGCGGGCGACTTCGACGGCGACGGCCTGCCGGACGTGGCGGCGGCGTGTGCGGGCACGGGGGTCGTCGCGGTGCTGCGCGGCACGGGCACCGGCTTCGCCGCCTCCGGCACGTTCGCTGCGGGCCCGGGCGCGACGGGGCTCGCCGCGGGTGACTGGAACGGGGACGGCGCACCGGATCTCGCCACGGCGAACGCGGGCGCCTCGAGCGTCACGCGCCTTCTCACCGCGTGCCCGCCCTCGCCGGCCGCCGCGGTCACGCTGATCTCGCCCGTCGGCGGCGAGTCGTGGTGGCCGGGCGTGCCGCAGACGGTGAGCTGGAGCCGCGCGGGCGGCGTTCTCGCGGTCGACGCGGATCTCTCACGCGACGGCGGCGCGACGTGGACGCCGCTTGCACGCGGCACGGTCGCCGACCACGCCGTCGTTCCCGCGGTTGGCGTGCCCGACCCGCACCTGCGCGTGCGGGTCCGGGATGCGCTCGTGCCGGGCCGGCAGGACGCGAGCCGCGCCGACTTCACGCTCTGCGGCATGCTCGGAGCGCCGATCGCCTCGGACGCGGGGCTCTCGCCCCTCGCGCTCGCGAGCGCGGACCTCGACGGCGACGGCGCGCTCGACCTCGTCGCGGCGGACTCGGCGAACGTCGTGGTGTTGCGCGGCGACGGCACGGGCCGCTTCACCCCGTTCGGCTCGTTCGCGGCGCCCGGCACGCGGCGGTTGCGCCTCGTCGACGCGGACGGCGACGGGCGCGCGGACCTCGCCCGACTCGCGCCCGCCGGGCTCGCGCTGCGGCGCGGCGACGGCGCGGGCGGCTTCGGCCCGGAGTCGCTCGTCGTCGCGCTTCCCGCGACCGACTTCGCGTGCGGCGACCTCGACGCGGACGGCGCTCCCGACTGGGCGCTGCTCGCCTCCGATCCCGCCGGCACGCGCATCGTCGTGCAGCCCGGCGCGGCTCCCTCGCCCGGGTGGAGCGCGACGCTGGCGGGCGCGCCGGATGCGATCGAGTGCCGCGACGTCGACGGCGACGGCATCCTCGACCTGGTCGTCGCGACCTCGAGCGCCGTTCAGGTGTGGTGGGGAAACGGCGCCGCCGCGCGCGGCGACGGCACGTTCCGCCCCGGTCCCGCGCGCGCGCTGGCCTCGCCGCCCGGCGATCTCGCGCTCGGCGACTTCGCGCGTGGCGGCACCCCCGGCGTGCTCGCCTGCGCGCCGGCGACGGGCGATCTCTGGCGGCTCGACCTCACGGCCGCGGGTGCGGGCGATGCGGCGGGCGCGATCGCGTGGCCGATCGCGAGTCACGCGGGCGGTGGGCCGCGTCGACCGGTCGCCGCCGACCTCGACGGTGACGGCACGCTCGACGTCGCGGTCGCACTCGCCGGCGAGGCGACGCTCGCCGTCTTCCCGGGCGGCGCGGCCGGCTTCGGTGCGCCGGTGCGATTCGCCCAGGGCCTCTGCGGCCCGGCGCTTCTCGTCGGTGACTTCAACGGCGACGGACGGCCCGACGTCGTGGTCGCGGGCAACGACGGACGCGTCCGCTGCCTGCCCTCGCCGTGCGCTCCGCGCACGCCGGCCTCGCTCGCGATGCGCGCGCCCGCCGACACGAGCGTCGCGACCATCGGGTTCGCGCGGACGTGGAGCTGGGCGGGCTCGCCCGCGGTGGGCGCGGTGCGCGTCGAGCTCTCGCGCGACGACGGCGCGCACTGGGTCACGCTCTCGGAAGCCGTGACGGGGGACGTGTTCGCGTGGGCGCCGAGCGGTCCGGCAACGCGCGCGGCGCGGCTGCGCTTTTCGGATGCGACGTGCGCCACGCGCTTCGACGAGACGCGCGGCTTCGCGATCGTCGCGCCGTTCGACTCGCTACGGACGAGCGTCGCGCTGCCCGGCGCGCTCGCGTTCGCGTCTGCCGACCTGGACGGCGACGGCCTGCCCGAGCTCGCCGTGATCGACGGTGCGAGCGCGCAGATCCTCCATGGCGACGGCGGGGACGTGTTCCACGAGACGGCGCGTTTCGATGCTCCGGGCGCACGGCGCGTGCGCCTCGCCGACCTGGACGGCGACGGCGCGTACGACCTCGTGACGCTGGCCGCGAGCGAGCTGACGATCCGCGCGGGCAACGGCGACGGCACGTTCGGTGCGGCGCAGACGATCCCGCTCGAGAGCGGCTGCGTCGACCTCGCGATCGGCGACTTCGACCAGGATGGCGTGCCCGACCTCGTGATCGCGGGTGGCACGGGCAGTGCCGGCCGCATCACCGTGCGCCGCGGCCTCGGGCGCGATTCGACCGGTGCGTTCGCGTTCGCGCCCCCCGCGTTCCTCGGCCTGCCGGCCATGCCCACCGCGATCGCGACCGGCGATGCGAACGGCGACGGCGCGCTGGACCTCGTCGTCGCGCACGCGAACGGCCTGGCGGTGCTGCTCGGCAGCACGAGCGGCGGCCACGCGCGTGGCACGTTCCGGCTCGCGAGCAATCGCGCGTTCGGCGCGGGCGACGTGCGCACGCTGACGCTCGCCGACCTGGACGGCGACGGCCATCTCGACGTCGCAGCCGCCGATAGCGCCGCGCGCGCGTTGATCGTCGCCGCGGGCGACGGTGCGGGCGGCTTCGGCGATCCCGCGGCGCTCGCAACGGGCGATTCGCCGGTGGCGCTCGCGCTCGGCGATCTCGACCACGACGGCGCGACGGACGTCGCGCTCGCGCTCGAAGGCGGCGGGGTCGCGCTCGTGCGCGGCGATCCGTTCTCGCCGCTCGCGCGCCGCTTCGCGATTGTCGCGCACCTGGCCGCGGGCAACGGCGCGGCCGGCGCGCTCGCATTGTGCGACGCGGACGGCGACGGCGTGGCGGACCTGATCGGACTCGACCCCGCGGGCGCGATCTGCGTGCTGCGCGGCGGCACGCGGCCGGCCCTGGCGGGCTCGGGCGGCACCGGCCTCGGCTCGCCGGTGGCCGGCGTCGGCGCGTCCCCCGCCGGCGGCGCTCGGCTCTCATCGCCGTGGCCCAATCCGGCGCACGGCGCGATCACGTTTGCGCTCACGCTCGCCTCGCCCGGCCATGCGCGCGTCGACGTTTGCGACGTGCAGGGCCGACGCGTGCGGACGCTGCTTGATGCGACGCTCCCGGCGGGCGCGCAGACGCTGCACTGGGACGGCATCGGCGGGGCCGGGCGGGCGGTGCCGCCGGGCCTTTACTTCGTGCGCGTGAAGGCGCCCGGGCTCGTTCAGTCCCGCCGCATCGTGATGACGCGGTGAGCGGGGCGGGACGAAGCTCGCTCTTGACCGAGCGCTGGCGCCAGGTTCACGCTTTGGCCGCGCCGCCCGAGCTCCCCCCGGGGACCGACGCGCTTCCCTCGCCGCGCCCGTGCGTACGCCGGAGGCCCCATGCGTCGCCTGCTCCGCTTCGCGCTCCTTGCGTTCCTCGGCATCGGTTCGACCACGACGGCACTCGCGACCGACTGGCCGATCGGGACGAGCGTGCTCGTCGCGAGCGAGGTCACCAACACGCTCACTCCGGCAACGATCCAGCCCGACCTGGGCGGACGGATGCTCGTGACGTTGGGCTTCGGCAGAGCCACTTCCACGGAGATCTACTCGGTCTCGAGCGATCTGGGGGTGCTCGATCACTGGGACTTCGGCCTGCTCTCGTGGGACGGCGACCCCAGCTTCATGCCCGACGGACTTGGTGGCTGGTCGATGCTGCTGCCGACGGACAGCACGAGCACCAACGGCGGCCTGGTGCTGTGGAAGAGCGACGCGGCGAGTCAGCTCACGCAGCGCTGGTTGCCATCGACGCCCAACTACGAGAACTACGCACCAAGCCGATGCGACGACGGCTCGGGCGGGCGTTATCTGGCGTGGACCGGTGAGTCGACCACGAAGCCGAGCGGCTACTTCCTCCTGCACACCGCGACGGACTCGAGCGCGGCCGTGGGTTGGCCTGCGGCGGGAAGGCGGATCGGCGGCGTGCCGTTGCCGCTGCCTCCCGTTGCGGCTGCGCTCGCGACGGACAGCACGGGAGGCGTCGTGGTCGGCATGCTGGGTGACGCGCCGTACGTGATTCGCTACACCTCAGCGGGCGCGGTCGCGAGCGGCTGGTCGCTCGTGCAGCTCGACTATTCGGGACCTCCGCGGCTCGACGTCCCGTTCCAGCTCTTTCCCTCGGGCACGGGCTTCATGATCGGATCCTGGGGCACGACCGTGGGCAGCGTGGTCGACCTGCAACTCGTGCGCTTCGCGCTCGACAACGTGAGCGATCCGGGCTGGGCGGACTCGCCGCTTACGGTGGCGTCGATTCCCGTGAGCCGTTGGAATGCGTCCGTGAGGCAGACGTACAGAACGTTCTCGGACGATGCGGGCGGCGCATGGGTGACGTGGGTGGATGCCGGGACGTTCGATGCGGTCCACGTGCGCGAGGACGGCACGTTCGCGGCCGGCACCGCCACGACGCCGGCTCAACCGATCGGTCCCGGCGTCGGTGTCGCACAGCTCGCCTGCCCGAGCCACGACGGCGGGCTTGCGGTTGCCTACGACGACTCGTCGGGTTCGAACCTGCGCGTTCGCTGGCTCCTCGCCGACGGCTCGGTCGATCCGCTCGATGGCGGCACGGGGGAGCTCGCGGTGAACGGTTCAGCGACGCTTCAGGCGGGCTACGGTCCGGGCGACGGCACGCTCTACCTCGAGTATCTGACCAGTACGGGCACCTATCCGGACAACACCACGTTCAATTACCTCACTCGCGTGGGCCCGCCGGGCGCCACCACCGCCGTGGGGCCGTCGCCTCGCGATCCCGCCGGCCCACGCCTCTCACTCGCCGGCCTTCGCCCCAACCCGGCGACGACGACACCGCTGTCGGTCGCGTTCTCACTGCCGGGCAGTGCGCCCGCCACGCTCGAGCTGGTCGACGTCGCCGGGCGGCGGCTCGCCTCGCGCGAGGTGGGCGAGCTGGGCGCGGGCGACCACGTCGTCACGTTCGCGCCGGGCACGCGCGTTCCGCCCGGGCTCTAC
>DATJXF010000118.1:0-7289 GCA_035500415.1 Candidatus Acidiferrales bacterium | reverse complement strand
CCGCGAGCAGCTCGCGCACCATCGCGACCTTGCCGTGCCAGGCGCTCCAGTGGAGCGGCGTGCCGCCCCACGGGCCCTCCTCGGCGAGGTCGAAGCCCAGCGCCGCGAGCGTGCGGACCGCCGGCACGTTGCCGGCGCGCGCCGCGCGCATGAGCGCACTGCGCCCGCCGTCGATCATGCCCGCAGACAGCTCGGGATGCGCCGCCCGAATCGCGCGCGCCCCCGGCTCGTCGCCGCGCGCGCACGCCGCGAGGAATGCGTCGTCCGGGCGCAGCGCCCCGACGGCTCCGCCCCGCGCGCGCAGCAGCGCCGCCACGGGCGCGTTGCCCGAACGCATCGCCAGCTCGTAGGGCGTGCGCCCGTCGGCGCGGGCCGCGTGCGGATCGGCGCCGAACTCGAGCAACAGCTCGGCGACGGCGGCCGAACGCCCGGTGTCCGCGACGCGGTGGAGCGGCGTCTCGCGGTGCTCGTAGCTGCCGACGTTGGGATCGGCGCCGTGCTCGAGCAGCCAGCGCATGCCGACGAGCGACGGCCCCGCGAGCGCGTGCTCGTCCTGATGGCCCGTCAGGAAGTAGAGCACGGTGTTGTTCCACGGCTGCTGGCACGCCGAGATCTCGGCGCCGTGCGCGAGCAGCAGCTCGAGCACGGCGCGATGGCCGTGCTCGGCGGCGTGGTAGACGGACTCGCCGTCGTTGGGATTCGCGCCGCGCTCGAGCAGCAGCCGGACGAGCCCCGTGTTGCCGACCTGGCTCGCGCGGAAGAGCGCGCTCAGCGGTCCCTCGCCCTCGCCGTCGCCGCGCGACGACGTGTTCGGGTCCGCCCCGAGCGCGAGCAGCCGCTCGCCGATCGCGACGCTCGCCGCGCGATGCGCGTCGTCGAGCGAGAAGAGCGGCGAAGCCGCGAGGCAGTCGAGCGGACGCCAGCCATGCCCGTTCAGCGGGGCCGTCGCCCCGGCGGGATCTCGCACGAGCCAGCGCTCCGCAGCGTCCGGATCGCAGGCCGCGCACGCGAAGTGCAGGTTCGCGCCGGCGATCCCGGGGAAGCGCTCGAGCAGCGAGCGCATCGCTTCGGGCCGCCCGGCGACGAGCGCGAAGAGGAACCGCTCGATCTGCCGGGCCAGCGGCTCGCGCGACTGCAGCAGGTGCTTGAGCGCCGCCCAGCTCTCGAGTCCCGCCTCGCGCGCGAGCGCGTGCTGGACGTCGGCGAGCCGGACGCTCGCCGCCGCGGCCGGAGGATCGAGCGCGGCGAGCCTCGGGAGCTGCGCCTGCACGCGCTTCAACGCGGAGGCGTCGCGCGCGCGGCAGTCGCGGGTCAGCTGCCTGGCGAGCGCACGGGCGCGCTCGAACGTGGGAGCCGATGGCTCCCGCACCGAATCGGA
The DNA here is from genome assembly GCA_035500415.1 of Candidatus Acidiferrales bacterium. Classification (GTDB taxonomy): domain Bacteria; phylum Eisenbacteria; class RBG-16-71-46; order RBG-16-71-46; family RBG-16-71-46; genus CAIXRL01. Next base: position 5,911 of record DATJXF010000118.1, on the reverse strand, counting down.
CATGCTACGACCCTCCGCAACGCCCGCGTCCGCACGTTTGGGCTCAAGGGTTCGTAGTCATCGGATTCGAGCCAGCAGCAGGTGGGAGGATCCCTTTCCGCGGACCGGATGCGCCCTGCGCGCGCAACGAGCATGCGACAGGCGCACGCGGCGTGCAACGCGGCGTGCGGCGCGCGTCCGGTTGCCGCGCGTCGTGGTGGTCGCTATGGTCGGGGCTCGCGTCGAAGGAGGTTCGCCGATGTGCCCGTTCTGCAAGGACAGGCTGTGCAAGGTGGTCGAGCGGCCCGACGGCCACCTGGCGTGCGAGTGCGGCCGGCACTCGTGGCCGAGCAGCGGCGTCTTCGCCGAGGCCTGCCGCCGCGAGAGCCTGACGGTCGTCAAGGCCGTCCACGACTGGACGCAGTCGTACTGACGGGCTCCCGAGCCGGCCGGTCGCGGCGCCGTCTCGCCAGCCCGTCCGGCGCTGCTCAGCGTCCCGCGGCGGACGTGAGCGCCGCGAGCTCGCTCGCGACGTCCTCGAGGTCCACGAGCTCGGGCACGATGCCGTGCGCGCCGTGCTCGCGCGCGAACGCCGCGCCCTCCGCGAGCGACACGATGCCGCCCGCGCGCAGCTCGGTCGCGATCACCGGGACGGCGGCCGCGCGCACGGCCTCGAGCACCGCGTCGTAATCGGGCGGCATGCCGACGCCGCGCGGGTTGAACGCGGCGATCACGAAGTCCGGTGCGATCCCCCACTCGCGCAGCCGCGCGAGCAGCGTGACGAGGTTGTGTGTCTCGAAGCCCGCGAGCCCGTAGCGCGAGCGGCCGTGGCGCACGAGCCTCTCGAACGCGCGTGCGTGCCCCGCGGCGAGCGCGAGATCGGTGAGCGGCGCGGCGAACGCGACGCCCGCCCACGCCCGCGCGCCCAGCGCGGGCGCCTCGCCGTCGCAGCGCGCGATGATGCGCGCGGCGAGATCGCCGGAGAGCGAGCCGAGGCGGCTCAACCCGGCGTTCAGCGTCGCGCCGCCGTTCTCGCCGCCCGGCGGGCCGGCGAGCAGCGCGTGCTCGTAGTGCAGGTCGTCCGCCGCGGGTGTGAGCGGCAGCCGCACGAGCACCGGCACCGGGCGGCGCAGCTCGCGCAGCGCGGCGCGCATGCGCGACGACGGCACGGCGTAGACGCCCTCGGCACCCGCATCGAGCGCCTTGATCATCGTGACCGCGAGCGACTCCGGTTCGCGGAACCGCCCGGCCACCTCGAGCGCGCGATCGCGCGTCGTGCGAGCGGGCAGCTCGAGTGAGGTCGCGCCGAGCAGCAGCCGGGGCGCCTCGCGCGCGACGCGGCTCATCGTGCGAGCTCGCGCACGGCGCCGCCGGTCGCGACCGAGCGGCGCACCGCGTCGACGAGCGCAACGACGCGCAAGGCGCGCGCCGCGCTCAGCGCATCGGGCACGGGCGCGCCCCGGAGTGCGGGGACGAACGCTTCGAGCGCGCGCGCGGGCGCGCCCGTTTCGAACGCGACCGGATCCGGCTCCTCGGCGAGCACGCGCCGGCTCTGCCCCGCCGGCAGCGATTCGAACGGCGCCTCCAGGTTCGCCTCGAGCGCGTCGTCCGAGACGAGCAGCGCGCCGCGGTCGGCGCGCACCTCGATCACGATCGAGGCGTGCGGATAGCCGGGCACGCTCCACGACGCGTCCACGATGACCTCGGCTCCGCCCGCGAGCCCGAGCCGCGCGTGCACCTCGTCGATGCGCTCGCCGAACAGGTGGTTCGCGGTCGCACCGACCGCGAGGGCGGGCCCGAACATCGCATCGAGCAGCACGAGCAGCTCGGCGAGGCAGAAGTCGATCGCGTCGCCGCGCTGGGGTGGCGCATCGGGCGCGAAGACGCGCGAGACGTTGACCGAGGCGCGCAGCTCGCGCAGCGGGCCGAGCGCGCCCGCCGCGATCAGCCGTCGCGCGCGTGCGAAGAGCGGGTGGAAGAGCAGCCCGAACGCGCAGCCGACCGTGGCGTCGCGCCGCACGAGCGCGGGCGCGAGCCGCGCGGCGCCCTCGGCGTGCGGCGACGGCAGCCCGTCGATCAGCACGGCGCGGCCGCTCGCGAGCGCCGCCTCGACTGCGGCGACGCGTTCCTCCGCGGGCGCGGCGACGACGATGGCGTCGGCCTCGACCATCTCAAGGAGCCTGGGCAGCGTCGCCGCGGCGGGCACGCGGAAGCCCGCGCCCTGCGCGAAGCGGCGCAGCGGTGCGCGGGGCTCGGCGAAGCCGGCGAGCGAGAGCCCGGACTGCATCGCGATCGACATCGCGTAGCCGAGCCCGATGCGACCCAGGCCCAGCACCGCGAACCGGCGCGCGGCGCGCGCGTCGGAGTCGGGCGGGGCTTCGTGGGAGGACGTCGCGGTCATGACGCGGAGACGCCGTGCGGATCGGCGGGGTGAACGCACGCTACAGGCGGCGGCGCCGTGCGGCAAGGAACGCCGCGGCCTCCGGCGCGGGCGCGGCGGAGGCCGGGGCGGGCGAAGCGGTTCACGCGGTCATCTTGAACGCGATCTCCGGATCGCGGCGATCGCTCTCCTCGATCCGGAACAGCTCGGCGGGCTGCAGGTTCATCCCGCCGGCCACCCACGAATCGGGAATCTGCTGGATGCGCGTGTTGAAGAGCGTCACCGTGTCGTTGTAGAACTCGCGCCGGTCGGCGATCGAGTTCTCCAGCTCGCTGATGCGCTGCTGGAGCGCGAGGAACTGCTGGTTCGCCTTGAGGTCGGGATAGTTCTCGGCGACCGCGAAGAACTGCCCGAGCGCGCCGGTCAGCTGGTTCTCGGCGCTGGCGCGCTGCGGGACCGTCTTCGCCGCGACGAGCGCGCCGCGTGCATCGCTCAGCCGGTCGAACACCGCCCGCTCGTGCTGCATGTAGGCCTCGCACGTCTTCACGAGCTTGGGCAGCTCGTCGTGCCGCTGCTTGAGCAGCACGTCGATGTTCGCCCACGACCGCCCGATGTTGTTCTTCATCTCGACGAGGCTGTTGTAGATCGAGAGGAAGAAGCCGACGGCGCCGACCAGGACGAAGCCGATCACGACGGTCCACAGGATCTCTGACGGATGCATCATGTCCTCCACGCGTGAGGGCGGTGTCGGCCGCCCGGCGGCGAACCCTTCAACGGAAGAGCTGCTGGGCCTTCGCCATCTCGATCAGGCACCACATCCCGAACAACGCGAGCGCGGGGCCGCCCGCCAGGCCGCCGAGCGACTTCCAGCCGTACTCGAACGCCATCGATTTCTCGGAGCGCGGGCTCACGACGAAGACCGGGTCCTGCGGACCGCGTCGGACGACGCCCGTGACGTCGTGGTCGCGCTGGGCGAATGGCCGCGCGCTCGCGGCATCCGTGCCCGTCGCGGCGAGCGGCTCCTCGTCCCACGAGATCGTCGCGGACTGTGCGCGCGGGTAGGCGCGCCCGAGCACGAACACCGACGCGCCCTCCTCGAGCAGCCGCTCGCGAAAGCGCATCGGTCCCAGCGCCCACACCGAGCGCAGCGCGAGCCCCTGCTGCTCCATGTACTGCTGGTAGACGTCGGGCACGCCGAGGCCGCGCGTCTCCTCCTCGACGCCGAAGGGCAGCCGGCACTCGGCCCCCTGCGGGTAGACGAGCGCGGAGCCGGTGTCGTCGGCGAGGTAGAACGGATGGCCGGAGCGGTTGCGGTGGACCGTGCTCCACGACGGGATGCCGCCGCGACCGCGCCCCGAGGGCACCGCGATCTCGACCTCCCAGTACGCACACGGCCGACCGGAAAACGGCGCGCTCACGCGGCTCCGCTCGGCGACCTTGCCCTGCAGCTCGACGAGGCCCATCGCCATCGAGCGGACGCGCGAGGTCGGCGTGTCGTCGAGCAGCCGCCGCACGCGCAGCCAGCGGAAACCATTGAAGAACAGCACCGGGCCGGCCACGGTCGCGCCCGTCGCGACGAGCGAATCGAACAGGTGGTGCATCTCAGAATCTCCCGTCGACGTAGGGCGCGGCGGCGCCGGCGAGGATGAGCAGGCCGGCGAGCGCGAGCGCGGGACCGAGCAGGGCGCCCGCGGCGCGCCAGAGCGGCGGCGCGAGACGTTCGGGCGAGGGCGCGCGATCGCTCACGACGCAGAGGCCGAGCTCGCCCGCGGGGCGGACGCTCCAGAGCGGTGAGAAGGCGCCGGCGAGCGGCACGGCCACGTCGTCGGTGCCGGTGCGTGCCCACTCGAGGCCGGCGTGCACGGCGGCGTCGCGCGCGCGTTCGCCGAGCACGAACGCCTCGGCGCCCACGGGCAGCACGCGCTCGGTCAGACGCAGTGGCCCGCCGCGCGCCTTGAGCCAGCGCAGCTCGGGCGAGCGCTCCAGCAGCCGCTGCACGGCGACGCCGAGCTCCTCGACCGATTCGACGCGGCGCTCGAGGCCGACGGCGAGCTCCCACTCGGCGGCGCGCGCGTCGACGGCGATGTCGCCCTCGGGCGTGTGCAGGACGAACGGATGCCGTTCGAGCAGGCGCGCCGAGTGCGCGCCGGAGTCGTCGCGCACCTCGAGCACGAACCCCGCGCAGGCGCGGCCGGAGAGCGGTGCGACGATCGGCCGTTCGCTGTCGACGGCGCCGCGCACGGCGCCGAACCCACCGCGCAGGCTCTCGTGCTCCCGGTGGCGGAGCGAGCGGAGCAGGCGGCGCTGACGGAGCGCGTGGAGGCCGTCGGCGAACCAGGGTCCGCCGACGATCACGCACGCCACCGCGGCCAGCATGCCGGCCGGGCCATGACTGATGAAGAGGGGAGCCGCCATCGGCCGGGTTATCGGCCCGATCGGCGGGCGGGATTAGGTGCGGTCTGGAACGCTCAGCGCGCGCTCATGAGCGCGCGACCGCCGTCGATCGAGACGTTGGCGCCCGTGATCCAGCCGGCTTCGTCGGCGAGCAGGTAGGCCACGAGCGCCGCGACCTCCTCGGCGTTGCCCACGCGTCCCATCGGGTGCGTGCTCTTGCCGCGCTCGAGGAACGCCGCGTAGTCCGCGACCGCGTGCGTGACGGTGTGGAGCTCGGTCACGACGACGCCGGGGCTGATGGCGTTGACGCGCACGCCCTTGGGCGCGAGGTCGAGCGCCGAGCAGCGTGTGAGCATGTCCACGCCCGCCTTGCTCACGCAGTACGCCGCGAGGTTCGGGTAGGGGCGCACGCCACCCGCGACCGAGCCGAGGTTGACGATCGCGCCGCGCGCCGCTTCGAGCGCGGGCGCGGCGGCGCGCGTCATGTAGAAGATCGAATCGAGGTTCGAGTCGAGCACGCGGCGCCATTCGGCGGTCGGGGTGTCGGTCACGGCCCCGTTGCCCAGCACGCCCGCGGCGTTGACGAGCCCGTCGAGCCGCCCGAACCGCTCGAGGCTCGCGCGCACCCATGCCTCGGCCGTCGCCTCGGCGCGCGCGTCGCCGGTCACGACGAGCGCCTCGGCGCCTGCGGCGGCGAGCCCGGCCGCGACCTCGTCGAGCCGCTCGCGGCGGCGGCCGGCCAGCGCCACGCGCGCGCCCTCGCTGCCAAGACGGCGCGCGCACGCCCGCCCGATGCCGCTGCTCGCGCCGGTCACGAGCACCGCCTTGCCGCTGAACCGTCCGCTCTGGGCCATGCCGTCCTCCGCGTCGTTTCGTCGGCCGCGCCGCGGCCCCGCCCGCTCGGGTCGCTCCCGTCGCGATGCGATGCGTCGTCGCGCGACGGGGCCCCGGATCCCGGCGGAACGTAGCACGCGATTCGTCGCGCGATCGTGACCGCGCTTGCCGGCACGCGAGGCGCGTGCTCAGATGCGCGCGGCTTCCTTCGTCCACCCGCTGCGCCGCCGGGCCGCCTGCTCCGGCGCCGCCGCGGCGCTCGCAGTCGGGGCCTCGACCACGGACGGTGCATGCTCCTCGCCGGGCCAGACGGCCTGCTGCTCG
>DATJXF010000117.1:0-5633 GCA_035500415.1 Candidatus Acidiferrales bacterium | reverse complement strand
CCCGGTGTGCGTACGGGGCTCGCCGCCGCGTGGCTCGGCTCGACGCTTGTCTCGCTCACCGCGCTTGCGACGCGACAGTTCGGCGTCAAGACGGGGATGGCCGCGCTCGGCTACGCGGCGGGCTGGCCCGCGCTGCTCTCGCTCGCGCTCGTCGCGCTCGGACGCGGGACTTCGCGGCTCGCCGTCGTCGCGGTGTTCTCGCTCGGCGCGCTGGCCGGCCTGCTCGTGCGCGTGCTGCCGCTGGGCTGGCCCGGCGAGAACAGCTGGAGCTGGTGGGCGATGCTGCCGCACGTGCCGCGCGCGCGGCTTCTCGCCGGGCTCGCGCAGTCGGCCGCCGCGTGCGCAGCGCTGCTCGCCGTGCCGCCCCTCGCCCGCGCTCGCCGGACGCTCGCCGCCCTCGCGCTCGTCACGCTCGCCTCACTGCTGCTCGTCCGCGGGCTCGCCGACGTCGAGCACTACGGTCCGGACAAGGCCTCCGCCGCGCTCGCGAGCGAGATCAACACGAGCTTCCTTCAGGTTGCGGCGCGCACGGCCGGGCGCCCCCTGCTCCGAAGCTACGCCGATTCGCTGGCCGGCTTCCCGATGCACGCGCGCACGCATCCGCCGGGCTGGCCGCTCGCGTTCCGCACGGCGGTGCGCTTGGGTGGTGCGGGCTCCGCGGCCGCCTCGCGCGTCGCACTTCGCGCCGTGGGGGCCGAGCCCGCGGCGGCGGCGCGACTCGCCGCCGACGTCGCCGAACGCCCGCTCTCGCCGCCGGAGCAGCGCGCGCTGGGGCTGCTGACGGGCGCGCTCCTCCTTTCGTTGCTGGCGCTGCCCGCCGCGACGTGGCTGCTCGCGAGGGCCGCCGGCGCGGGCGAGCCCGCGCTGGGCATCGCAGGCCTCGCCGCGCTCCTCGCCGCTCCCCACCTCTTCTTCCCCGACGTCGACGTGCTCTACCCGAGCTGCGCGGCGCTCGCCTTCGCCGCGTGGATGGCCTCGCGGCGACGCGCATGGCTCGCACTGCCGGCGGGGATCCTCGTCGCGGGCCTCGTCGCACTCTCGTTCGGAAACCTCGCCCTGCTGCTCGTCGCGCCCGCCGAGGGCGCGCTCTCGGCGCGTGCGCCGGCCACGGGAGCTCAGCGCCTCGGCGTGCGGCTCGCGGGCTTCCTCGCGCCGACGCTCGCGCTCGCGGTACTGGCGCAGGCCCTGGGCCTCGAGCCGCTGCGGCTCTGGAGCGTGGCGATGGAGCAGCACCGCCTGATCCTCGCGCACCGCACCTTCGCGCTCTGGGCCTGGCTCGATCCGCTCGACCTCACCCTCGCGATCGGCTTCCCGCTCGCGGCGTGGATGGCACTCGCGACGCCGTGGCGCGAGCGCCTCGCCGCCGCGCGCCGCGCCTCGCTGGCTCCGGCCGACGCCCTCCCGGCCGCGGCGCTCGTCGTGCTCGTGCTGCTCGATCTGACCGGCAGGACGAAGGGCGAGGCGGCGCGGCTCTGGATGACCTACGTGCCGCTGCTGCTCGCGGGCACGGCGGCCCTCGCCGCGCGCCTGACCGCACGCGCATGGGCGCTGCTCGTGGCGTTGAGCGTCGCGACGCTCGTGGTGCTTCAGGGCTTCTACGTCTTCGTCTGGCTCTACGAGTTGCACTAGCAACTCTGTTCTCGGACTGAGCCCGGCTGCTGCCGCAGAACGTCACGCGGCCTCGCGCGCGGCGGACGAGCGTCACGCGCGCCACGGGCCGACGCCCTGCCGCTCGCTACGCTCCGAAGCGACGTTTCCACTCGGCGAGCTTTTCGAGCGCCTGCAGCGGCGTCATCGCGTCGGGATCGAGCGCTGCGAGCTCGCCGACGAGCGGATGAACCGGGCGGGCCGGAGTCGGCGAACCCGGATCCGGCGCGGTCTCGAAGAGCGGAAGCGGCGCGTGCGAGGCCGGGCGCCGCCCCTGGCGCGGAGCCGGCCCACCGTCCAGGTGCTCGACGGTACGCTCCGATTCGAGCTCGGCGAGCACCGTGCGCGCGCGGGCGAGCACGCTCTCGGGGAGCCCGGCGAGCCGCGCGACGTGGATGCCGTACGAGCGATCCGCCGGGCCTTCCGCGATGCGGTGCAGGAACACGACGCCCTCGCCCCACTCCCGAGCACTCACGTGAACGTTGGCGAGCCGGAAGAGCGTCGCGGACAGCTGGGTCAGCTCGTGGTAGTGGGTCGCGAACACGGTGCGCGGGCGCGCCCTCGTTGCCGCGTGCAGGTGCTCGGTCACGGCCCACGCGAGCGCGAGCCCGTCGTAGGTCGCGGTGCCGCGCCCGATTTCGTCGAGCAGGACGAGCGAGCGTGACGTCGCCGAGCGGAGGATCTCGGCCGTCTCCGACATCTCGACCATGAACGTGCTCTGGCCCGCGCCGAGTCGGTCGGCCGCACCGACGCGCGTGAACAGCCGGTCGACGACCCCGATCACGGCGGCGTCCGCCGGCACCCACGAGCCGCACTGCGCGAGCAGCACGATGAGCGCGGTCTGGCGCAGATAGGTGCTCTTGCCGCCCATGTTGGGCCCGGTGAGCAGCAGGATCTGGCGCGAGGCGCCGTCCAGCTCGAGCGAGTTCGGCACGAACTCGCCGCGCGGCAGCAGTCGCTCGACGACCGGATGCCGCCCCGCCACGATCCTCAGCCGGTCGGAATCCTCGACGACCGGGCGCGTCCAGTCGTAGCGCGAGGCGGCCTCGGCGAGCGCGCACTCGGCATCGAGCCGGCCGAGCATCTCGCCGGCCGCGAGGAGCGCCGGCACGAACTCCACGGCAAAGCGGCGCAGCTCGACGAAAAGCTCGTGCTCGCGGGCGCGGAGCTTGTCCTCGGCCGCGAGCACCTCGCTCTCGCGCGCCTTGAGGCCGGGCGTCACGTAGCGCTCGGCGTGCGTGAGGGTCTGGCGCCGCTCGTAGTCCGTGGGCACGCGCTCGCGGTGCGCGTTCGTGACCTCGAGGTAGTAGCCGAAGACGCGGTTGTAGCCGACCTTGAGGCTCGGAATGTTCGCGCGCGCGCGCTCGGAAGCCTCGAGCTCGGCGATCCAGCGCTTGCCCGAGTGCGCCAGATCGTCGAGCTCGTCGCGCACCACGTCGTACCCGCTTCGAACGACGGCCCCCTCTCGGCTCGACGGCGGGGGCTCCTCGACGAGCGCGCGCTTGAGCCGCTCGCGCAACGCGACCGGAACCTCCAGCGCCGCGCAGGCCGTGGCGAACGCCACGCCGCCGGCCGCCAGCTCCCGGACGAGCTCGGGCAGCCGCGCGAGCGTGTCGCGAAGCGCACCGAGCTCGCGCGGCGTCGCGCGCTCGCCCGCCACGCGGGCCGCGAGTCGTTCGAGGTCCGCGAGCCCGCGCAGCCCGTCGCGGAACGAGGCCCGTGCGCCCCCGCTCGCGAGCCAGGCCGCGACCGCGTCCTGGCGCAGGCGGATCTCGTCGGGCGAGACCAGCGGACGCTCGAGCCAGCCGCGGAGCCGACGCGTGCCGGGCGCGGTGAGCGTGAGCTGCACGTGGTGCCAGAGCGTGTGGCGTGGATCGCCGCCCGGCTGCGCGGTGAAGAGCTCGAGATGGCGGGCCGTCGCCGCGTCGACGCGAAGCGTCGCCTGCTCGCTCCAGCGTTCGATCCGCGACATCTGCGTCGCCGCGCCGCCCTGCGTGCGGTCGAGGTAGTCGAGCGCGCCGGCCGTGGCCGCGAGCGCGAGCGGCAGGTCGGCAAACCCGGCTGCACGCGACTCCCCGAACCGCCTCGCGACGAGCGATGCGTCGCCGAAGCGGGTGGACGGCGCGCGGCTGCGGGCGCCCGGGAGCCCCGCGAGCAGCGACTCCAGCCGGTCGGCGGCCAGGCCCTCGACGCCGTCCGGCAGCAGCCACTCCGCGGCCGGCACGCGCTGCACGATCGCTCCGGCTTCCGCCCATGGCGCCTCGACGAGACGCACCTCGCCGGTCGAGGCGTCGGCGAAGCACAGCCCGACGCGCGCCGCGTCGGGCCAGACGGCGCCCAGCCAGTTGTGGTTCGCGGCGTCGAGGAACGCGTCCTGCGTGACCGAGCCCGGCGTCAGCACCTCGGTGACGCCGCGCTGCACGATGCCCTTCGCCTGCGCGGGCTCTTCGAGCTGGTCGCAGATCGCGACCTTGTGGCCGAGCCGCAGCAGCCGCGCGACGTAGGCGTCGCGCTGGTGCCAGGGGAGGCCGCACATCGGGATCGGGTCGGGATCCTGTTTGTTGCGCGACGTGAGCGTGAGCCCCAGGAGCTGCGCGCCGCGCACGGCATCGTCGAAGAACATCTCGTAGAAGTCGCCCAGCCGGAAGAACAGGAACGCGTCCGGGTGCTCGTCCTTGCTCGCGAGGTACTGGCGCATGAGCGGCGTGCGCGCCGCGGAGGGCGAGGCGTTCGCCGTCTCGAGCGTGCGACTCATCGCGCGCCCGACCGCGGGGCGGCGACGGGCAGGCGCGCGGCCTCGATGCTGCGCGGATAGTCGCGCGCGAGGCGCTCGCGCGCGGCGTGCGCCTCGTCGTCACGATGGAAGCGCATCGCCAGCTCGGCGAAGCGCTCGAGCGCGGCCGGCCCGGCTTCGCCGGGTGCGCCGGCGAGCAGTTCGCGGAGCTCGGCGTAGGCCTGCTCGGGACGGTTGGCGGCATCCCAGCACTGGGCGAGTGCGAGCTTTGCGAGCGCGGACCGCTCACCGCCCGCGCGCGCCACCTCGTCGAACACGGGCCGTGCTTCGGCGAACGCTCCCACCGCAAGGAGCGAGAGCCCGGCGAAGTAGCGCGCGGTCAGCCGTTCCTCGCCCACGAGGCGCACGCCGGCGCGCTCGAACGCCGCGAGCGCCTGCACGTATTCGCCGCGTGCGTAGTGGAATGCACCGAGTGCGTACGCGATCTCGCCCTGGCCAACGCCGGGGGGCGTGCGCGACTCGAGTCCGCCCAGTACGCGGCCCAGGCTGTCGGCCGGGACGCCCGTCGGCACGCTGCGCCAGACGTCGTCCAGCGCGGCGTGCGCGGGCGCCGCGAGGGCGGCAAGGAGGATCCAGAGGGGCAGGGCGCGACGCATCGTGGCGCGATCTTACGGGCGGCGCGCGGGCGTCGCCAGCACGCGCGCCCCGCAGGTCGTGGGCTCGAGGCGCGGCCCCGCGCCGGTCCGCCGCGAGGGCCGCGGTCCGAAAGCGAGCGGGCGGCCCCGCGAGGAGCCGCCCGTCGAGATCCAGGAGTCCGGAACGGATTACTCCTCGCCGAGATCCTCGTCCTTGCCGCGCGGCGGCACCGTCTCGGTCGCGGGAGGATTGGCCGCGATGCGCGCCCTCACCTGGTTGCGCTTCGAGGTCCACTCCGCGAGCGCGATGTCGTCCTGCTCGGTGAGCCACGCCTTGACGCTCAGGATGAGCCGATGGTTCGGAACGTCCACGCGCGTCACTTTCATCGTCAGCGTCTCGCCCACCTCGAACGCGTCGTCAGGCCGCTTGAGCTCGTCGATGCCGAGCTGCGAGAGCGGAATGAAGCCCTCGATGCCGTTGCCCAGGTCCACGATCGCACCGCGGTCGAACAGTCGGTTGACCGTGCCCGTCAGCTCCATGCCCGGAGGGAACTTCTCCGCGAGCTGCGGCCACGGGTCGTCCGACACCTGCTTCAAACCGAGGCTGATGCGGCGGT
>DATJXF010000116.1:0-3786 GCA_035500415.1 Candidatus Acidiferrales bacterium | reverse complement strand
GAGACACGCGAGAACGAGGGAGGCGACCTTCGCGTCGATGCCGTCAAGGGGGGCGGGCCTGGGGATGGGCTGGCGCGAGCGGACGAGGAGGACGGGAGGCACGGCGAAGGGTGAGCGGCCGGTGAGCGTTTCGTAGGCGAGTACGCCGAGGGAGAAGACGTCGGCGCTCGGGTGCTTCGCGGGGCCGAACCAGGCTTCGGGCGGCATGTAGACGGGCGTGCCCATGAGGGCGCCCGTCTCGGTGAGATCGCGAGGGCTCGCGTGCGCTGCGCCGGGGTGCGCGGTGGCGCCCTCGGCGTCCACGTCGGCGCTGTCGTCGAGCGCGCCGAAGCGCGAGATGCCGAAGTCGCTGATCTTCGCGACGGGAGGGGAGGCGCCGCCGTTCTCGACGAGCAGCACGTTTCCCGGCTTGAGGTCGCGATGGACGATGCGGTTCGCGTGCAGCTCCGCGAGGCCCGCGGCGATCTGGCGCACGATGGGCCGGGCCCACGCGGCGTCGCCGAAGCGCGCCCGCTTGTCCTCGAGCGAGCCTCCCTGCACCAGCTCCATCACGAGGAACGGCGTGGCGCCGGCGGCGATGCCCACGTCGACGATCGACACGAGGTTCTCGTGACGCAAGCGTGAGCCGATCTCGGCCTCGCGTGCGAATCGAGCGGCCTGCTTCGCTTGTAGCGCTGCGGTCACCACCTTGAGCGCGAGCTTGCGCCCGTCGCGCGTGCGCTCCACCTCGTAGACGGCGCCCATGCCGCCGCGCCCGAGCGCTCGCGCCACGCGATACCGACCGTCGAACACGTCGCCGACTTCCAGCGCCGCCGGCGCGACGCTCCCCTCGCTTCTCGCGAGCGCCTCCGTGAGCTCGCGCGAACGCTCGGCCACTTGCCTCCGCAGCTCCTCGTTGAGCCCATCGACCTCGCGGCGCTGCGCCTCGAGCTGGGTGACACGCGCCTCGGCCTCGCGAAGGGAGCGGATGTGATCCCGGGCGAGCACCAGCGCCTGGCACATGACGAACGCGACCTGACCGATCGCGACGAAGCGGAACCCGCCCACGATCTCGGGCGCGCCCATCAGGGCGCCGACGTTGGCCATCGACAGGGAGCCGAGCACGATCCAGGCCGTGGCGAACGCCGCCGCGCCGAAGCGATCGACGCCTCGGGCAGCCTCGCGCAGGTTGGCAGTCACCTGCCAGACGAGGAGGCCGAGCGAGGCGGCCGCCAGGAGCCTGGAAATGGCCAGGGTGCCCGAGATGGTCCCGAATGACACGCACACGACGCCGACGAGCAGCAAACCCACGAGCCATGCGCGGTGCAGGGGCGCACGGCCGAAGTAGCTCCTCATGAAGCACGCGCCGACGATGATGGCGCCCACGGCGCTGTACGTCGCGATGACGATGGACCGCGGCCCGAGCACGAACAGCAGTCCGGAGTCGATCGAGCCCACCGGCAGCGCGAGCGCGACCTGGAGGGAGAACCAGCCGTATTCCGCGTGGCGGCGGTCGAACGCGAAGAGGGTCGCGTAGAGGAGCGACACGAATGCGCTGATCGCGAGGGCGGCGACGGAGCTGAACAGATCGAACGCGCCTGCGCCGCCGAACAAGGCGTCGCCGTTCGACGTCACGCCCAGGCGGGGAGCTGCGGGCGGCGCGATGCCGGTGCTGAGATCGAGATCGAGCCGCACGTGGCAGGAGCGCGCTTCGCGTGACGTCCGCGCGATGTGCCAGCTGCACAGGATGCCGGTGCGATCGACCGGTAGGCGGACGCCATCCACCCAGAGCGTCGCGTCGGCTGGGCACTGGAACACGGCGAGGGTCACCGGCTCGTCCGGCTGGGCGCTCGGCAATTGCACGTCCGTCTCGAGCACCGAATGCGACTGCGCGTCCAGATCGCTCTGAGCGAACGGCGCCGGGAGGGTCACCGGCTTGCGGCTGCCGTCGGGGGTCAGGAGCGTCCACTCGCGCAGCGCGAGGACGTCGTCGGCGCGGGCGCAGGCGCACAAAGCGAGCGCCGCGGCGACGACGAGCAGCAGGCGCGCGAGGCGGGCCTCCATCGCGGCCAGGATACAAGCGCGACGAACTCTCGGCGGACCGACGACGAACGTTCGTCACCCTGGCAGCAGCGGCGGCGCAACCTCGCGATTCTTCGACGCCGACGGCGGGCCCGCCGACGGCACCGTACTTGCGGTACGCGCCTGCATGAGGCCTCGACGGTCCGACAGGCGGCATGCGGTGGTGCTCGGGGGAAGCATGGCGGGCCTGCTCGCCGCGCGCGTGCTCACCGATCACTTCGACGAAGTGACCGTCGTCGAGCGCGACGTGCTGCCCGAAGCCGCGGCCCCTCGCAAGGGCGTGCCGCAGGCGCGCCACGTCCACGCGCTGCTCGCGCGCGGCGCGGCGATCCTCGAGCGCTACCTGCCCGGGTTCGGCGCGGATCTCGACGCAGCGGGCGCGCCGACGCTGCAGTTCGGCCGCGACGTCGACGTGCTCGGCCGCTTCGGATGGTCGCGTCCGTTCTCGCCCACCATTCCCCTGCGCGCAGCGACGCGCGACCTCATCGAGGCCACCGTGCGCGCGCGCGTGCGCAAGCTCGGGCGCGTGCGGCTCCTCGATGGCCACGACATCGTGGGGCTCGCTCACGACGGCGGCCGCGTGACCGGCGTGCGCATCACGGGGCGCGACATGCCGTGCGCCCAGACCCTGCTCCCGGCCGACCTGGTCGTCGACGCGACCGGCCGCGCCTCGCGCGCGCCACGCTGGCTCGAGGCGACGGGGTACGACGCTGTCGAGGAGACCGTCGTCGACGCGGGGGTTGCGTACGCGAGCGCCCTCTATCGCGACGTGCCGCCGATGCCCGGTGGGCATGCCGGCGTGCTCGTCACCCCGCACGCGCCCGAGACGTGCCGCTCCGGGATGGTCTTCCCGATCGAGGGCGGGCTGCACATCGTGACCCTGATGGGGGCCGGAGGAGAGCTGCCGCCCGGCGACGAGGCGGGCTTCCTCCGCTACGCGGGCGGCTTGCGGGCGCCTCACGTGCACGAGGCCATCCGCGGCGCGACGCGCGTGTCTCCGATCGCGACGAGCCGCACGACCGCGAACCGCCTGCGGCACTTCGAGCGCATGCGCCGGTGGCCGCGGGGATTCGTCGCGGTGGGCGATGCCGTCTGCGCGTTCAATCCGACCTACGGGCAGGGCATGACCGTCGCGGCTCTCGAGGCGGAGCGACTCGACGCGATGCTCCGGGCTGGTCCGCTGCGCGAGCGCGCGTTCCAGAAGGCAGTAGCCGCCCTCGTGGCGCCGATCTGGAGCATGGCGACGCTCGAGGACTTCCGGTACCCGGGCACGCGCGGCGAGCGCCCGCCCGCGGCCCGCTTCGTCCACCGCTACATGGACGCCGTGTTCCGGCTGCTGCCGCACGACGCATGGGTCAGCGAGCGTTTCACGCGCGTGGTGCAGCTGCTCGCGCCGTCGACGTCCCTCTTCGCGCCGGGGATGCTCGCGCGTCTCGCGGCCGCCCGGCGGTACGGCCGCCGCGCCCCGGCGGAGCTTCAGCCTGCGCTCTCGACGTGACCGAGCCCCTCGGCGACCTCCTTCGCGCGGGGACGCTCGGAGGGCTCGACGCGCAGACACGCGAGTACGAGCTCCGCGACCTCCGCGTCGACGCCGTCGAGCGGGGCAGGCGTGGGGATGGGCTGGCGTGAGCGGACGAGAAGCACCGGGGGAACGGCGAAGGGCGAGCGGCCCGTGAGCGCTTCGTAGGCGAGCACGCCGAGGGAGAAGACGTCGGCGCTCGGGTG
>DATJXF010000115.1:0-10660 GCA_035500415.1 Candidatus Acidiferrales bacterium | reverse complement strand
ATCCCGAACGAGGACATGCAGACGCTCGCGTCGCAGGGCGTGGGCCGGCTCTTCGGTCCGGGCTCCTCGACCGTCGACATCGTGGCCTACATCCGCGAGTGGTTCGCCGATCGCTTCGGCGCCGGGACGCTCGCACCGCTTCCGCCCGCGCCGGCACGCGCGCCCGCCACGATCGCCGTGTCCGCGCCCCCGGCCGGCACGCGCCGCGCCCGCACGGCGACGGCGGCGGCCCCGCGCCGCAAGCCCGCGAGCGCGACGGCAGCGCGCCGGCGCTCCGCAGCCGCCCGCCCCGCGCCGCGCCGCAAGCGCGCCGCCGCTGCGGCGCGCCCGGCCGCGAAGAAGCCGGCGAGGCGCAAGCGTCGTTGAGCCGCAGCCTCGTCGTCCTCGACGGCAGCCCCCTCGAGGGCAGCAGCGTCGCGCGCATGCTGGCGGAGGCGGCCGCCGGCGCGACGTCGGCGGGAGGCGTGGCGCGCACGTTCCGGTGCTACGACCTCGTCGTGCGCCCGTGCGTCGCGTGCGGGCCGGACGCGACGCCGGGCTGCTGCATCTTCCACGACGGTATGGACGCGGTGTACGAAGCGCTCGAGCGCGCGCACGCCGTACTCGTCGGCTCGCCGGTCTACTTCGACGCGGTGAGCGCGCCGCTCAAACTGGTGATGGACCGCTGCAACTGCATCACGCCGCTCGTCACCCTTCCGGGCGGCGCGCAGGACTTCGTCCCGAAGTGGCCGCGAACGCGGCGCGGCGCGTTCGTCACCGCGTGCAGCGCGCGCCACCGTTACGATCTCGCCGAGCTCAGCGTGCGTGGCTTCCTCAAGTGGGTGGGGGCGCGCTGGGAGGAGACCCTGGTGTGGCAGCACGAGGACAACCACCGCGGCAGCGTTCCGGCGGCGCGACTCGACGCCGCGCGCGAGCTGGGCCGCCGCCTGATCGAGAGCCCGCCGCACGCGGTGTGAGGGGGACGCGACGTGAGCGAGATCGCAGAAACCGTCCAGGAGGCCGTCGAGTCGAGTCACGGCGGCCATCACGGCCCGTCGCACGGCACGGGCCTGGGCTCGTGGGTCGCGATCCTCGTCGCGCTCACGGCGGTGATGATGGGACTCTGCAACATCAGGTCCGGAAAGCTCGTCCAGGCCATGGATCGCGTCGAGGCCCACGAGGTCGACACGTGGTCGTACTACCAGTCGAAGAGCACCAAGCAGCACATCTCCGAGAACATGGCGGATCTCGTCGAGATCCAGCTCCTGACCGCGCCCGCCGCGGCGCGCGCGGCGCTCGAGTCGAGCCTGAAGAAGTACCGCGGCCAGGCCGAAACCTATGGTGTGGAAAAGGACAGCCTGCAGCGCGCCGCCACGGCCCTCGGACGCACGTACGAGCAGCTCGACGTGCATGACGACCAGTTCGGCATGGCGGACGCCTCGTTCTCGATCGCGGTGGCGCTCTACGGCATGACCGCGCTGACCCGCCGGCGCTGGCTGCTCGCGTTCGGCATCGCGGCGACGCTGGTCGGCGCGTGGTCGGGACTCAACGGCTTCATGGGCTGGGCGTTCCACCCCGGCTGGCTCTCGGGATGGCTCGGCTGATGCGGGCCTCGGCGATGCATGCCGCGCGCCTCGCGCGCCGCGGGACGGTCGCGCTCGCGATGACGGTCGCGCTGGCCCTCGCCGCCGGTCCCGTGGCTGCCGGTGAGGCGCCGCTGCTCCGCCTCGCGCCCGTCACCGGATTGCCGCCCGATTCCGTGGCGCGCGGTCTCTTCCTCGACGGAATGAACGGGCAGCTGGCGAACGGGTCGATCGGGTCCGAGTCGCGCGGATCCGACGGCGAGTGGTCGTCCGCGGGCGACGTGACCAACCCGTTCCGCGTCGACGACGAGAGTGGTGCCGCGACCGCCGCCTGGCGGATCTCGATCAGCCTGGGCTCGCCGCCTCCGGTCGTCGTCAAGAGCGCGAACGGCTCGGCCCGCCGCTCGACCGCGCTCCACACGCGCTCGCGCGGCATGATCGCGGCCTTCACGCTCCAGCCGCCCGACGAGGGCGGTCGCGAGCGGCCCTCGCGGACGGTGCGCGCCGCGTTCGCGTTCCCCGCGACCTCGGTTGCCGACGGGGCTTCGCTCGGCGTCCCCGCGGAGGGCTACGTGTTCCCGTGGGGCGAGGCCGGCCGGGTGGTGGCGCGGCTCGCGCTCGAAGCGCTGCTGCACGGTGACGGCGAGCTCGCGGATTCCTCGCGCGTCGACATCGCGCCTGCGGTCCGGCTGGACGCGGGGCGCTGAAGTCCGCTCCGATCGCGGACCGCGCGTCACCGCAGAGCGGGGAGGCCGAAGATGGACGTTCGTCGCCGGGGGATTCCGATCGCACTGGCTCTTGCGCTGGCGGCGTTCGCCGGTTGCGCGAAGCCCGCGGAGCGACCCGCGTCGACGCTGACCGAGGCGCAACGCGACAGCGTGCTCGCGCGCGAACCGATTCCGGGTGCGAGCGTCGTCGATCGCGCGCTGAAGGCGGCCGCGGGCGAGCAGCGTCACGCGAACGCCATGGACACGCTCGGCCAGTAGGGTCTGCGACACGCTGCCGCTGCGGCGCGCGCACCCGCGCCCCGCGCGGCCGTCCGCGATTCGCGGTCGCGCACCGTCCCGCGAATCGAGTAGAGTCCCTGCGCTCGCGCGGGCCCATCACTCGATTCCTCCCGCGCCCCGCCGGGGCGCTCGATCCCTGGGGAGTCGTCCCGCGCCCTGAACCGACCCGGAGCCCCCGCATGCTGATGTTGCGTGAAGAACACCACCAGGTCCGCGACATGGTCCGCCGCTTCGCGGAGGACGTCGTCGCGCCCCGCGCGCGCGAGCTCGACGAAACCGAGACGTTCCCCCACGAGGCGGTGAAGCAGATGGCCGGGCTCGGGCTCCTGGGCCTGCCCTATCCCGAGAAGTACGGCGGCGCCGGCATGGACATGCTCGCCTACGCGATCGCGGTCGAGGAGGTCGCGCGCGTCTGCGCCTCGACCGCGATCACGCTCGCGGCGCACGTTTCGCTCGGCTGCGGGCCGGTCTACGGCGCAGGCAACGAGGAGCAGAAGCAGCGCTTCCTCGTGCCGATGGCCAAAGGCGAGGCGATCGGGGCGTTCGGCCTGACCGAGGCGAACGCGGGCTCGGACGCTGCGGGGACCCAGACGCGCGCGGTGCCGGCGAGCGGCGGCTGGCGCGTCAACGGCTCGAAGATCTACATCACGAACGCGAGCTACGCGAAGTACATCACGTTCACCGCGGTCACCGATCCGAGCCAGGGCCCCAACGGCATCTCGGCGTTCATCCTCGACACGGCGACGCCGGGATTCCGTGTGGGCAAGAAGGAGAAGAAGATGGGTCTGCGCGGCTCGGACACCGTCGAGGTGGTGTTCGAGGACTGCCACGTGCCCGCGGACCAGATGCTCGGCGAGCCGACGGGCGGCTTCAAGGCGTTCATGCGGACGCTGACCGGCGGGCGCATCTCGATCGGTGCGCTCGCGCTCGGCATCGCGCAGGGCGCCTTCGAGCACTCGGTGCGCTTCGCCAAGGTGCGGCACCAGTTCGGCCAGCCGATCGCCAGCTTCCAGGCGGTGCAGTTCATGCTCGCCGACATGGCGGTCAAGATCGAGGGCGCGCGCCACCTCGTCTACCACGCCGCGATGTTGCGCGATGCGGGCAGGCCGTTCGCGAAGCAGGCGTCGATGGCGAAGCTCTACGCGAGCGAGATCGGGAACTGGGTCACCGACAAGGCCATCCAGATCCACGGCGGCATGGGTTACTGCCGCGACGTGCCGGTCGAGCGCATGCACCGCGACGTGAAGCTCATGGAGATCGGCGAGGGCACGAGCGAGATCCAGCGCATGGTCATCGCCCGCGAGATCCTGCGCGAGGGTTGAGCGTGAGCGAGGTACCGCGGATGCACTGGGCGAGCGCGGACTCCGCGCTCGCGGACGCGGCCGCTGCGGCCGCGGCGGTGGCGAAGGCGCTGCGCGCCACGCTCGCCGAAGGCCCGATCGATCTCGCGATCGCGTTCCTCTCCGCGGACCACGTCGCCCACGCCGAGACCGTCGCGGACACGCTGCGCACCGCGCTCTCGCCGGGCTGCCTCGCCGCCGTGACCGCCGCCGGGATCGTGACGCGCGAGCACGAGCGCGAGCGCGGGCCCGTGTTGAGCGTGCTCGCGGCGCGACTGCCCGGCGTCGAACTCCGCCCATTCGTGCTCGTGCCCGAGCTCTGGCACGAGCCGCCCGCCGACGCGGCCGCGTTCGACCAGCTCGCGCCGGGCGCACGCGGCGCCGAGCTGGTGCTGCTGCTCGGCGATCCGTTCTCAATCGACGCCGAGCGCGTGCTCGCGCTCTTCAACCGCCACGTGCCGGGCGTCCGCGTCGTGGGCGGCATGGCGAGCGCGGGCGCGCGCCCGCGCACGAACGCGCTCGTCCTCAACGACTGGACGTCGGCCGAGGGCGCGGTCGCGATCGCGTTCCACGGCGCGCTGCGCGTCGACGTCGTCGTCTCGCAGGGCTGTGCGCCGATCGGCCCGCCGCTCGACGCCACGCACGTCGAGCAGAACGTCGTCCTCACCCTCGACGGCCAGCCGGCCCTCGAACGCGTCGCGCAGGTGCTGGGCGGGCTCGCCGAATCCGACCGCGAGCGGTTGCGGCAGGGGCTCTACGTCGGCCGGCCGGTGCGCGGCGACGCGAGCGGCCCGGGCGACTACCTGATCCGCAACCTGCTCGGGGCGGACCGTGAACGTGGCGCGCTCGCGATCGGCGACCGCATCGCGCCGCGCGAGAAGATCCGATTGCACGTGCGCGACGCGCGCACCGCGACCGAGGACCTCGAGATGCTGCTCTCGCCGCAGCAGTTCGACGCGCATGCCGAGGCGGCGCTGCTCTTCGCCTGCAACGGACGCGGCCAGGGCCTCTTCGGCGAGCCCGACCGCGACATCGCCACGCTCCAGGAGGGCCTGCGCGGCCCCGTTCCGGTCGCGGGAATGTTCTGCGCCGGCGAATTCGGCCCGGTCGGCGGGCGCAATTTCCAGCACGGACACACCGCCAGCATCGCGATCTTGCGGTCGCGTTGAGCGTTAGCGCGCGCGGGGCGGAATCGCCGGCCGCCCTCACGTCCGCACCCCGTCTGCCGATCCTGAATCCGACGGGGTGGAAGCTGCGGCCGCACCCCGAGCGTTCGCGTTCCGACTCCCGGAGACGTCCGTGACCCTGATGCAGAACCGTTCGCCCTACCGCGTCGCCGATCACGGCGACGAGCTCGTGATCGACCTGCCTTCGCCGCGCCGGCCCGTCACCGCGTTCGTGGTTTCGCTCTGGCTGCTCGGCTGGTCGGTCGGGCTCGCCTTCGTCGCGCAGCAGTTCCAGAGCGGCGAGCCGACGCGCGGCGACGACGCCTTCCTCGGCGCGTGGCTCGTGCTCTGGCTCGCGGCGGGCGTGCTCGCGATCGCCTGGCTCGCGTGGCTCGTCGCGGGCCGCGAGCGCGTGACGCTCACGCCCGAGGCGATCCGCATCCGGCGCGGCGTCCTCGCGTGGGGCTTCACGCGCTCGTTCGCGCTCGCCGGGATGAGCGAGCTTCGCACGTTCGGCCGCGAGGTGCCGCCGCTCCTCGCCGCCGGGCTCGACTTCGCCGGACGCGGGGCGAGCGGCGTGCGCTTCCGTCACGGCGGGCGGGTCGTGCGTTTCGCGCGCGCGCTCGACGAGCCGGCGGGGCACGCGCTCGTCGACCTGCTCCGCTCGCGGCTGGCGATCGTGCCCGCGCACGAGGCGGCCGCACCGCCTGCGGGGGGCGAGCGGCGTTCGCAGCCCGCGGCCTGACGCTGCGGGGGCGGCTCAACGCGGGCCCGGACCTCGTGTAGAATGCGGGGCGTTTTCCGCCTTCCCGCACCGCCGCTTTCCCCGGGCCCGCGCGGCCCTGACGCTCGACGAGGTTCCGCATGTCCAGCATCCCGGCCGTTTACATCGTGGGCGCCGCCCGCACCCCCATCGGCAAGTTCCTCGGCTCGCTCGGCACGCTCAAGGCGTCGGATCTTGGCGCGGTGGCGCTCAAGGAGGCGATCGCCCGCGCCGGCATCACCGGGGGCGACGTCGACGAGGTCATCATGGGCCACGTCGTCCAGGGCGGGCAGGGACAGGCCCCGGCGCGACAGGCGCAGATCAAGGCCGGCATCGATCCCCGGGTGGGAGCCGTCACCGTCAACAAGGTCTGCGGCTCGGGGCTCAAGGCCGTGATGCTTGGCGCCCAGGCGATCAAGGCCGGCGACGCCGAGTGCATCGCAGCGGGCGGGCAGGAGAGCATGAGCACGGCGCCGCACTACCTCTTCAGCGGGCGTCTCGGGCAGCGGCTCGGCGACACCTCGCTCAAGGACGGCGCGGTCTACGACGGCCTGTGGTGCTCGTTCAACGACTGCCACATGATCGAGCTCGCGCAGTACACCGCCGAGAAGGCGAAGCTGACCCGCGAACGGCTCGACGAGTTCTCGGCGTGCAGCCAGACGAAGGCGGCGAAGGCTCAGGCGTCCGGCGCGTTCGATCGCGAGATGGCGGCCGTCACGATCCCGCAGCGCAAGGGCGATCCCGTCGTCGTGCGTTCGGACGAGTCGGTGCGCGGCGACACGACAGCCGCAACGCTCGCCAGGCTCGCGCCCGTCACGCGCGCGAAGGACGGCATGATCACCGCCGGCAACGCGCCCGGCCTGAACGACGGCGGCGCCGCGGTCGTGCTGATGAGCGAGGCGCGCCTGAAGGCGACCGGCGCGAAGCCGCTGGCGCGCATCACCGGCTACGCGACGGGCGGCGGCGAGCCCAAGGACCTGTTCTTCGCGCCGATCGACGCGGTCCAGAAGCTCAACCGCAAGCTGGGCGTCGGCATGGATCACTTCGACCTGATCGAGGCGAACG
The DNA here is from genome assembly GCA_035500415.1 of Candidatus Acidiferrales bacterium. Lineage (GTDB taxonomy): Bacteria > Eisenbacteria > RBG-16-71-46 > RBG-16-71-46 > RBG-16-71-46 > CAIXRL01. The sequence goes on along the minus strand of DATJXF010000115.1, from coordinate 3,757 downwards.
AGGCATTCGCCGCGCAGGCGCTCGCCGACGGCGACGCGCTCGGCTGGGACTGGGATCGCGTCAACGTGAACGGCGGAGCGGTGGCGCTCGGCCATCCGATCGGCGCGAGTGGCGCGCGCATCCTCGCGACGCTGCTCTACGCGCTCGAATCGCGCGGCAAGCGCACCGGGCTCGCGACCCTCTGCTTGGGCGGCGGCAACGCCGTCGCGCTCGCGGTGGAGCGCGCGTCGTGAGCAGCGGCCTCGCCCAGGCGAGCGGCAGCCGCGCGGGCGCCGTCCGCAAGGTCGCCGTCGTGGGCGGCGGCACGATGGGCAACGGTATCGCACAGGTGTTCGCGACGAGCGAGCTCGAGGTCGAGCTGATCGACGTGCGCGCCGAGCTCGTCGAGCGCGCGCTCGGCACGATCGCGAAGAGCCTCGAGCGCGTCGCAAAGAAGCAGGAGTGGCCGGCCGGGCGCGCCGCCTCGACGCTCGCGCGCATCCACGGCGGCACGGCGCTCGACGCCGCGCGGGGCTGCCAGCTCGTCGTCGAGGCCGTGACCGAGGACTTCGCGGTCAAGCGCCGCATCTTCGAGGCGCTCGACGCCGCCGCGCCCGCCGAGTGCGTGCTGGCGAGCAACACGTCGAGCATCTCGATCACCGAGCTCGCCGCCGTGACGAAGCGTCCCGACCGCGTCATCGGCATGCACTTCATGAACCCCGTCCCGGTCATGCAGCTCGTCGAGATCATTCGCGGGCTCGCGACCAGCGACGCGACCGGCGCGCTCGTCACCGAGCTGAGCCGCACGCTCGGCAAGACGCCAGTCGAGGTCAATGACTACCCCGGCTTCGTCGCCAACCGCATCCTCATGCCGATGATCAACGAGGCGTGCTATGCGCTCATGGAGGGCGTCGCGACCCGCGAGGCGATCGATACCGTGATGAAGCTCGGCATGAACCATCCCATGGGTCCGCTCGCGCTTGCCGACCTGATCGGGCTCGACACCTGCCTGTCGATCATGCAGGTGCTGCACGAGGGCTTCGGCGACCCGAAGTACCGCCCCTGCCCGCTGCTGCGCAAGTTCGTCGCCGCGGGCTGGCTGGGGCGCAAGAGCGGCCGCGGCTTCTACGAGTACCCGGGCGCATGAGACCCGCCTCGAGAGCGGCGTCATGACCCTTCCGGCCACGACGGAAGCCGCGGGGATCTCGTTCGACCTGCCCGAGGACGTGCAATCGGTCCGGGACATGGTGCGCGACTTCGCGGAGCGCGAGATCCGGCCGGTCGCCGCGCGGCTCGACGAGACGCACGACTTCCCGGCCGAGAACGTGAAGAAGATGGCCGAGCTCGGACTGCTCGGAATGTTCGTTCCCGAGGAGTTCGGTGGCGCGGGGATGTCCTACCTCGCCTACGTCGTCGCGATCGAGGAGCTCTCGCGTGTGTGCGCGAGCCACGGCGTGATCGCGTCGGTCAACAACTCGCTCGTCTGCTATCCGCTCATGGTCTACGCCAGCGATGCGCAGAAGAAACGCTGGCTCGAGCCGCTCGCGAAGGGCGAACTGCTCGGCGCGTACTGCCTGACCGAGCCGCAGGCGGGCAGCAACGCGGCGAACCAGCAGACGACGGCGGTGCTCGACGGGGACGCCTGGGTGCTGAACGGCGCCAAGATCTTCATCACGAACGCAGGGCCCGCGGACGTGCTCGTCACCTACGCCTCCACCGATCGCAGCCTGGGCGCACGCGGGATCTCGGCGTTCATCGTACCCGCCGATGCGCCCGGCGTGCGCAAGGGCAAGCGCGAGCACAAGCTCGGCATCCACGCCTCGGACACCCGCGAGATCTACTACGAGAACGCGCGCGTCCCGCGCGAGAACCTCTTCGGCGAGCTCAACAAGGGCTACACGATCGCGCTCGCGACGCTGGGCGGCGGCCGCATCGGCATCGCCGCGCAGGCGCTGGGCATCGCGCAGGCGTCGGTCGAGGCGTCGGTCCACTACGCCAACACGCGCGAGCAGTTCGACCGCAAGATCGGGCAGTTCGACGCGATCCGGCACATGATCGCCGACAGCGTGATCGAGCTCGAGACCGCGCGCCTGCTCGTCTACCAGGCCGCGTGGCTTCGCGACCGGGGCCGGCCGCACGTCAAGGAGGCCTCGCTCGCGAAGTGGCACGCGTCCGAGGCCGCGACGCGCTGTGCGAACTGGGCGATCCAGGTGCACGGCGGCTACGGCTACATGACGGAGTTCCTCGTCGAGCGCTACTGGCGCGACGCGCGCATCTGCGAGATCTACGAGGGCACGACCGAGGTTCAGAAGATGGTGGTGGCGGGCCAGGTGCTCAAGGAGCGCGCGGTCCCGAACTGAGTCCAGGGGATGGAGGAAGCAGGCATGAAGCGACCCGTTCGTCCGGTGGCACTTGTGGTGCTGACGCTGTGCGCGCTCTACCCGGGCCTCACCTCGGCGTTCCAGGGCTTCTACCCGTGGGTCACCGGCCAGGAGTTCGCGCTGCTCGGGCAGATGGGTGCGTTCGTCGACGTGCCGCACCGTTTCGGCGTCGCGACGTGGGTGCCGCACCTCATCAAGGGCCTCGTCGGGCTCGCCTGGCTCGCGGGCGTGCCCGGGCTGTGGGCCGGGGATGGCCGCGCCGTGCCGCTCGTCGCGCTCGGTGCGCTCGGCTCGCTCCTGCTCGGCCCGGGCCCCGCGACGATGGGCGTGCTCGGGCTCGTCTGCCTGTTCGTCTTCCGCGAGTCGGAGCAACACCTGCCCGCGTGAGCGGACGAAAGGCCGGCGCATGCAGCTCGACCTCAGCGACGACCAGATCCTGATTCGCGACGCGGTGCGCGAGCTCTGCCGCTCGGAGTTCGCGCCGCACGCGGCCGCCTGGGATCGGGGCGAGATGGTGCCGCACTGGGCGATCGACAAGCTCGCCGAGCAGGGCTTCCTCGGCATGTCGATTCCCGAGGCGTGGGGTGGCGTCGGCTACGACGCGCGTACGCTCGTGCTCGTGCTCGAGGAGATCGCGCGCGTCTCGGCGGCGCTCGCGATCATGATCGCGGTGCACAACTCGGTCGGGGCGCTGCCGGTCTTCCGCTTCGGCACGGACGCACAGCGTCACCGCTTCCTTCCGCGCCTCGTCACCCACGAGCTCGCGGCGTTCTCGCTCTCCGAGCCCGGCGCGGGGTCCGACGCCGGCGCGATCGCCGCGACCGCGGTGCGCGATGGCGAGCACTACATCCTGAACGGCAGCAAGAACTGGGTGACCAACGGCATCAACGCCGGTGTCTACCTGATCTTCGCGCGCACCGACAAGGCCGCAGGACATCACGGATTGTCGGCCTTCGTCGTCGAGAACGGCACGCCGGGTCTCGTGATCGGCAAGCCCGAGGACAAGATGGGGCTGCGCGGCTCCGAGACCGTGGCGATCACGCTCGAGGATCTGCGCGTGCCCTCCGAGCAGCGGCTGGGCGCCGAGGGCGAGGGCTTCCGGATCGCGATGAGCATGCTCGACGCGGGCCGCATCGGCGTCGCGGCGCAGGCGCTCGGCGTCATGATCGCGGCGTTCGACGAGGCGGCGCACTACGCCCAGCAGCGCTCGGCGTTCGGCGAGCCGATCGCGAAGCTCCAGGCCGTGCAGTTCAAGCTCGCGGAGATGGAGCGGCGGGTGCAGTGCGCCCGGCTGCTGCTCAACAAGGCGGCGTGGCTGCGCGACACGGACCAGCCGTACACCCGCGCCGCGTCGATGGCCAAGCTGTACTCGAGCGAGGCCGCCACGTGGGTCACGC
>DATJXF010000114.1:0-5385 GCA_035500415.1 Candidatus Acidiferrales bacterium | reverse complement strand
GACCTCCTCGTCGAGCGGCGCGACGCCGGGCCCGGTCGCGGACGCCCGGTCGGCGACGCCGGCCTGGGCGTACGCCAGCACGACGACGCGCTGGCCGCGCGCCTCGAGCCGCGCCGGCCGGCGCGCTTCTTCCAGGTTCGCGCCGGCGCCCACGGCGCGCATCCCCGCGGCCTCGCACGCCGCGAACGTGCGGCGCAGGCCCTCGGATCCCGCGTCCATCATGTGGTTCGTGGCGAGCGAGACCACGCGCACGCCCGCGCGCGCGAGCGCCGCAGGCACGTCGGCATCGTGGCGGAACTCGGGCGAGCGGTCCGGACGGACGGTACCCGGCTCCGCGACCGGGAACTCGAGGTTCGCGAACGCGACGTCCGCCGCGCGCAACGCCTCCGCCGCGACGCGGAACGCCGAATCCACGCCCTCGCGGGCGGCGCGGGCGCGTCCACTCCCGATCACGCCCACGTCGCCGAGCGCGGCGAGCGTGAGGCGCTCCTCACCCTCGCTAGCGAGCAGCATCGCGCCCCTGAGCGCAACCGCGCCCGGGGTCCCGGGAAGCACGCGCTGCGTTTCGGAGGGCGCCGGACTCACGCCGGCACGCGCTCGGGCGTGAGCGCGCGGAACGTGAACCCCGCGTCGGAAATGCCGACCTCGATCGTATCGCCCGGCTTGAACTCGCCCTGGAGCAGCCGCATCGCGAGGGGGTTCTGCACGCGGCGCTGCAGCGTGCGCTTCAGGGGCCGCGCGCCGAAATGCGGGTCGTAGCCCTCGTCGGCGAGCGTGTCGAGCGCCTGCGGCGTCAGCACGAGCCCGAACTGGCGCTCGGCGAGCATCGCGCGCAGTTGCGCGAACTGCAGCTCGACCACGTGCCGCAGGTGCTCGCGCGTCAGCGCGTGGAACACCACGACCTCGTCGATGCGATTCAGGAACTCGGGACGGAAGTGCTCGCGCAGCGCCCGCTGGATCAGCATCTCCATCTCGCCGCGATCGCGCTCGCCGAGCTCGAGGATCGCATCCGAGCCGAGGTTGCTGGTCATGATGACGACGGCGTTGCGGAAGTCCACGGTGCGGCCCTGCCCGTCGGTCAGCCGGCCGTCGTCGAGCAGCTGGAGCAGCACGTTGAGCACTTCCGGATTCGCCTTCTCGATCTCGTCGAGCAGGATCACGCAGTACGGCCGCCGCCGCACCGCTTCGGTGAGCGCGCCGCCTTCCTCGTACCCCACGTAGCCCGGCGGTGCGCCGATCATTCGAGCGACCGTGTGCTTCTCCTGGTACTCGCTCATGTCGAGCCGCACCATCGCGTGCTCGTCGTCGAACAGGAACTCGGCGAGCGCCCGGGCGAGCTCGGTCTTGCCGACGCCGGTCGGTCCGAGGAAGAGGAACGAGCCGATCGGGCGGCGCGGATCCTGAAGTCCGGCGCGCGCGCGGCGCACCGCCTCGGAGACGACGCGCACGGCTTCGTCCTGTCCCACCACGCGCGCGTGGAGCCGCTCCTCCATGTGCACGAGCTTCTGCACCTCGCCTTCGAGCAGCCGCGAAACGGGCACGCCGGTCCACTTCGCGACGACCTCGGCAACGTCCTCTTCGTCGACCTCCTCCTTCAGCATCCGGCGCTCCTGCTGCGCGACCGCCAGCCGCGCCGTCTCCTGGTCGAGCTGGCGCTGGAGCAGCAGCAGGTCGTTGTTGCGGATGCGCGCCACCTTTTCGAGGTCGCCCGCGCGTTCGGCGCGTGCCTCCTCGAGCTTCAACCGCTCGCGCTCGGCCTTGAGCTCGCGGATCTTCGTCACCGCCGTCTTCTCGCGCTTCCAGTGCTCCTCGAGCCCGGACATCTCCTGCTTGAGCCGGCCGAGCTCGTCGTCGAGGCGCTTCAGCCGCTCGCGCGAAGCCGCGTCGGTCTCCTTGGCGAGGCCGATGCGCTCGATCTCGAGCTGGCGCACGCGGCGCGCGATCTCGTCGAGCTCGACGGGCATCGAGTCGATCTCCATGCGCAGCCGAGACGCCGCCTCGTCGATCAGGTCGATCGCCTTGTCGGGCAGCTTGCGATCCGGGATGTAGCGCGCCGAGAGCATCGCGGCCGCGACGAGCGCCGCGTCCTTGATGCGGATGCCGTGGTGGACCTCGTAGCGCTCCTTGAGGCCGCGCAGGATCGCGATTGCGTCCTCGACGCTCGGCTCGCCCACGAACACCGGCTGGAAGCGGCGTTCGAGCGCGGCGTCCTTCTCGATGTGCTGGCGGTACTCGTCGAGCGTCGTCGCGCCCACGCAGTGCAGCTCGCCGCGTGCGAGCGCAGGTTTGAGCAGGTTCGCCGCGTCGACCGCGCCTTCGGCGCCGCCCGCGCCGACGAGCGTGTGGAGCTCGTCGATGAACAGGATCACGCGGTTCTCCGCGTTCGTGACCTCCTTGAGCACGGCCTTGAGGCGGTCCTCGAACTCGCCGCGGAACTTGCTGCCCGCGACGAGCGAACCCAGATCGAGCGCGATCAGCCGCTGCTCCTTGAGCGACTCGGGCACGTCCCCCGAGACGATGCGCTGCGCGAGCCCCTCGACGATCGCCGTCTTGCCGACGCCCGGGTCGCCGATCAGCACGGGGTTGTTCTTGGTGCGGCGCGCGAGCACCTGCACGACGCGGCGGATTTCGTCGTCGCGACCGATCACGGGATCGAGCTTGCCCTGCCGGGCGGCGGCGGTGAGGTCGCGGCCGTAGCGCGTGAGGGCCTGGTACTTGTCCTCGGGGCTCTCGTCGGTGACGCGCTGGCCTCCGCGCACCGTCGCGAGCGCCTGGAGCAGCGCTTCCTGCGTCGCCCCGACGCGCGCGAGCGCGCGCTGCGCGCCGCCGGGATGCGCCGGATCGGCGAGCGCGAGCAGCAGGTGCTCGACGCTCACGAACTCGTCGCGGAGCCGCTCGGCCTGCGCCTCGGCGCGCTCGAGCACGTCGCGCAGTGCCGGGTCCAGGTGCGGCGTTCCGCCCTGCACGCGCGGCAGGCGATCGAGCGCCTCGTCGACGGCCGCGACCAGCGCACGCGGCTGGATCCCCAGCTTGGCGAGCACGGCCTGAATCGTGCCGTCGGATTCCTGAAGCAGCGCCGCGAGCAGGTGCTCCGGCTGGAGCGCCTGATGTTTGCGTTCGGCGGCGATGCGCTGCGTGCGTTCGATCGCATCGCGCGATTTGATGGTGTACCGCTCGGGGTTCATGGACTGCCTCCGCGACTCTCGATGCGCACTCTAGCAGAGCGATGCGACGGCTCTGGAGGCCCGTGCGGGGCGCGGAGTTGGGGGGACGGGCCCCCGGCATGCGGGCGGTCGCTGCGCGGGCCGCGGAGCGACCGGGCAGCGCGCGTGAAGGCTCCGGCCTGGCGGCCGGGAGCCCGACTTCCGATGGGTCAGGCGGCTCGTTCGAGCCAGGGCAGCAGGATGGGAACGAACCGCCGCGCGAGCTCGGGATGCTCCATCGCGAGCGCGACCGCGAGCCGCAGCGTCTCCCAGCGCACCGCGCCCGCTTCGACCTGGCCCGCGAGCGTGATGAGCGCATCGCGTACCGTGCTGCGCGCGGCCTCGGATACGCCGAGACGGCCGACGTCGGTCGCGAGCGTGGCGACCGCGATCGCGTCCGGATCCTCGAACCGCGTCCCGTCACCGGCCCGCAGCACCGGCCTTCCCTGCAAACCGAGCACGGGCGAGTTGCGCAGGAAGTCCGCGGTGGCGCGCGCCAGCGACTCGGAGTCGTCGTACACCTGCTCCTCGGGCGTCGCGGGTGCCGGCGGAGGCGGCGGCACGATGGACGGCGAAGCCGGCAGCTCGGCGCGAGGCGCCGGGACGGGCGCGACATCGGCGGCCGCTGGAGCCGGCGGCTCGGCGCGAGGCGCCGGGACGGGCGCGACATCGGCGGGCGCTGGAGCCGGCAGCTCGGCGCGAGGCGCCGGGACGGGCGCGACATCGGCGGGCGGAGGCGCGGTGCTGCGCTCGAGCTCGTGCAAGCCGAGCATGTCCTTGAGCTTCATCCTGCTCGGCGCCCTCCGCGGGCGCGGCGAACGCGCGGTCTTGCGCGGCGCAGCGGACTCGCGCGGTGCGGCGTGTTCTCGCGGCGCGCCGGGTTTCGGGCGCGAGCTCGCATGGCGCACGGGCTCTTCGCCCTCGCGCGGCGCGGTCGGCGCCGACGCCGGCGGGAGGCTCGCCGCGGACTCCCGCGCGACCGGAGCGGAGGACGCGGGCGGGAGGCTCGCCGCGGACTCCCGCGCGACCGGAGCGGAGGATGCCGGCGGGAGGCCCGCCGCGGACTGCCGCGCGACCGGAGCGGAGGACGCGGGCGGGAGGCTCGCCGCGGACTCCTGCGCGACCGGTGCGGAGGAAACCGGCGGGAGGCCCGCCGCGGACTCCCGCGCGACCGGAGCGGAGGACGCGGGCGGCGCTGGCGTACCGACGACGGGCGCGTTGCTCGCGCGGCGCAGCCGCGAGGAGCGCAGGTCGATGATGAGGCTGGGCGGCTGGGCCGCGTCCGGTTCGGGAACGGGCGCGGTCGACGCGCTCGCGCCAAGCAGCAGCTCCTCCGACTCTTCCGTCGTCTGCCGCGCTCCGCCGTGTTGCGGCGCCGACCCCGTCGTCGGCAGGTCGAGCACGGGGAAGTCGTCCTCGGCGCTCGCGCCGGCCGCGGGCGCGTTCGACGCGTCGGCGGCGCCCTCGGCGGGAACGCCCGAGGCGTCGATCTCGCCGATCAGGCCCTGGAGGTAGTCCACGGCCTCGCTGCAGCCACGGCCGAACCAGTCGCGGATCGCTTTGCCATCCGCGCGAGGCGAGGGCGGCGAGAACGGAATGCGGCGGAATCGCTCGGAGCGCTGCGTCTCACCGGTCCAGATGCGCTGCAGTACGGTGAGCGTGTTCTGACGCCAGAGCTTGAAGCTCGGATCGCGCGGGTTCGCGTTGCGCAGGTTGCCGAGCTGCTCGAGCTGCTCTTCGAGCCAGTGGCGGCAACGCGCGGCACGCTCGGGAGAGCTCACGCGCGAACCTCGCCGCTACCAGTCCGAGAAGCGCTCTTCGTGCCAGGGATCGGCGTCGTTGTGGTAGCCGTTCCGCTCCCAGAAACCGGGGTGATCCTCCGCGACGAGCTCGAGACGCCGGACCCACTTCGCGCTCTTCCAGAAGTAGCGGCGCGGCACGACGAGGCGCAGCGGCCAGCCGTGCTCCGGCGTGAGCGGTTGCCCATCGTGATGGTCGGCGAGAAGCACGTCATCCTGCGCGAGCTCCGAGAGCGGCAGATTCGTCGTGAATCCCTGTTCGGCGTGAACGATGACGAAGCGTGCATCCGGCCGGGGCGAAGCCAGCCGCAGCACCTCGCGCAGCGAGACGCCTTCCCAGAGGTTGTCGAAACGACTCCAGCGCGTGACGCAGTGGATGTCGC
>DATJXF010000113.1:0-8031 GCA_035500415.1 Candidatus Acidiferrales bacterium | reverse complement strand
GGGCGCCGGCCCGACGCGGCGTCGCGAGACGCTGCGCCTGGGGCTCGCGCGCGTCGACGCCGAGGCGGGGGCGCTGGGGGCGACGTTCACGTCCGAGTTCGTCGGCGAGCGCGCGCCGACGCGCGGCGAGCGCGGCGCGATCGACTTCACGCGCTTCGTGCTCGTCCACCTGCCCGAGGGCGCGTCGCTCGAGACGGCGATCGATCGTTTCGCGGCGTGCCCGGAGGTGGCCCACGTCTCGCCGATCGCGGTCATGCCGACCACAGGCTTTCCCGACGACTCGCTGTTCCCGGCCGAGCAGTGGCTCTACCGCGCGAGCACGCCGCGCCACGACATCCACGCGCCGGAAGCGTGGGACGTGACGCAGGGCGACACGTCGATCGTGGTCGCGATCGTCGACACGGGGATCCTGCCCTACCACCCCGACCTGGGCGGCACGATCGCGGGCGGGCACGGCAACATCTGGATCAACTTGGCCGAGCAGGGCGGGCTGCCGGGCGTCGACGACGACGGCAACGGCTTCGTGGACGACACGTGGGGCTGGGACTTCGTCACGGGCGTCTCACCCGGCGCTCCGGGCGAGGACACCGAGGATCCGGACGACGACCCGGACGACTTCGTGGGCCACGGCACGATGGTCGCGGGCATCGTCGGCGCGCTCACGGACAACACGATCGGAATCGCCGGCGTCTCGCCGCAGGTACGGCTCATGGCGCTGCGCATCGGCTGGCTGCCGAGCGGCGGCACGCGGCCCGGCGGCAGCGTGCGCATGGACTTCGCGGCGCAGGCGATCCGCTACGCGACGCGCATGGGCGCCTCGGTCATCAACTGCTCGTGGTCGTCCGACAACACGAACGGCATCGACGCCGCGCTGACGGCCGCGACGCGCGCGGGCGTCGCGATCGCCAACGCGTCCGGCAACTTCTCGAGCCCGGCCTACCTGGCGACGCGCAACGACGTGATTGCGGTCGGTGCAACGGACTCGACCGACGCGTACTGGTCCGGCACCGAGGCGGGCACGTGGCTCGACCTCGTGGCGGACGGGGTCGGCATCACGAGCACGTACCTCTCCGGCAACGGCCCCGACAGCCTCGGGTATCGCCAGCCGGCGTACAGCCCGCTCTTCACGGGCACTTCGTTTTCTTCGCCGCAGGTCGCGGGCGCGATCGCGCTGCTCCAGGCGCAGCGGCGCGCGCAGGGCCGGCCGCCGCTGCCGCCGATGGGCGCGGCGCTGCGCCTTCGAGAGACGGGCGACGACATCAGCGCCGAGAACCCCGGGCAGATCTTCCTCGTGCCGCGGCTCGACGTCGCACGCGCGCTCACCGATCCGCCCGGTTCGTTCGTGACCCGCGGCAGCGCGCTCACCGTGGGCCCGCCGGTCGTGCTCCATTACAACACCGGCGTGCGGCGCGTGATCTACGCCACGTCCGACGCCCACCTGCTCGCGACCGACGAGGCGACGGGCGACACGGCCTGGTGCGTCGCGCTGCCGGCCAATCCGGTCGGGGCGCTCGCGGGCGCCGAGATCGGCAAGGGATTCGGCATCGGGCTCTTCGTCGGCACGGACGAGGGCACGGTGCTCGGCTACCGCGACGACGGCACGCCGCTCCCCGGCTGGCCGCAGCGGGCACGGAACACGTTCACGGTGATGAGCGGCGGCGTCGCGCTCGGCGACCTCGACGGCGACGGCCAGCTCGACGTGGTCTGCGGTGGCAGCGACGGCTACGTCTGGGCGTGGCATGCGGGCGGCAGCAAGCTCACGGGCTTTCCATTCTTCGGCGCGAGCGGCGCGCCCTCGGCGCCAGCCCTCGCGAACCTCGACGGCCAGCCCGGCGACGAGATCGTCTTCACCGACGCGACCGACGTCGTGCACGCGGTCGGCCACGATGGCGCCGAGCAGTGGGAGTGGAGCGGGCCGACGCACATCCTGGCGCCTCAGATCCTGCGCCTGGGCCACGCCGGGCCGCTCGCCGTGCTGCTCGCCGCCCAGGGCTCGCTCGCCGCGGTCGACGGCGCGGGCAACACGGTCTGGTCGCAGCCGCTCGCGGGCACGACGCCTGTCGAGTGTGCGCTCGCGGATCTCGACGGCGACGGCTCCGACGACATCCTCGTCGCCTCGGGGGTCGCGGTCGGACTCTCGGCGCGCGATTCGACGGGCCAGCCGATCGCGCGTGCGGGCTGGCCGTTCCTGCCGCAGGCGTCGCCCGACGGCCCGCTCGTGGCGGGGCCGCTGCGCGCGGGCGCGGGGCTCTGCGTGGGCTTTCACACCGCGGTCGGTTTCTCGGCGTACGACGACGCGGGCCAGGTCGTCCCGGCGTATCCCAAGCCGAAGGTGCCGGGCGCGGGCGTCTTCCCGGCGCTCGACGACGTGCGGGGCGACGGCGCGACGGTCGTGATCTCCGGCGCGGCGGCGGATTCGAACCTCTACGACCTCGATGCGGGGCAGGGCTCGTGGAATGCCGCGGCATCGAGCTGGTCGATGCCGCGTGGCAACGACGCGCGCACCGGCAGCCGGCTCGATCCCGGTGGCCCCGCGTTCATCGACCGCATCCCGCCCGCGGCCGTGCACGACCTGGCGGGCGCGGCGCGTTCGAATACGACGATCGCGCTCTCGTGGACGATCACCGGCGGCGACAGCCTGAGCGGGCGCGCCGCGTCGGTCGAGCTGCGGCGCGCCACCTTCCCGCTCACGCCCGCCAACTTCGCGGGCGGGACGCTGGTTCCGACTCCCGCGCCGGATGCCCCGGGTACGCGCGACAGCGTGCTCGCGACCGGCCTGCTCGAGGGCGCGAGCTACTGGTTCGCGCTGCGCGTCGCGGACTCCACCGGCAATGCGAGCGCGCTCTCCAACGTGATCCTCCTCGCGACGGGCGGCCAGCCACCGGGAGCGATCACCGACCTGCGCGCGACGCTCCACGCCGACACGCTCGTCACGCTCGCGTGGACCGCGGTCGGCAGGCTGGCCGGCCCGGGTGCGCCGCAGAGCTACGCCATCGCGGGCGGCACGGCGCCGTTCGACAGCGCGCAGTTCGCAGCGCAGCCGTTCCACCTCGCGCACGCCGCGAGCGTCGACTCGGGCGGCACCGAGACCCAGGCCGCGAGCGGTCTGACGCCGGGCCGGCGGTGGTACTTCGCGGTCCAGGCGATCGACAGCTCGGGCACGCCGTCACGGCTCTCCAACCTCGCGTCGGTGCTCGTGCCGATCGGCGGTGCGCTGCGCGGGCGCAGCGGGATCGCGGTCGCGGCGCGCACGCGGCCGTCGCACGTGCCGGTCGCGATCGACTGGCAGGGGCTCGAGCTCGGCGGCGAGCAGACGCTCGGGCTCTTCGACCTTGGCGGCCGCCAGGTACGCCGCGTCGACGTCGGCAGCGAGCCCGGCGGCACCTGGAATTGGGACGGCCGGGACGGAGACGGACGCTCCCTCCCGGCCGGCCTCTACTTCGTGCGCCTCCTGAGCGGAGGGCGCTACGCGTCGGCGCGGATCGTCCTGATCCGCTGACCCGCCGCCGTCAGTCGTCGATGCGGCGGGTCGAGCCGCCACCCGTACCGCCGCCGCCGACCGCACCCTGATCGGCGTTGTGGCGCGAGACGGTCGCGGTCTGCGAGAACGCGCCTTCGCCGCCGCTCGCATCCCTGGCGCGCACGCGGTAGTACTCGACGCAATCGCTCGGAACCGGCGCGAGCGCGACGTCCGTGACGGAGCTTCCGACCGTGTTGACGAGCGTGCCGACGTCGTTCGCACCCGGAGCGCTGGCGTAGTACCAGATCTCGTACGAGGCGGTGTTGGACGACGAGCTCGCATCCCACTGGAGGTGGTCCTGCCAGATGCTCGAGACATACGTGCCGTGGACGTTGGTCGGCGCCGCCGGCGGCGCCTGGTCGAGCGGCGTGTTGGCGGCCGTCGGCGCGGCCGACTTGCCGCAGCCCGAGACGGCGAGCAGGGTGGCGCCCGTGACGAGCGCAAACAGAGCGGTACGGTGCAGCTTCACGGCTGGCCTCCTTCGATGAGGACGGTCGATGACGGTGTGGGGTGGGCTTCCGAGCCGGAAGCCCGTCTCGGTCCGCACCACCGGTCAGCAACCGCGGTGCCATCCGTCCCATTCGGCAATGCGCGTCGCGGGAACGACGCACTCGCCGTCACTAAGCGGGCAGCTTGCCAGCCGGGGCCGCGCGCGCCCCGCCGCGGCGCGTGCGGGATGCAACGCGGCGTGGAAATCGCCGTTGCGCCCTGCGTGCGCGCGCTGCTCGCCGCGCTGATCGGCGCGCTCGGGGTGCTCTCACCCGCGCCGTCGTACGCCGCGGACGAGCCCGAGCCGCCGCCGCTCGGCTCGCCGCTCGAGGTGACCCCGCTCGCGCACCTGCGTGTGACGGGCGGATACGGCGAGCTGCGCGCCAACCACGTGCACGCGGGCCTCGATTTCTCGACCGACGGCCACGTCGGCGAACCCGTGCGGGCGCCGCTGCCCGGTTTCGTCGAGCGCGTGCGCGCCTCGGGCGTGGGCTACGGGCGCTCGCTCTACCTGCGGGCGCGCGACGGCCGGCTGCTGGTCTTCGGCCACCTCGATGCGTTCGCGCCGCGCGTCGCGGCCTACGTCGACTCGGTGCAGCGCGCGAGCGGTCAGTACGAGCAGGATCTCTCGCCCTCGCCCGGCCGGTTCCGCTTCGGCGCGGGCGAGACGATCGCGTGGACCGGCCGGAGCGGCAGCGTCGATCCGCACCTGCACTTCGAGATCCGCCACGACGACTTCGCGCTCGATCCGCTGCGCGCCGGGATCGTCGTTCCGGCCGACGGGCCGCCGCGAATCGAGGCGCTGACGCTCGAGCCGCTCGATCCCGACTCCCGCGTCGAGGGCTCGGCGGGGCCCGTCACGCGCCTGCTCGGCGCCCGCGCGGAGACGCTGAGCGTCCGGGGCCGCGTGCGCCTGGTCGTGCGCGCGCGCGCGGGCTTCGCGGGGGTGGCGGGCAATCCGGCGTGGAGCATCGCCGCGGAGTGGGAGGGCCGCCGGATCGAGTCGCGGCTCGATTCGCTGTCGTGGGCGGGCGAGATGAGCGAGCTGGACGAGGTCTTCGACCGTGGCCGCATCGCGGATTCGCGCGGCTCGATCCTCTGGCACCCCGCCGGCTTCACGCCGCGCTTCCTCATGGCCGGGGGCGGCGCATGGGACGGCACGATCGCGCTCGAGCCCGGCGCGCCGGCGCGCCCGCTGCGCCTGATCGCCCGCGACGCGGGCGGACTCTCGAGCGAGCGCACCGTCTGGCTGCGCGGCGCGCGAACGGACGAGCGCGCGGACCGCACGCTGCCGCCGGGCGCGCACGCGGGCCTCGCGCCGTCGTGGACCTTCGCGTCGCTCCCCGAGGGTGCGGTGCGGATCGAGCTGCGCGGCGTGCCGGCGGCCGTGCGCGAGGTGCGAATCGGCTCCCCGGCGGGCCCGCTCGCGCCCGCGACGTGCGACGGCCGCGCCTGGAGCGTGGTGCTCGCGGCTTCGCCGCTGCCCTCGGGAGCCGGATTCGAGGCGGACGGCGTCGGCGCCCGGAACGGGCCGTGGAGCGCGCGCTGCGACGCGCTGCTCTGGCCCGCGGGCGCCGATCGGCGCCTGCGCCCGGCCGAGGGCGTGTGGCTCGCCGTGCCGCCCGAAGCGGTGGACGAGGGCGGCGTGCTCGCGACGCTGATCGATGCGCCCCCGCAGGCCGCGGACCTCGTCGCGATCGGACCCGCGATCGACGTCCAGCCCCACCGCTATCCGCTGCGCCGCCCCGCCCCGATCGCGTTCGCGGTCCCGAAGGGCGCCGATCCGCGCCGGCTCGACGTCTATCGACTCGGCGACGACGGCACGTGGTCTCCCCTGCGCGCTCGCGCCGACTCGTCCGGCGCGCTCGCGGCCGAAACGACCGATCTCGGCGTCTTCGCGCTCATGCGCGACGACGTTCCACCGCGCGTCGAACGCGCGCTCGCCCCGCGCCACGTTCCGATCGCGCCCTATCCGCGCTGGGCGCTCACGGCGCGCGTGATCGAGGCGGGCAGCGGCGTCGATCCCGGCGCGTCGGCGTTCGAAGTCGACGGTCGCCGCGAGCCGACCGAGTGGGACGGCGTCCGTCGCGTGCTGCGCTGGCGTCCGCTCGTTCCGCCCGCGCGCGGCGTGCACGCCTGGCGCGTCGTTGTCGTCGATCGCGCGGGCAACGCGACCCGGCGCAGCGGAGTCTTTGTGATAGCCTGAGCCGGTTCGGCCGGCGCACGCGCTCCCGCGCCGGCGGCCCGCCGCCGCTCTCGACGCCCACGCGCAGGACGCGCCATGAAGCACTCCGACTTCGTCCACCTCCACAACCACAGCGACTACTCGCTGCTCGACGGCGCGACGCCGATCCCGGCGATGGCGAAGCGTGCGGCCGAGCTGCAGATGCCGGCGCTCGCGCTCACCGACCACGGCTCGCTCTTCGGCGCGGTCGAGTTCTACAACGAGGCGCGCAAGGCCGGCGTCAAGCCGATCGTGGGCATGGAGGCGTACGTCACGCGCGGCGCGCGCGGCGACCGCAACCCGCGCGACACGGCGCACCACCTCGTGCTGCTGGCGCGCGACGAAGCGGGCTTTCGCAACCTGTGCCGGCTGTCCTCGCTCGCCTACCTCGAGGGCTTCTACTACAAGCCGCGCGTCGATCACGAGCTGCTCGAGCGCTACGCGGACGGTCTGCTCGCGCTCTCGGCGTGCCCCAAGGGCGAGGTCGCGACGGACCTGCTCGAGGATCGCGACGACGACGCGCTCCGGACCGCGATGTGGTACCGGGACGTGTTCGGCGCGGACAACTACTTCCTCGAGATCCAGAACCACGGGCTGGAGATCGAGGACAGGATCCGCGCGAAGGTGCTCGCCCTCGCCTCGAAGACCGGCATCCCCGTCGTCGCGACCAACGACTGCCACTACCTGGGCAAGGACCACACCGACGCGCAGGACCTGCTGATCTGCATCCAGACGGGCAAGACGGTGGACGAGGCGCAGCGCATGCGCGCGGTCGCCGAGCTTCACTTCCGCACGCCCGAGGAGATGAGGCACGCGTTCGCGGATTCGCCGGAGGCGGTGCGCAACACGCTCGCGGTCGCCGAGCGCTGCAACCTCCAGCTCAGCTTCGGACGACCGCTCCTGCCCGCGTTCCCGCTGCCCGAGGGCTGGCGCAGCGCCGAGGAGTACTTCCGCGACCTCGCCGGGCGCGAGCTCGTCGCGCGGCTCGGGCCCTCGATCGGCGACGAGGTGCGACGCCGCTTCGAGTACGAGCTCGACGTCATCTGCAAGATGGGCTTCGCGTCGTATTTCCTGATCGTGCGCGACTTCATCTTCTTCGCGAAGTCGCACGGCATCGGCGTCGGGCCGGGCCGCGGCTCGGTCGCCGGTTCGCTCGTCGCGTACGCGCTCCGCATCACCGACGTGGACCCGATCCAGCACGGCCTCATCTTCGAGCGGTTCCTGAACCCCGAGCGCGTCTCGATGCCCGATATCGACATCGACTTCGACGATCTGCGCCGCGGCGAGGTGATCGCCTACGTGAAGGAGAAGTACGGCGACGACAATGTCACGCAGATCATCACGTTCGGAACCATGGGCGCGAAGGGCGTCGTGCGCGACGTGGGCCGCGCGCTCGGGATGCCGGTCGGCGAGGTCGACCGCATCGCGCGCATGGTGCCGGACGGCGTCGGCATGACGCTCGAGCGGGCACTCGAGCTCACGCCCGACCTGCGCGCGCTGCCCGAGCGCGGGCCGCAGTACGCGAAGCTCTTGAAGAGCGCGCGCGTGCTCGAGGGGCTCGCGCGCCACGCCTCGACGCACGCGGCCGGCGTGCTGATCTCGCCGGGGCCGCTCCTCGACTACGTCCCGCTCTACCGCCAGAAGGACGGCTCGACGACGACGCAGTGGGACATGAAGTCGGTCGAGAAGGTGGGACTTCTCAAGATGGACTTCCTCGGCCTGCGCACGCTCTCCGTGCTCGATGAGTCGGTGCGGCTCGTGCGCGCGGGCCATGGTGTCGACATCGACTGGTCGAAGC
>DATJXF010000112.1:0-5152 GCA_035500415.1 Candidatus Acidiferrales bacterium | reverse complement strand
AGGTTGACGTGTGTCGTGCGCCCGACGCCGTCCGTGCCCTCGATCACGATCAGCCAGCCCGAGAGGTCGTCGAGCGAGACGCCGGGCAGCCCACCGCCGTAGGAATCGAAGCGCTTCATCCGCCCGTCTCCGCCACGACGGCGCGCCGCGACTGCTCGCGCGAAGCCGCGGGATTGAGGTGCGGCGTGACGAGCTGGCGCAGCAGGCGCTGCTGGATCTCGACGGGGCGCGTCGCGTCCATCACCTCGAGCCCGAACTCCGGCACGATGCGCTCGTACTCGGCCTGGATGCGCGCCTGGAAGAGCTTGTACGACTCCGTCGTGTCGGGATGGAGGTTCAGGTCCATGCCCGCCTCGTACCACTTGAGCTTCGGGCGGCCGGAGAGGATGCGGTAGAGCGCCACGTCGAGCGGCACGCGGAAGTAGACCGCGAGCGTCGGCACGGTCGCGAAGCGGTAGAGCGCGCGCACCCACGCCGGATCGACGCCGCGCGCGACGTCGCGCGCGAACGCAGTATAGACGTAGCGGTCGGCGAGCACGATCGCGCCCGCCTTGAGCGCGGGCACGATGTCGCGTTCGACGCGGTCCGAGAAGTCGGTCGCGTGGATGAGCGAGAACGTGAGCGGCGTGAGCAGGCGCCGCTTCTTGCCGCGCGCGGTCGTGGCGCGCACGATCGGCGAGGAGTTCCACTCGCTGAAGACCACGCGGTGACCCTGGCTGCGCAGCCATTGCGCGAGCAGCGTGAGCTGCGTGCTCTTGCCCGAGCCGTCGATGCCCTCGACGATGAACAGCCGGCCGGGGCTCTGGTTCGGGATCTGGCCGTAGGTCTCGACGTGCTTCACACCTTGCTCCGTGACGAGCGGACGTCGGCGAGCCCGCGGGCGTGCAGGAACCAGCGCAGCCGGCCCGAGCCCGCGGCGACGGTGTCCTCGAAGTCGATCGAGCAGGCGCCCGCCTTCTTGAGCGGCAGCGCCGCCGGGGCGCCGAAGAGCAGTACGCCGGCGAGCTTGCCGAGGTCGGGCTCGTGGCCGACGAGCACGACCTTCGCGTCCGCGGGCTCCTCGGCGAGCCGCAGCAGCACGTCGCGCCACGACGAGCGCGGCGCCAGCGCTTCGACCGTCTCGACCGCGTTCTCGAGCTTCCCTTCGGCGGCGAGGATTCGCGCCGAGCGCACGCAGCGCTCGAGCGGGCTCGTCAGCACCCGGCGGGGCTCGCCCTCGAGGCGCAGCAGGCCGCGGGCGGCCCGGCGGGTGCGCTCGATCCCCTTCGGGGTCAGCGGCCGAATGCGGTCGTCGGGCCAGCGCTCGGGATCGCGCTCGCCGGCAGGGCCGTGGCGAAAGAGGATGACGCGCATCGATGGGGTGCCGGTGAAGGGACGGGCGGGAGGGTCTCGACTGCGGCGTGAGGCTAGCACCGCGCGTCGAAGGGCGGCAATTTCCGGCAATCGCAGGGGTTTCCCGGGGCCGCGGGGGTTCAGCGCGCGCCGGCCGCCGGAGCCAGAACTCCTTCGGGCACTTGCCGTAGCGCCCGCGCGACCGGAAGCACGTCCTGCTCCGGATCGGCCCAGCGCGAGCGCGTATAGAAGAAGTTGACGCGCGCGTCGGGATCGTTCGCAAACGTGCTGTCGGCGAGTCGGCTCTGGAACTCCCGCGCGAGTGCCGGATCCTTTGCCAGCATTTCCTTCGCCATCGGCTCGATCACGTAGTCCTCGCCGTACTCCTTCTGCGTGAGCACGGTGTCGAAGAAGTTCCAGTAGGCGAGGCCATCGCTCGCCTGCGCTTCGAGCAGGTTCACGGCGAGGAGCGCGCCGGGCTGATCGATCGGCACCCACGCGTCCCCGGGCCGGTACGTGCGCGCGGCACGCACGAGCGAGACGCGGGTGATCTGGAGCGGGTGGTGCCCTTCGACCAGTTCCTTCGACGCGTTCCACTCGTCGACGTGCTGGAGCTCGACCGTGTCGCGCCATGCGCTCGCGAAGCGGCGCACGCGCAGGCCATGGAGCTCGAGCAGCGCGATCGCGTCAGACCATTCCTGCGGGATCAGGTAGCCGGCCGGCATCTGCACGCTGAGCGCCGGCTCGACCTCGCGGTACAGCGGCAGGATCGTGTCCCACGGCGCGGCGCTGTAGTGCGGAACGGGCCGGCCGCTGATCGGGCTCGTCTCCCACGTCGCGGCCGTGCCGCGGTAGGCGAACGGCACGGAGTGGTCGGTGAGGCGCGTCGTGAGCGCGACCGCGCGCTGCGCCGGATCGCTCGAACGCGTGCGCGCGGCGGTCTCGCGGGCCGCATCGCGCACGGCGTTCGTCAGCTCGCGCGGTCGCGCGTGAAGCTCCTCGAGCACCGCGACGAGCAGGTCGTACGTCGCCTTGACGCGTGTCGCGTAGGGCTTGCGCATGTGCGTCTCGACGAGGATCGCCGCCCGGCCCTGGAGCGGCGGATAGCTGGTCGAGAAGCGCGGCGGCATGTTGCCCCACGCGATCCCGCTGCGCGGATCGTTGCCCGCGCGGAACGAGAGGTAGGGCGCCGGCAGGTGGCCCATGGCAGCGAGCCGCGGCACGCAGCGGCCCTCGAACGCGTCGCGGAGCCAGCGCTCGAGCGGCGCCGGGATCGCGGCGCCCAGCGCGTACGCGTACGTGACGTCGTGCTGGTAGTCCGCGCCGTCGGTGGTGTGGTCGTCGATCAGCAGGTCCGGCCACCAGCGCGTGTAGACCTCGCGCAGCAGCGCCCGCATCTCGGGCGCCTCGGCCTTCATGTAGTCACGGTTCAGGTTCAGCCCGATCGGCGTCGTGCGCCAGCCCATCTCGGCGGGGCCGTTCTGGTTGATGCGGTTGTACGGCCCCGAACGCTCGTGCGCGTCGACCGAAAAGATCGGCAGCACGAGCACGATGCACGAATCGAGCAGCTCCTCGCGCGTCCGCAGCACGGCGATGTCGCGTACGAGCGCGAGGCAGGCGTCCTTGCCCTCGATCTCGCCGGCGTGGATGCCGTTCTGGATCAGCACGACGGGCTTGCCCGTCGCCCGCGCGGCCTCGGGCGTGAACGCGCGGTCGCGCGACAGGATGAGGAGCGGCAGGTCGCGGCCCTGACCGCTCTTTCCGTAGCTCACCATCCGGATCCAGCGCGATCCCGCCTCGAGCTGGCGGCAGTAGCGCATCGTCTCGTCGTAGTTCGCCGTGTGGAGGTAGTGCGTGCGCTCGGCGTGCGTGCGCCAGATCCACGGCACGTCCGCGCCCGTCGCAACGGTGTCCGCCGCGGCGTGCGAGGTGTCGCCGGCGATGGGCGAGGGTCGCGGCGGCAGCACGGCGCGCTGCCGGGACGAATCGTCGAGCGCCTGCGCGGGCGTGAGGGCGTGCCGGCCCGCATCGAGGACGGCGTGGCGTACGCGGGCCGCGAGCGAATCGGATTCGCCGGGACCGGCGCTCGCGCGCAGGGCGATCAGGGCGAGCGCGGCGAGGAATGCCGCGGGGCGGAGCGCGCGGATCATGAGGCGGAAGGTTAGCACAGCGCCGCGGCGGTTCAGGGCGCGCTGCGGCGCTCCGGGACCCGTCGCGAACGCGATCGTCGGCCGGCGCTCAACCCTCGAGGCGCGCGAGGCGGTCCTGGACCTGCGCGACGTCGGCGGTGATGCCGCCGTTCTTCCAGATGCTCTCCCACTCGAGCTTCGTGAAGTTCGCGTGCGCGAGCTCGACGGCCTCGGCGACGAACAGGCACTCCGTCGCGGCGTCGTGCCACGTGGGAAGCGGCCGGCGGTGATGCTCCGCGACCGCGTGGGCGGCCTCGCCTCCCAGGTTCCAGTTCAGCACCGCGAGTCCGCCGATGGGCTCGTGCAGGTGGAGCTGGACGAGGTTCAGGAACGACTCGGGCAGGCGCACGTCGCGGCGGTGCTCGTGGCGCAGGCGCGAGACGTGGTCGAACACCACGAGCTTGCCGACGTCGTGGAGCAGCGCGAGCGAGTAGGCGGTTTCGGCATCGAGGCCGAACACGGGCGCGATCGCGCGCGCGATGGGCGCGGTGCGCTGCATGTGCGACCACACGCGCTGCACCTGCGCGTCGAACCCGCTGCCCGGCCGGCAGAGCGTCTGCTGGATGAGACTCGTCGTGAGCACGCCCTGCACGCCCTTCGTGCCGATGCGCTGAACGCTGGCGGCGAGCGAGGTGATCGGCGTGCCGTCGCGGCGGTAGTAGGCGGAGTTCGCCTGCCGCAGCAGGCTCTGCGCGAGCATGGGATCGCCCTCGAAGAGCTCGGTGATCTCGCGCAGCGACGATTCCGGATCGGCCGCGACCGCGAGCGCGCGCTGCGCGGCGGCGGGGGGCTGGCGGATCGCGTGCTCGGTCGCGACGCGCAGGCCCTCGACGAGCTCCGGCCCGTCGGAGGCCTTTGCCTCGCGCGAGGCTCCCTCGAGCAGCACCCGGCAGCGCCAGTTGAGCGAGCGGTGGAGCGTCGCTTCGGTCGCGACGCCCGGCGTGGCGGCCGGTTCGGGCGCGGGCGGCGCGCCGTCCGGGGCGTGCGTTGACAGCGGCTCCTCGCCCGGGCCGGCCACCGTGACGGGCGCGTCCGCGATGATCGCCTGCGCGTCGCCGTTGACACGCGGCGCGGCGTCCGCGGACGTCGCCGCGGGCGTGGCCTGCGTCGACTCCGAACGCCGTCCGCTCAGTCGTCTCCAGAACCGCGAGAGCATGCGTGGATCCCCCGGGCATCGCGGGGGCGATGCCACGCTCCGGGGGATCATCGGCCGCGGGGCCGCGCGGCTGTACGCCCGGCTGCAACTGCCGGAAAGTTGGCGTCCGCGCCCGCGTCGGCGCGGGTGGCTACGCCAGCGCGGTCTCGGCCTGCGCCGTGCGCGAGCGCCGCGGGCGGCGCGGCCCGGGCTGGACGAGCGCCAGCATGAGCGCCTTCTGGAGGTGAAGGCGGTTCTCGGCCTGCTCCACGACGAGACTCTGCGGCCCGTCGATCACCTCGTCGGTCACCTCCTCGCCACGGTGAGCGGGCAGGCAGTGCAGGAACACGGCGTTCTCGCCCGCGCCCGACATCATCGCGGCGTCGACCGTGTAGCCCGCGAAGGCCACGCGGCGCAGCTCGCCCTCGGATTCCTGGCCCATGCTCGTCCACGTGTCGGCGTAGATGACGTCGGCGCCGCGCACCGCTTCGCGCGG
>DATJXF010000111.1:0-4107 GCA_035500415.1 Candidatus Acidiferrales bacterium | reverse complement strand
TGGCTCCGACCGAGGTGCTCGCGCGCCAGCACGCGGCGACGCTCGGCAGGCTCGCGGCGCCCGCCGGGCTCGAGGTCGCGACGCTCACCGGCGCCTCGAGCGCGGCGCAACGCCGGCTCCTGCAGGCGCGGCTCGCCTCGCGCGAGCCGCTGCTCGTGGTCGGGACGCACGCGCTGCTCGAGGAGCGCGTGCAGATGCCCGCGCTGGCCCTCGCGATCGTGGACGAGCAGCACCGCTTTGGCGTGCGCCAGCGCGCGACGCTCGCGCAGAAGGGCTCGTTGCCGCACGTCCTTGTCCTCACCGCGACGCCCATTCCGCGCACGCTCCAGCTCGCGTGGTTCGGCGACCTGGACGTGAGCGTGATTCGCGCGCGCCCGGCGGGGCGCGGCCGTCTCGTCACGCGCGTCACGGGAGAGGAGAAGTTTCCTCACGTTCTCGAGTTCATGGCGCGCGAGCTCGCCTCGGGTCGTCAGGCGTTCGTGGTGGTGCCCACGATCGAGGAGGGCCCCGCCCGCGAGCTGCGCGCCGCGCAGGGCGAGTTCGAGCGACTGCGTGCGCACCCGCTGCTCGCACCGTTCCGCGTGGGGCTGCTCCACGGCCGGCTCAAGCCCGACGAGAAGCTCGCCGTCATGACCGAGTTCCAGCGCGGCGCGATCCAGGTGCTCGTCGCGACCACCGTGATCGAGGTCGGCATCGACGTGCCGAATGCGACGCTCATGGTCGTCGAGAACGCCGAGCGCTTCGGGCTCACGCAGCTCCACCAGCTCCGTGGCCGCGTGGGGCGCGGCGAGCACCGCTCGGTGTGCGTGTTCGTCGGCGGGCGGCTCATCACGGCGAGCGGACGCGAGCGGCTCGAGATCATGCGAACGACGGCGGATGGCTTCGCGCTCGCCGAGGCGGACCTGAAGCTCCGCGGTCCGGGCGAGATGTGGGGCACGAGGCAGAGCGGGCTGCCGCGGCTCCAGCTCGCGAACCTGTGGCGGGACGAAGCGCTGCTCGCCGACGCGCGCGATGCCGCCCGGGCGGTCGTCGCAGCGGATCCCCGGCTCGCGCAGCCCGGGCACGCTGCGCTGCGCGCCGCGCTGCTGGCGCACTATCGCGAGCCGCTCGAACTGGCGCTCGCCGGCTGAGCGGCCGCGGCGCGCCGGGGTCGTCGGATCCCGCGGCCGCGTCAGCGCCGCATCAGCTCCGGCGCGTGGCGGCCCCAGGCGAACGAGAACACGCCCGCGAGCGAGACGAGCGCGGCGGCGACGAGCAGCGTGCTCTGGGTGCCGAAGAGCGGCGTGAGCAGCGCGGCGATCCACACCGCCACCTGGAACGCGAAGCGCATTCCGAAGTCGCGAATGCTGAAGACGCGGCCGCGCGTGCGCTGGTCGGAGCCTTCCTGCAGCAGCGTCTCGGTCAGGATGAACGCGGGCGCGATGCAGAGCCCGACCAGGAATGCCGAGATCGCGAACACGGCGAAGCGAGACGAGACGGCGAACGCCACGATCCAGCCGCCCGCGAGGAACAGGCCGCCACCCAGCATCCACGGCCGGGGAACGTTCCGTCCGCGCGCGTTCACCCACCAGGTGCCGATGCCGCTGCCGACGCCGAGCACGGCCATGAGCACGCCGATGCGCTCCATGCCGGGCACGCTCGCCGCGCGCTGGATGTGCTGGTTGCCGGCGACGTGCAGGAAGCCGCCGCCGACCCACACCGCGGCGAGCGCGGTGAGCGCGAGGCCCACCGGCGCGCTGCGTCGCACGACGAGCAGGCCGTCGCCGATCTCGCGGAAGTAGCCGCCGAGCGTGGCGAACGGCGCCGCGTCGCGGGGGCTCTGGCGGTAGCGGATCAGCGCGATCGAAACGACCGAGACGACGTAGGTGATCGCATCGATCCACAGGGCCGTCGTCCAGCCGAAGTGGTCGACGAGCCAGCCGCCGAAGAGCGCGCCGACCGCGGTCGCGGCGATTCCGGCGATCGAGAGCAGCGTGTTCGCGGCGAGCAGGTCGGAGGCGGGCACGATGTCCGGCGTGATCGCGCTCTTGGCGGGCAGGAAGAACACGTTGCAGGTGAAGAGCAGGAACACGATCGTGAACGTCGTGCCGATGTGGTGCGTGGCGTGGTAGGCGACGGGGATGAGCAGCACGAGCCCGCAGCGCAGGGCGTCGGCGATCAGCATCGTGCGCCGGTGGTTCCAGCGGTCGACCCATGGCCCCACGAACGGTGCGAACAGCAGCACGGGTGCGAGCATCACGTTGCCGAGCACGCCGAGCAGGATCGAGGACTGCGTCGCGTCGGCGAAGCGGCCGGTGTGCTCGAGCAGCAGTCCGCCGAGCGCGAGGTAGTTCAGCCGGTCGCCGAGGATCGAGATCAGCTGGCCCCACCACAGGCAGGCGAAGTCGCGCCGCAGCAGCAGCGGAGGCGCGGCGGGCGGCGAATCGAGCGTCGCGCGGCTCCGATCCGCCTCGGGCATGGTGGGGGTGGCGAACCTAGGCGGCGCTGTGTCCGCTCAGCGTCGCGCGTGCCTCGACCGCCTCGCGGTAGACCGCTTCGATGCGGTCCACGACGCGTGGCCAGGCGAAGTCGAGCGCACGCCGGCGGCCGGCTTCGGCGAGCCGGGCGCGGCGCCCCGGGTCCTCGACGAGCTGCGCGAGCGTGCGCGCGAGCGCGCGCACGTCGCCGGGCGGGAACGTCGCGGCACTCTCCCCGGGGGTCACGACCGTGCGGTAGCCCGGAATGTCCGAGCAGACGAGCGCGCGGCCGGCGGCCATCGCCTCGACGAGCACGATGCCGAAGCTCTCGTTGCCGGTCGCGGGCGAGCAGAAGATGTCGCCCGTCGCATACCAGCGCGGCAGCTCGGCGCTCGTCACGTGTCCGAGGAAGTGGACGTGGCGCCGCGCCGCATCGGGCACCTGGGCTTCGATCTGCGGGCGCAGGTACGAATCGCCGACGACCAGCAGCCGCGCCCGGCCGTCCGTGCGCTCGATCACCTCGGGCATCGCGGCGATCAGGTCCTGCACGCCCTTGCGCGGATCGAGGCGGCCGACGAACAGGATGTTGACGTGGTCCGGATCGCGCCATTGCGGGAGTGGCGGAATCAGCGGGTGAAAGCGGTCGCCGTCGACGCCATTGGGGATCAGGTGGTACGGGCCCGGGTAGTAGAGCTCGGCCGTCGCCTGCGCGGTGGGCGAGACCGCGATGCGCCCGCGCAGGCGCGCGACCAGCGGCCCGAGCATGGGCTGGAACAGGTCCTGGAGCGCGGTGCGCTCGCCCGTCGAGTGGAACGTGCCGACGATCGGCCGGTCGCAGACCTGGAGCGCGAACATGGGCAGGGTCGGGGCGGTCGGGCAGTGGACGTGGACGAGGTCGAGGTCCAGGTCGCGGATCGCGCGCTTGAGCTGGCCCTTCAGGCCCCAGCCGACCGTGAAGTCGACGAACGCGCGGTTGAATGGCACGAGGATGTTGTAACCGATGCGCCGCACGCCGGTCACGTCGCCGGTCTCGCCGCGGCGGAAGCGGCTCGTGAGGATCGTGACCTCGTGGCCGCGCCGGCGCAGCTCGCCGGCCAGCGCGTGGACGTGCTCGGTGACGCCGCCGTAGCGCGGGTAGTACGACTGCGAGACGATGCCGATCCTCACGCCTCGGCTCTCCGCCCCTCCCCGGCGGGCTCGGCCGCCGCGCTCGGAGCGGCTTCCCACATCGGCCGGAAGATGCACCACTGGTCGAGGTGGCTGCGGATGTGGCGCTCGATCGTCGCGGCGACCGCCTGGTTGAGCGCGGCGACGCTCGCGAAGTTGGCGGGATCGAGCGGCTTCTCCATGACGATGCGGAAGTGGCCCGGGCGCAGGCGCTCGCAGTAGCCGCAGATGACGAGCGCGCCGGTGCGCTGCGCGAGCACCCCGGGGCCGGCGGGGAAGTTGTACGTCCGGCCGAAGAACTCGACCTCGACGCCATGATGGTAGATGTCGCCGTCGACCACGAGCGCGACGGGGTCGTTGTGCTCGAGCGCGCGCAGGAGCTTGCGGAAGCCGTCCTCGGGCGAGACGGTCTGGATCGAGAGCTCGCTCTTGGTCTCGCGCACCGCGCCGGT
Organism: Candidatus Acidiferrales bacterium; assembly: GCA_035500415.1. Lineage (GTDB taxonomy): Bacteria > Eisenbacteria > RBG-16-71-46 > RBG-16-71-46 > RBG-16-71-46 > CAIXRL01. The sequence goes on along the minus strand of DATJXF010000111.1, from coordinate 32 downwards.
GAGCCAGCGGCCGAGCTGCACGCCCGCGACCG
>DATJXF010000110.1:0-23410 GCA_035500415.1 Candidatus Acidiferrales bacterium | reverse complement strand
GATCGCGCGCGCCGTCGCCGCGGCGCTGGAGGCCGCGCACGAGGGCGGCATCGTCCATCGCGACCTGAAGCCCGGCAACGTCATGCTCACCCAGGGTGGCGACGTCAAGGTGCTCGACTTCGGGCTCGCCAAGGGCGGCGCAGCCGGGAACCCGAGCAGCTCGGGCGCGGACCTCTCGGCCTCGCCCACGATGGCGACGCACGGTGGCACCGTCGCCGGCGTGATCCTCGGCACGGCGGCGTACATGAGCCCCGAGCAGGCGCGCGGCAAGCCCGTCGACCGCCGCGCGGACATCTGGTCGTTCGGCTGCCTCGTGTTCGAGTGCCTGACCGGGCGGCAGGCGTTCGCGGGCGAGACCGTGTCCGACATCGTCGCGAACATCCTGCAGGGCCAGCCGGAGTGGAACGCGCTGCCGGCCAGGACACCCGAGCGGCTGCGCACGCTGCTCCAGCGCTGCCTCGAGAAGGACGCCAAGCGCCGGCTGCGCGACATCGGCGAGGCGCGCATCGAGATCGAGAACCTGATCGTGGCGCGCGAGTCCGCGAGCGGCCCGCGCCCGATGGTCGCCGCGCCGGGCGCCGCGGGTGCGAGCCGGGCGCTCGTCGTCACGCTCGCCGTCATCGTCCTCGTGCTCGCGGGCCTGCTCGCAACGCGGATGTTCGCTCCGGTTCCGCCGGGCGATCCGGTGCGCTTCGAGGTGATGGGACCGCCCCGGCAGGCGGTCGTCGGAGATGCGATGTCGGCGGCGATCTCGCCCGACGGCCACACGATCGCGATGATCGGCGCGGACTCCGCGAACACGAGCCACCTCTGGATCCGCCGGCTCGATTCGCTGACGCCGCGCGAGCTGCCCGGGACCGACAACGTGACGCTGTTCTTCTGGTCGCCCGACAGCCGCTCGGTGGCGTTCTTCGCGGCCGATCAGCGGCTCTCCAAGGTCGCGCTCGCGGGCGGCGACCCCGAGCAGATCTGCGCCGCGAAGTCGGCACGCGGGGGCAGCTGGGGCCGCGACGGCACGATCCTGTTCGCGCCGTTCTCGAACGGCGGGCTCTACCGCGTGCCCTCGAGCGGCGGCGATCCCGTCGAGGTAATGCGACCCGACTCCGCGCACGGCGAGAGCGGCCTGCGCTTTCCGCAGCTGCTCCCCGACGGCAAGCACTTCCTGTTCGCGAGCGTGCCCGCCGGCCCCGACGGCAAGGTCGCGCTCGGCTTCACCTCGCTGGGCAGCAAGGAGCGGCGGACGGTGCTGCGCACCGAGACCGGCGCGGTGTTCGCCGAGCCGAACTGGCTGCTCACGACGCGCAACGGCGCCGTCGTGGCGCAGCACTTCGATCCCGGGAGCGGCCGGCTCTCGGGCGTGCCGATCACGCTCGGCGACGGCGTCACCGCCAGCCAGTTCACCGGCGGCCCGCGCCTGACGGTCTCGCGCACGGGCGTGCTGGCGATGACGACCCGCGTCATCGTGCCGCAGAAGCTCGTCTGGATCGACGGCCAGGGCCACGAGGCCGCGGACCAGCCCCCGCTGGCCGTCGCGTCCTACCTCGGCGTCGAGCTCGCACCGGACGACCATCGGGCGGTGGTCGCCGAGCTGCTCGAGGACTTCACCAACGCCGTGGGGGTCGTCGATCTCGACCGCGGCTCGCTGCTGCGGGTCTCGCAGCCGGGCGAGATCGCCTCCGCCTCCACGTGGTCCCCGGACGGGCATCGCGTGGCCTATCTCGACGAGAGCAGCGAAACGATCGTCATCACCTCGTTGGCGGACGGCTCCAACCACCGTTACCTCGCCGGCGACCACGCCTACAAGCGGCTCGACGGCTGGGCGAAGGACGGCACCCGCCTGCTCTTCGAGCGGCTCGATCCCGCGACCAAGTGGGACGTCTGGTCGTTCGAGCCGGATGGCGACACGGTCCCCAAGCCCTGCGTGCGCCTGCCTTCGAACGACGTCAACGGTCACGTCTCGCCCGATGGCCGCTGGATCGAGTTCGACGGCGACGAGAGTGGCACACCCGAGGTCTATGTCGCCCCGCTGGGCGGACAGGGGCTCAAGTTCCAGGTCACGAACCGCGGCGGGTCGGGCCTGGGATGGTCGCGCGACGGCCGCGAGCTGCTGTTCGCGGACCTGAGCCGGCCCGGGGTGCTCATGAAGGCGCCGGTGCAGGCCGGAGCGGAGTTCGGGCTCGGAACCGCGAGCGTGCTCGCGCACGAACCCACGGACATCACGAACGGTGATTACGACGAGGCGCACCAGCGCTTCCTCGTGCTGCGGCCGGCAGACAAGGCACCGCCGCAGACCATCACGGTGGTGCAGAACTGGACCGCGGCGCTGCGGCGGCCGTGACGCTCCAGGCGGGCAGCCGGCTCGGGCCGTACGAGATCGTCGCGCCGCTCGGCGCGGGCGGAATGGGCGAGGTCTATCGGGCGCGCGACACGCGCCTGGGCCGCGACGTCGCGGTCAAGGTCCTGCCCCGGCACCTCTCGGCGAACCCCGAGGTCCGCGCGCGCTTCGAGCGCGAAGCGCGCACCGTCTCGAGCCTGAACCATCCGCACATCTGCGTGCTCCACGACGTCGGCCGCGCGCCCGGCGAGGCCGGGGCGGGCGACACCGACTTCCTCGTGATGGAGCTGGTCGAGGGCGAGACGCTCGCGGCGCGGCTCGAGCGCGGTCCGCTCCCCGCGGCCGAAACGCTGCGGATCGGCGGGCAGATCGCCGACGCGCTCGATCGGGCGCACCGCGCCGGGGTGATCCACCGCGACTTGAAGCCCGGCAACGTCATGCTCGCGCGCTCCGGCGCCAAGCTCATGGACTTCGGCCTCGCGCGCGGCGCCGTCATGGGCGCGGCGGGCCACGGCCAGACGCACTCGCCGACCGTGGCGGCGCCGCTCACCGCCGAGGGCACCATCGTCGGCACGTTCCAGTACATGGCGCCGGAGCAGCTCGAGGGCAGGGAAGCCGACGCGAGAAGCGACCTGTGGGCGCTGGGCTGCGTGCTCTACGAGATGGCGTCGGGCAAGCGGGCGTTCGAGGGCGCGACGCAGGCGAGCCTGATCTCGGCGATCATGCGCGATCAGCCGCGACCGCTCGCCGAGCTCTCGCCGTTGTCCCCGCCGCCCGCGCTCGACCGGCTCGTGCGCCAGCTGCTGGTCAAGGATCCGGACGAACGGCTGCAGAGCGCGCACGACGTGCGGCTCCAGCTCGCCTCGCTCGCCGAGGGCGCGAGCCCGGGCGCTTCGCCGCTGCCCGCGACGGTCGCGCGCGCACGACGCCCGGGGCGCGAGGGCATCGCCTGGGCGATCGCCGCTCTCGCGGCGCTGCTCGCCGGGATCGGGTGGTGGCGTCCGCACACCGACGAGGCGCCGGCGCTGCACGCCGAGATCCAGGCGCCGCCCGGGACGCGCCTCGCGCTCTCGGGCGACGACGCCGGCCCGCCCACGCTCTCGCCGGACGGCCGCTGGCTCGCGTTCTCGGCGATCGGGCAGGGGAGCGGCGAGCGCCTGTGGCTGCGGAGCATGGACGAGCGCACCGCGCGGCCGCTTCCGGGCACGGATGGCGCCACGTTCCCGTTCTGGTCGCCCGACAGCCGGTCGATCGGATTCTTCACCGGCACCGCGCTGCGGCGCGTGGACGTGGCCGGCGGCGGCGTGCTCACGGTGTGCGCCTGTGACGGGCCGCGCGGCGGCGCTTGGGCGCCCGACGGCACGATTCTCTTCTCGCCCACGTTCGTCTCGGGCCTCATGCGCGTCCCCGCCGCCGGCGGCACGCCCGCGCCGGTCACGACCGTGGACAGCACGCGCGAGGACACGCACCGCTGGCCGCAGCTGCTTCCGGACGGCCGCCACTTCGTCTACCTCGCCGCGCGGCACGACGACGCCGAGCACCACTCCGCGATCTGGTTCGGCTCGCTGGACGGCGGCCGGCCGCGCAAGCTGTTCGACTGCCCGAGCGGCGCGGTGTACGCCTCGGGCTGGCTGCTGTTCGTGCGCGACAGCACGCTCATGGCGCAGCGCTTCGATCCCGGATCGGGAGCCGTCCGCGGCGAGGCCATCCCGACGCGCGAGATCGTCTATCGCGACGGCTCGACGTGGCGCACTCCGGTGACGGCGTCGCGCAACGGCGTGCTCGTCTACGGCGTCGGCGGGGCCGCCCCGTGCCACGTCACCTGGTTCGACCGCTCCGGCCAGGTGGTGCGCACGCTCGGCGAGCCGGGCAACTACTTCAACCTCGCGCTCTCGGTCGACGGCCGGCGGCTCGTCTCCGAGCGTCAGGTCCAGCCCAACGCCGACCTGTGGGTCGAGGATCTCGCGACGGGCGGGATCTCGCGGCTCACCAACAGTCCGGACGACGATTCGACGCCGGTCTGGCTGGCCGACGGCTCGCGCGTGGTCTACGCCACGCGGCCCGCGAACGGCAAGTACGTGCTGCTGATCCGGCGCAGCGACGGCGGGGACGAGCCCACGCTGTTGCGCAGCGAGCAGGCCAACGACCTCATTCCGCTCGCGTGCTCGAGAGACGATCGCTGGCTCTATTTCGGGAGCGGCGATTTCGGCTACACCGGAGTGGGCACCGCGTGGCGGCTCTCGCTGGCGGGGGATCACCGGGTCGAGCGCGTGCTGCCGGCGTCGCTGCCGGTGCAGGACGCCGCGCTCTCGCCCGACGGGCGCTGGCTCGCGTGCGCCGCGATGTCGACGGGGCGGGCCGAGCTGATGGTGATCGCGGCGCCCGGCTCGGATGCGCCTCCCGACACGCTCGCGCGCCGCTGGGTCCTGACCAGCGAAGGCGGCAACAACCCGTGCTGGCGCGCCGACGGCCGCGAGCTCTACTACAACCGGCCGGACGGGACGATCGTGGCGCTGTCGGTGGACGGCTCGGGCGGCGAGTTCCACGTGCGCTCGAGCACGGCGCTGTTCCAGGCGTTCCAGCGCGAAGGCGTGCGGTCGTTCCAGGCGGCGCCCGACGGCCAGCACTTCGCGGTCAGCGTCGTCGGCGACGTGAACGGCGAGGGCTTCGCCGTCGTCACCGGCTGGACGCGCGCCCTGCGGGGCCGCTGACGGCGCACGGCCCGCGGGCGCAATTGGAATTCGGCCGCTGCCTCGGGCACAATCCCCGGCCGCCATCGCAGTGGGGAAGCCCGAGCGGGCGTCGCCGCTCGCGTCGCCCACCCTCCAGAGGAGACGTCCCGTGATCCCGGCCACCGATATCCGCGTCGGCAATCTCATCCTCTACAACGGCAAGCCCTATCGCGTGGCCCAGATGGTGCACCGCACCCCCGGCAACCTCCGTGGCTTCGTGCAGGCGAAGCTCGTCAACATCGAGAACGGCACCAACCAGGAGGTGCGCTTCAGCTCGGAAGAAAAAGTCGAGAAGGCGCAGCTCGACGAGCACTCGTTCCAGTTCAGCTACAGGGCCGGCGACGCGTTCCACTTCATGAACACCGACTCCTACGAGATGATCGAACTGTCGCGGGACGTGCTCGGCGAAGCCGCGGGCTACCTCACCGACGGCATGGTCATCAACGCGAGCTACTGGCAGGGCAAGGTCGTGGGCATCGAGCCGCCGATGTTCGTCGAGCTCGAGGTCAGGGAGACGACGCCCAACATCAAGGGCGCGGCCGTCCAGAACACGAGCAAGCCCGCCGTCCTCGAAACCGGACTCGAGATCAAGGTTCCGCCCTACATCGAACAGGGCAATCGTGTGAAGGTGGACACCCGCACCGGCCAGTTCGTCGAGCGGGTCTAGACCCCGCTCCGGCGGCGCGTCGGGCCCCCGTCGCGCCCGCGCACCGCGCCGGCCATTCCCGCCCGCATCCCGGTCGGCCGAAAAGCGCGGCCGCGCTTCGCCCCGGTGCTAGACTGCGCGCGCGCCGGGGGGCGAACCCGCTCCGCGCGCGCGGGCCATTGCAGTCGACGACGTCGCGTGCGAACCCCTCGCGCGGGCGGCGGAGGGCGCATGCTGTCGGCCGAGTTCATGGTGCGTGCGTTCGTGCTGGCGGCCGGCGCCGCGCTCGGCGCTGCGCTGCTGGCGGGGGCGTCGCGAGCCACCGACGCCGAGGACCGGCTCGGCGTGCCGTTCGCATGGACGAACGCGTTCGCGTTCGGCTACTTCTTCGCGACGGCGATGTTCTACAACGCGCACTCGCTCGCCGGAGCCGAGTCCGCGCTGCGCGCCCAGATCGCCTGCGTCGTCGTCACGGTGGGGCTCGTGCCGTGGTGCTTCGCGCGCATGTCGCGCCTGCCGCTCGCGGCCTACGAGTGGCTCTCGATCGCGGCGTTCGCCGCGGGGCTGCTCGTCGTGAACCAGTTCTCGCCGGCAAGCCTGCGCTTCGACGCCTTCGTCCAGACCGGAGCCCTCCACGCGCCGGGCGGGGCGCTCGTGCCGGTCTTCCGCGGCCATCCCGGGCCCGGCTCGATCGCGCTGCGGGCGTACATGCTGCTGCTGCTGGTCTGGATCGGCCGCCGGGCCTGGGCGATGTGGCGCGCCGGGGAGCGCACGCTGGCGTGGTGGACCGTTGTCAACTCGGCACTGCTCGTGGTCGCGAATGCGATCGGCACGCTCGCGGACATCTATCACCTGCGCGTCGGTTACCTCACCGCGATCCCCGTGCTGATCTCGCTGATCGTCGCGCTGGGCGTCGCGATCGGGATCGCCCGCCGCTCGCGCCGGCGCGAGCTCGCGGCCGCGGATGCCGAGCTGCGCGCGACGAACGCCGCGCTGCAGGACGAGATCCGCGAGCGCACCCGGCTGGAGCGCCGGTTGATCGAGACCCAGCGCATGGAGGCGCTCGGGCGGATGGCCGCCGGCGTCGCTCACGACTTCAACAACGTCATCACCGTGCTGCGCGGTCACGCCGACCTGATCGTCCACGCGACTGGCGCCCAGCCGGGGCTGCGCGCGAGCGCCGAGGAGATCGGCCGCGCCGCGGACAACGCCACGAGCCTCACGCGCCAGCTGCTCGCGTTCGCGCGACAGCAGTCGCTGGCGCCGCGGGCGCTGGATCCCGACCGCGCGCTCGCCGAGCTCGCGAGCATGGTGCGCCCGCTCGTCGGCCACGCCGTCGAGCTCGTGCTCGAACCCGGCGCGCAGGGACGCGCGATCCTCGCGGACCCGACGCAGTTCTCGCAGGTGATCCTGAACCTCGCGGCGAACGCGCGCGACGCGATGCCGGACGGCGGCCGGCTCACGATCGCCACGACGCGGATCGCTGCCGGCGCTCCCGGCGTCTGCGCGTGCGAGGGCGTGCTCGCGGGCGGGCACGTCGGCATGTCGGTCGCCGACACCGGCTCGGGCATGGACGCCGAGACGCTCGCGCGCGCGTTCGAGCCGTTCTACACCACCAAGTCGCCCGAGCGCGGCACGGGGCTCGGGCTCGCCACCGTTCACGGCATCGTGCGCCAGAGCGGTGGCTTCATCGCCGTCTCGAGCCAGCCCGGGGCCGGCACGACGTTCCGCATCTGCTGGCCCGAGGCGCCGCCTCGGGAGCCGCTCGAGCCGCGTCCGTCCTCCGACGCCGTCACGACGGTGTGAGGTCCGCGGTCCGCGCTTGACGCGGCCGCCGCGGCCCGGTCAGTCTCGCGCTCCACGCCCATGCGAACGCCGCCCCGCATCCTGCGCGCCGCACGCGGCGCGCATTCCCGCCCGATCGGCATCGCGCTGCTGCTCACGCTCCTCGTGGGTGGCGCATTTCACCAGCTGCATCACCTGCGCGACCCCGACTGCGACGCCGAGAGCGCGACCGGCACCCACTCGTGCCCGTGCGCGATCCTGCACGGCTACACCAGCCCGGCGGCCTCGTTCCGCGCCCCGGTGCCGAGCGCGGCCGTCGTGTACGTCATCGTCACGCCGTCGCTCCCCGGCGCGCCGGTGCGCCGCGCGTCGCTCCCCGGCGCGCCGGTGCGCCGCGCGTCGCGCATCGCATCGCGCGCGCCTCCGCTCGACTGACGTCCGCGGCGCTCCGCCGCGCCCTCGTCATCGGCCCGAGCTCCCGCGCGATCCTCCCGTCGCGCGCGGCGCGCCTCGCGGCCGCCGGATCCACCCGCCCTCGAATCGCTGGAGGCTCCATGCGCATGAGCCGTTGGTGGCTCGCCGGCCTGCTCGGTGTGCTCGCACTCGCGCCCGGGCCGGCCCGCGCCCAGACGTCGTCGATGTTCTCGAACCTCGCCAACCCCGCCATGGGAATGAACGCCCTCTTCTCCGGTCAGGCCGCGCCCAACCTGAGCGGCGCCTACGGCCTGCACTTCGACGAAGCCGAACTCAGCGTCATCTCGGTCGTCGATCCCTACTGGACGTTCATGGGCAACATCGTCTTCAACGGCGACGGCACCGTGGATCCCGAGGAAGTGTGGGTGCGCAGCACGAACGTGCCCGCGATCCAGATCAAGCTCGGCAAGCTGCGCGGCACGTTCGGCAAGCACGGTCAGCTCCACACCCACGCGTTTCCGTTCATCCAGGCCCCGATCATCATGGCGAACACGATCGGCGAGGAAGGCTTCAAGGATCCCGGGATCGAGGCGTCGTGGCTGACGCCGCTGCCGTGGTTCTCCGAGCTGACCGCGGGCGCATACAGCGCGGCCGATTCCGACGCCGACCATCCGCTCGATCTCGGCTCGACGCGCCACGACAACGTGCCGTTCCTCGGACACTTCAAGAACCAGTTCGACGTGAACGACGCGACGACGCTCGAGGTCGGCCAGTCCATCCTGCAGGGCCGCGGCGTCGACGGTTTCGTGCACGGCTCCTACGGCGCCGACGTGACGTTCCGCAACGTGCCGGCGCGCAGCTCGAACCGCCACGGCTGGATCCTGCAGGGCGAATACCTGCAGAAGGGGTCGAGCTCGAGCGACGGCTACGTGCGCGAGGCGGACGGCGGCTACGCCTCGCTCCAGTACAGGCTCTCGCAGGTCTGGTGGATCGGCGTGCGTGGCGAGCAGGCGCGCAGGAGCGAGGCCGATTTCGTCGTCGACGACACCGGCCTGCCGCTCGCCGCCACCGAGCACCGCGCCTCGGCCAACATCGCGTGGACGCCGTCGGAGTTCTCGTTCATCCGGCTCGAGTACAGCCACGCGACCGCCGACGCCGGCATCCACCCGACCGACGACCGGATCCAGATCCAGATGAGCTACACGATCGGTTACCACCCGGCCCACGCCTACTGAGCGGCGGCCCGACGCTTCGACCCGCCATCGCCCTCACGCACCCCGCCGCAGGAGGATTCATGAAGTCGCTCATCCGCATCGCACTGTTCGCGTGCCTCGGGGCAGGGCTCGCCACCCCGGCGCTCGCGGACCTGAAGGTCGCCACGTCGCTCACCGACCTCGCGTCGGTCGCACAGTTCGTCGGCGGCACGCACGTCACGGCGCAGAGCCTCTGCCGGGGCTTCGAGGACCCGCACTTCGTGCCCGCGAAGCCGAGCCTCATGAAGGCGATTCAGCATGCCGACGTGTTCGTCTCGACCGGCCTGGAGCTCGATGGAGGCTGGCTGCCGCTCGTGCTGCCCGGCAGCCGCAATCCGAGGATCCAGCCCGGGACGCCCGGCTTCGTCGACGCCAGCGAGGGCGTGCACGTGCTCGAGAAACCGACCGGCACGGTGAGCCGCGCCGAGGGCGACATCCATCCGCTCGGCAACCCGCACTACTACCTCGATCCGAAGCAGCTCGAGATCGTCGCCGACCACCTCGCCGAGGTGTTCTCGCGCCTCGACGCGGCGAACGCGGCCGACTACGCCGCGAACGCGAAGAAGTTCGACGAGCGCATGGAGGCCTCGCTCGTGAAGTGGGAGCAGCAGCTCGCGCCCTACAAGGGCATGTCGATCCTGCCGTACCACGCCAACTTCGTGTACTTCGCCGACCGCTTCGGGCTCAAGATCTTCGGCACGGTCGAGCCCAAGCCCGGCATTCCGCCGAGCCCGCACTACATCAACGATCTCGCGGAGTCGATGAAGAAGGCCGGCGTGACCGTGGTGATCTACCAGCCCTACTACAACGCCGACGCCAGCAACGAGGTCGCGAAGCGTGCGGGCGGCGTCGCGCTCGAGCTCGCGAGCGAGGTGGGCGGGATGCCCAACACCGACGACGTGTTCGCCAAGTTCGACACGCTGGTGTCGGCGCTCGCGGGCGCGTTCGCCGGCAGGAGCGGAGGGGCGCGATGAATTTTCTCGCGGTGATGGCGCTGCCGCTGCTCGCCTGCCTGCTGCTCGTGCTCATCCTGCCCGCGCTCGGGCGCCACGTGCTCGCGCGCGGCGTCATCTTCGTCGACCTCGCGCTCGCGCAGATCGCGGCGCTCGGGCAGAGCGTCGCGTTCCTGCTCGGCGCCGAGCCGCATGATCCGAGCATGTACTACTGGTCGTTCGGCTTCACGCTGCTCGGCGCGGCGCTCTTCAGCTTCCTCTGGGACCGCGAGCACTCGGTGCTGCAGGAGGCGTTCATCGGCATCTCGTTCGCGCTCGCGACCGCGGCGACGCTGCTCCTGCTCTCGAACGCGCCGCACGGCGCCGAGCACGTGAGCGGCGCGCTGAGCGGCGAGGCGCTCGGCTGGGTCACCTGGAAGGACATCGGCATCATGGCGGTCATCTACGCCGTGGCCGGGGGCTTCCTGTTCTTCTTCCGCAAGAAGCTCTTCCTGTGCTCCGAGGATCCGAAGAAGGCGCGCGAGATGGGGCTCTCGGTGCGGAAGTGGGACTTCCTCTTCTACGCGGCGTTCGGGCTCGTCGTCACGAGCTCGGTCAAGGTCTCGGGCGTGCTCGCCGTGTTCTCGTTCCTGATCGTGCCGATCGTGTGCGCGACGCTGCTGGGCCGCCGCGGCGGCTCGCGGCTCTACTGGGCGTGGGCGCTGGGCTTCGTCGTCTCGGTCCTGGGCGCGGTCTTCTCGTACCTGCGCGACTGGCCGATGGGGGCGACCATCGTGTGCCTCTTCGGCGTCACGGTGGCGATCGTCTCGCTCACCGTACGCATGAAGTACGTGGAGGGCGGCGACGAGCACGCCGATCCGGCGGTCAAGGACATCGCGCACTGACGCGGCGCGGGGGCGCGGCCGCGGCGATCCCGGGCGGAAACTAGGCCTTCGCCCTCACCCAGTGCACATTGAAGGGCACGTTGCCGAACGCGCCCCAGACGCGGATCCACATCGGCATCATGTTCTCGGGTCCGCGCGCGGTCGTGACGTCGCCGAGGTCCAGGATGTTCGCGTCCGGCCAGCCGAACTGGCGCAGGATGCCTCGCACGACGTCCTTCGCCGCGGCGTCGTTGCCGCTCAGGAAGACGTCGTGGTCGCCCGGCACGAGCTGGGGCGCAACCATGATCCTGCAGTTCATCGTGTTGAGCGATTTGACCACGCGGGCGCGCGGGAACTCGCGCTGGATCTGCTCGGCGAGGCTGTCGCCATCGTGCGCGCCCGAGACGGGCGGCATGCCCTTCGAGAAATCGAGCCGGTTCGCGACGTCGACGAGCACCTTGCCGGCGAGGCTCTCGGCTCCGGTGGAGCGCAGCGCCGCGAGCGTCGCTTCGCCGTGCACGGCGCTGATCACGAGCTCGGCCCACGCCGACACCGCGGCGAACGTGCCCTGGCCCGCGCGCGGTCCCGACTTCGCGACCCACGCGGCCGCCTTCTCGTTGTTCGCGGTGCGCGAACCCATGCGCACCTCGTGTCCGACCTCGACCAGCCGGCTGGCGAGGGTCTCGCCGACGACGCCGGAACCCAGCACCGCGATCTTCATGTCACGCTCCCCCGAACGGATCCGACACTCCGATGAGCTCCCGGGGGGATCGGATTCGTTTCAAGCGTCCGCCCGAGCCTAGGACTCGCCGACGCGGACCAGCTGGAAGAACTCCTCGTTCGTCTTGGTGCGGCTCAGCCGGTCGACGAGCTTGAGCATCGCCTCCTGCGGCTGCATCTGGACGAGGATGCGGCGCAGCGCCTGGAACGTGCCCAGGAGCTGCGGATCGATCAGCTTCTCCTCCTTGCGCGTGCCGCTCTTGGCGATGTCGATCGCCGGGTAGATGCGGCGCTCGGCGAGCTCGCGCGAGAGGAAGATCTCGCTGTTTCCGGTGCCCTTGAACTCCTCGAAGATCACCTGGTCCATGCGCGAGCCGGTATCGACGAGCGCGGTGCCGATGATCGTGAGCGAGCCGCCGTCCTCGATCTTCCGCGCCGCGCCGAAGATCTGCCGCGGCGCCTGCATCGCGTTCGAATCGAGGCCGCCCGACATCGTGCGGCCGCCGTTGCCCGAAGCGGCGTTGTAGGCGCGCGCGAGGCGCGTGATCGAATCGAGCAGCAGCAGCACGTCCTTGCCCTCGATCACCTGCTGCGCGACCACTTCCATCGCGTGTTCCGCGGTCTCGATGTGCTCGGCGATCGTCATGTCGCTCGAGGCCGCGATCACCTCGGCCGGCGTGTTGCGCCGGAAGTCGGTGACCTCCTCGGGCCGCTCGTCGACGAGCAGCGCGTAGATCGCGACGTCGGGATGGTTGTGCGCGACCGAAGCCGCGATCGCCTGGAGCAGGCGCGTCTTGCCGGCCTTGGGCGGCGAGACGACGAGGCAGCGCTGCCCGCGGCCGATGGGCGCGATGAGATCGATGGCGCGCCCGGTGATGCGATCGCCGTAGGGCGGATCGCCCTGCCCGGGCGGCAGCTCGAGCACGAGGCGCTCGGTGGGATCGAGCGCGGCGCCGCGCTGCTGCATGTCCTTCAGGATCTCGAGCCCGCGACGGTGGACTCGTCCGCCGCCGCCGCCGTTACCGCTGCCGCCGCCTCCGCCGCTGCTGCGCCTGCGACGCCGGCCGCGACCGTTCATGTTGGGCTGGCCGTAGCCGCCTCCGCCTCCTCCGCTTTGCTGCTGCGGCATGCTCTGCGGGTTCTGCGGTCTCGGCCCGCGTCCGCGGCGACGACGGCGGCGTCCGCGCTCGCGTCCCGGAATGCCCGGTCCGCCTCCACCACCCGAGTCGCCGGAACCGCCGGATGAACCGCCGGCGCTGGGGTCGTTTGCCCCGTCCGGGGCGTTGGACTCGGGTCCGCCCGAATCGGGCGGCGGGTCGTGCAACATGGGGGATCCTCCAGAAGACGTTTCGAAAGCTGCACCCGGCTCGGTGGGGCGCGGGCCGCGGGGCGCCCGGCGAGGCCGGGTCCAACGACGGCGTGGGTTCATCAATCCTTACTCAGCGGCTCGCATCCTCGAGCTCCGGCACCTGGGACTCGCGCGATCGGGCGCACCATGGCCCTCACAAGGGACCCTTTTCTCCCGCGATCGCCAGCGTGCGCTCGGTGCTTCCCTGCCCGGGAAGTCACTCTCGGGGCTCGCTCGCGATCGCCTTCACCCTGGGCGTGACGTCCGCCCGGCCGGCGCAGCCGACTTCGGCACGGCGGCGGCGAGGTGAAGACCGCGGGAGGAGACGCCCGGCGCCGAAACGCTCAGGCCGCGCTGCTTCGAACTCTCCTCCGTGAAGCGCAGGTTGCAGACGGATTATGACCACGCCCGGGGGCGAATGTAAAGCGCCGAAGATGGGGCCGTATTTCCGGCTCCTTCAGCCGGACCAGGTCGCCTCGGCGATCCCCGCGCGATGGTTGGCGTACCGCGCCATCACGAACAGGAGATCGGCGAGTCGGTTGAGGTACTTGACCACGAGCGTCGAGGCGCCTTCGCGGGCCCCGAGGGCGGTGACGCGCCGCTCCGCGCGCCGGCACACGGTCCGCGCGAGGTGCAGCTGCGCCCCGAGCGGGCTGCCGCCGGGCAGCACGAAGCGCGTGAGCGGGGTGAGCTCGGCCTCGAGCCGGTCGATCGTGCGCTCGAGCGCCGCAACGTCCGGCTCGGTGACGCGCGCGAGCTTCGCCAGCACGGCCGGTTCGGCCGCCGCGAGCTCGGCGCCGATCCGGAACAGCGCGGGCTGCAGCGCCTCGAGGTCTGCCGCGAGCAGCCGCGTTCCGTCGAGCGCGACCGCCATCCCGAGCGCGGCGTTCAGCTCGTCGACGGTGCCGTAGGCTTCGACGCGCGCATCGTGCTTGGGCACCCGCGCGGCGCCGAGCAGTCCCGTCGTGCCGTCGTCGCCGGTGCGCGTGTAGATCTTCATCGCGGCGCGCAGTGTAGCGGCGGCCCCGGCACTTGGCCACGCGATTCGCCCGCCCGGCTTGCGCGCCGGGGCCACGTGCGCGATATTCCCCGCCCTTTCCGCCGCGTGTCCCGACCCGCAGCCCGCGAGAATTATGCCCGTTCGCGACGACCTTCCCGCCGTACTCCGAGGTGAGATCGGAGGCGATCTCTCGCCCGCCGATCGCGACCGGCTCGAAGCGATCGCCGAGGTCGCCCGCAGCGAGAAGCGTCTCGCGTGGGCGCGCGACGAGCTGGGCGCGCGCCTGAAGCAGGCCGATGCGTCGTGGGGCGTCTCGTACGTGCTCGCCGCGGTGTGTGCGCTCAACGGCGAGATCGAGCGCGCGCAGCAGTCGCTGCTCGCGCTCGGCGAGAAGGTGGCCGCGGCGAAGCGCTGGGAGCCGCTCGCGGCGATCGCCGAGCGTTCGCTCGGCCTCGTGCAGTCGCACGCGGCCGCGCGGCTGCTCGTGCAGGCGCACGAAGGGCTCAAGAAGGATCCCGAGCGGATCGACGCGCTCTCGCGCGCGTGGGCGATCAACCCGGACGACCTCGAGCTCGCGCTCCTGCTCGCGAAGCGTCTGGGCGAAGCGAAACAGGATGACGACCGCCGCGCGCTCCTGGCCGAGCTCGCGCCTCGCTTCGCGGCCGAGGCGCGCTGGCCGGGCCTCGAAGAGGCGGCGCTCGAGTTCGTCGAGCACGCCGACTGGGACGGCCTCGCGCAGCTCGTCCAGACGCTCCCCGTCGTCGCGAGCCAGGGCGCGCTCAAGGAAGCGCGCGTGCTCGCCGACATCGCCACGCAGGGGCTCGCACAGGCGAACCGCGCGGGCGAGGCGCTCGAGCCGCTCCGCAAGGTCGTCGCGACCGCGATCGCGGGTGGCGACGAGAACGCGGCCGAGCCGTTCCGCGTTTCGATCACCGCGGCGCTCCGGCAGGGGCCCGGCGCGACGGTGCCGTCGCTCGACTCGGCGGTCGCGCAGAGCGGGCTCGAGAGCGCCGACGTGCCGCTGCCGCGCGCGATCGAGCAGTTCGATTCGATCGCCGCGCTCGCGCCCGGGCGCGGCGTGCTCCACGAGGGCTTCGGCGCCGGCCGCATCGTCTCCAACGACACCACGACCGTCGTCATCGACTTCGCCAGGTCGCGCGGGCACAAGATGCCGTACGCCGCCGCGCGCCGCACGCTCACGCCCGTGGCCGAGGACGACCTGCGGCTGCTGCGCTTCTCGAACCCGGCCGAGGTGAAGCGGCTCGCCCTCGAGGAGCAGGCGACGCTCGTCGTGCGCGCGCTCAAGATCCTGGGCGGACAGGCGGACGCGAACCGGCTCAAGGTGTTCCTCGTCGGCTCGGACCTCGTCGCGGCGCGCGACTGGACCGTGTTCTGGCGCAAGGCGCGCGCCGCCGCCGAGAAGGATCCGCGCATCGATCACACCCGCGCGTTCGAGCAGGTCTACCGCCTCGCGCCCGAGGGCGCGGCCGGCGCGGCCGGCGCCGGCCGCACGCCCCTGCCCTCCTACGAAGTGCGCAAGCCCGCCCGGCACAACCTCGGCGTCATCCGGAAGTTCCTCGCGCAGCACCCGCAGGCCGAGCCGGCGCTCAAGGGCCGCTTCGGCGGCTTCATCTCGCGCACGCTGCTCGACGACGAGGGCGAGCGGGCCGATCGCGCGCGCGCCGGGCTCTACTTCGCGCGCTGGTATCCCGAGCGGCGCGAGCAGTGGCTGACCGTGCTGCGCGGCCTCTGGGAGCGCGGCCTCGCGATCTCCGACCTCGCGAGCGAGGACGAGCAGCTCGCGCTGCTCGCCGACTCGCGCGCGGCCGGCGTGGAGGCCGAGGCGATCCTCTCCGCGCTCGACTCGCGCTTCGGCGCGGTGCGCGATGAGGCCGAGAAGGACCGCGCCGCACTGGACGACCACGGCCGGCTGCTGCTGCGCCGCGCGCTGCTCGACCACGCGGTGGAGTACTCGGCCGCGGTGATGCGCCTGATCGAGGACGACTTCGCGTCGGGCGCGCCGCCCGCCGACGCCTGGCGGCTCTTTCTCGCGGCGCTCCAGCTCATCGAGGAACGTCCCAAGCCCTCGACCGCCGAGAAGGTGGGCCGCTGGCTCGAGCCGGACGGCCCGTTCGAGAAGCTGCTCGCGGGCGTGCCCGTCACGGAGGACATGCGGCTGCGCATCCGCGTGCTGGTGCGGCAGTGGCGCTCGAGCGACCGGCTGCTCTTCCCGGCACTCGACGCGATCGGCCGCGTGGGGCTCGCCGACGAGAAGCAGTGGGTGCTCGAGCACCGGCAGCGCAAGACGGACAAGCTCTTCAGCCAGCTCGGCGAGCAGTCCGCCGAGGCCGACATTCCGATGATGACGCGCGCGACGTGGGAGAAGCTCAAGGTCGATCTGGCCGCGATCGAACGCGAGCTCAAGACCACGATCCCGCGCACGATCCAGAAGGCGCGCGAGCTCGGCGACCTCAAGGAGAACGCCGAGTACCACTCCGCGAAGCTCAAGCAGTCGAACGCGCAGAAGCTCGCGGCGACGCTGCAGCTGCGCATCGCGCGCGCGCGCTTCGTCGAGGACGCGGAGTACCACGACGGCGTCGTGGGGCTCGGCACCGAGGTCGTGCTCGTGCGCGGCAACGAGCGCACGTCGTACTGGATCCTCGGCGACGGCGAGCAGCATCTCGGCAGCAACGTGATCTCGTTCCAGGCGCCGATCGGCCGCTCGCTCGTGGGCCGCGGGGTCGGCGACGAGGTCGAGCTCGGCGAGAGCGGCAAGGGCTGGCGCGTCGAGAGCATCGCGCGGCGGCTTCCGCCCGCGAGCGCGCCGACGTCGATCTCCTGAGCGCAACGCGCGTTGCGTCGCGCCAACGTGGCGCGACGTCACGCGTGACGTCACGCGCCGGATCGCGCGCGACGGCCGCGGGAAAATTTTTCTGCGCGCGCGAATCTTCGCTTGCGCGCGCCCAACGACGCGCCTATGTTTCGCACACGTTTCACCGCTCGCTGCGAATCACGTCGAGCAGCAGTCGCAGCGATCGCGCCGGAAGCGTCGCGCACGAGTGGCCCGCGCGCGACCAAGAGGACTCAGGTGCCGGCGGGCGGCGATGACATGAGTTTTGGCCGCAATCGACGACTCGGCGTCCACGTCGGGTCGGGAATTGGGTCGGAAAGGGAATTCCCGCCGCCCGCTGCAGTAAATCCGGTGCGTCGGAGCCGGCTCATGCGGCTCCGTCCCGGCGAGTCGGATCGTCCGGGCCCGGAGGCCACCACGCCATGACGCTCGCACGAACCGGCGGACTCGCGCTGGAGGTCGACGAGGCGCTCCGCGGCGTGATGACGTTCGGCTGGCTCGAAGCCGATGGCGTGCACGGCGACGCACTGCCACCCGCGTTCGCCGAGGAGCGCGACGCCGTCGTGACGCGCCTGCGCACGCGCTTCGGCGACCGGCCCGCCGCCGACATCGCGGGCGTCGCCGAGAACCGCGCGATGTTCCACCGCCTCGGCGTCGATCCCACGAAGACCCGCCCGGCGAGCGAAGCGCTGCTGCGGCGCGTCCTGCAGGGCCGTGGCCTGCCCGAGATCCTGCCCGTGGTCGACGTCTGCAACCTCGCCTCGCTCGAGCACCAGCTGCCGCTCGGGCTCTACGATCGCGACCGCGTGCAGCACGCCGTCATCGCGCGCCTGGGCGGAAGCGGCGACGGTTACGACGGCATCCGCAAGGGCCGCGTGAACCTCGCGGGCCGGCCGCTCCTCGCCGACGACGATGGGCCGTTTGGCGCACCGACGTCGGATTCCGCACGCACGCAGGTGACGGCGCGCACGACCGCGCTGCTCGCCGTGGTGTTCAGCCCCAGCGAGCGCCGCACCGAGGATCTTTCCGCCATGCTGGCCCGCATCGCCGACCTGCTCGCGCGGTACTGCTCCGCGACCGTGCGCGTGGTGCACACGTTGCAGTAGGCTCCCCGACGAGCTCCCCGAAAGTTCAGCCGGAGTCGAGTCGATAACTCCGGCGAGGCCGCCGCGGCCCCCGTGCCGCGCGCCTGTGGCGCTCCCGAGGATCGCTCCTTGGGCGCCCATCCAACGGGAGGGTCATCATGAAGCGTCTGATCGCGCTCACGCTCGCCTTGCTCGTCGTCTCGGCGGGGATCGCGTCCGCGGGCAGCCTCGGGCTCGGGGCCTTCGCGGGCATGAGCTACCCGGTGCTGCAGCACGACACCGGCAACGGCATGCTCTACGGGCTGCGCGCTCCGGTGAAGCTCGTGCCGTTCGTCACGCTCGAGCCGTACTACGCCACCACGAACCTCGGCGACAAGGTCGAGAACGTGGCCGGCCTGGATCTCACGCAGCCCGGCTTCGACGAGAAGGCGTGGGGTGTGAACCTGATGCTCGCGGCGGGCGGACCGCTGTCGTTCTACCCGATCGGCGGCGTCGGCCAGACGTCGCTGTCGCGCACGGGCGTGGACCAGACGTTCACGACCTGGAACGCGGGCTTCGGCGTCGGTTTCGCGGCCGTGCCCAAGGTGACGATCAACCTGCGCGGCGAGCTGCAGGCGGTGCAGGACGGCTCGGAGACACGCAAGTTCGGCAACGCCACGGTCGGCATGTCGTACGCGATCTTCGGCTTGCCGTGAACGCAGCCTGAACGCGCGGCGCGATGCCGCGCGCGACGAACGGGCGCCGGGTCCCCTGGGGGGCCCGGCGCCTTCGTCTGGCCCCCAGCGCTGAAGTAACGTGGCGCGCTCGACGTCCCGTCTCCGCCCGTTCCCGCCGCCCGGAGATCCCATGCCGGTTCAACACGAACGCCGCGCGCTCGCCATCGTGCTCGCGACGCTGCTCATCGACATGATCGGCTTCGGCGTGGTGATGCCCGTCATGCCCAGCCTGATCGTGCAGTTGACGCACGCCCCGATCGGCGAGGCCGCGCGCCTGGGCGGCTGGCTCATGTTCGGCTTCGCGGTGATGCAGTTCCTGTGCGGGCCGGTGATGGGCGGCCTGGGCGACCGCTTCGGGCGCCGCCCCGTGATCCTCGCCTCGCTCTCGGCGTTCGCGCTCGACTACCTCGTCATGGGCTTCGCGCCGACCATCGGCTGGCTGTTCGCGAGCCGCGCCGTGGCGGGCATCGCGGGTGCGAGCTTCGTGCCGGCGAGCGCGTACATCGCCGACATCACGCCGCCCGAGCGCCGCGCCCAGAACTTCGGGCTGATCGGGGCGGCGTTCGGCACCGGCTTCGTGCTCGGGCCCGCGCTCGGCGGGCTGCTCGGCAGCTTCGGCGTGCGCGCGCCGTTCATCGCCGCCGCGGCGCTCGCGATGATCAACGCGACCCTGGGGTTCTTCCTGCTGCCCGAATCGCTCCCGGCCGGGCGTCGCCGGCCGTTCGCGCTCGCTCGCGCGAATCCGTTCGGTACGTTCCGTTCGCTCGCGCGACGTCGCGGCGCGCTCACGCTGCTCGCGGCGTGGTTCCTGTGGATGCTGGCGCACCAGTCGTATCCCGCGGTGTGGGCGTTCTACACGCGACTGCGCTTCGGCTGGGGGCCCGGCGCGATCGGCGCCTCGCTGGCGTACGTCGGGCTGCTCATGGCGCTCGGGCAGGCTTTCGTCACGCGGCGGCTCGTGCCGAGGATCGGCGAGCGGCGGGCGATCCTGCTCGGATTGACGCTCGGCAGCCTCGGCTTCGCGGGCAACGCGTTCGCGAGCCGCGGCTGGATGGTCTACGCCGTCTGCACCGTGGCCGCGCTGCAGGGGCTCGTGTTCCCTTCGATGAACTCGGCGCTCTCGCGCACCGTCGCGCCCGACGAGCAGGGCGAGCTGCAGGGCGGCATCGCGAGCCTGCAGAGCGTCGCGGCGATCCTCGGCCCGCCGGTCCTCACGCAGGCCTTCGCGTACTTCACGCGGCCGGGCGCGCCGCTGCAGTTCCCGGGCGCGGCCTACCTGCTCGCGGCGCTGCTCTCGCTCGCGGCGATCGCCACGGTCGCGCTGTTCGCGCGCCGCGCGTTCGTCGTGAAGGTGCCTGCGGCCTAACGGGGCCGTGCGCGCGAACTCACGTCGACGATCATGTCGAGCACCTCCCGGACCTCCGCGTCCAGGTCCTCCGCGGGGACGTGCGGAGCCAGGGTGTGATAATTCGTCTTGGTCATCAGGTTCGGAAGGCCCAACCTCTTGAAGAAGTCCTCGAACAGCGGCCCAAGAAACTCGTCGCTTGCCTTTAGCTCTGACCCCCACGGGTCCGGCTTCCCCAGCGCTTGGAGCGCGTCGGCGATCTGTTTGATGGAGTCCTCCATCGTTGTCCGCCATGACAGCGCGAATAGATCGCCCGCTTGGGCACGCCCCTCCGCCTCCGCCCAAGCCAAGAGCGCAGTCCGCTGGCAGAGGTAGTTTTCAATCTCTCTACGTCGCCAAGCATGTTGCTTAAGGTAGGGATCGGGCGGGAGCGAATCGAGGCGGTCATAGACGGCGAGGCCGACAAGGTCCTCCTTTGCCTCGCGAAGCCCATGGTAATGAGCTTGGGCTTTCTTCGGCTGGTTTTCCACGTAGTGAACGAATGGTCGCTCAAGGAGCGCTGCGGCGGCGTGGCCAAGCGTTTGGGCGAAGGCGTTGAGGACAGCCCGATCGGTGGAGCCCTCCAAGTAAAGTACCCAGCCTACTTCTTCGGCTTGGGCGTAGTGTTCGAATCCTATTTCTTTGAGAGCCTTTCGAACATGGCTCACACGGTCGTCGATTCTGTGGGGCCGGCCGACAAAAGCCACGACCATGTCGCGATCGGCCGCCTCGTTCAGGATGACCTCGGAATGACTCGCAGCGATAATCTGACTGTTCGTCTCAGCCGCGGTCTCCGTGAGGATCCCGTAAATCTGGCGCTGGCGCAGGATTTCAAGGTGTGCGTCTGGTTCGTCCAACAATAAGACTGACCCGGGATTTGCTGCCATATGGGCCAGCAGGAGGAGAGTCTGCTGTTGACCCCGACCGCTCGCGGAAAGGTCCAGCTCCACACCAGCATCGGTCTTGTAGGTCATCCGGATCTCTCCGCGCTCCTTGATGTAGGTCGGATCCTCCAAGGTGACTCCGAACAGCTTGTGCATTCGCTTGACAATGCGCTTCCACACAACATCGTCCCGCTCGAGCGTTAGCCAGCAGAGGTTTCGAAGTACCTCCGCCGTCCGCCCCTCGCCGATTCGAACACCAATCGCGCCTTCGTCCAACCGCGTCTCGGTGGAAGCCAGCCCTGACATCGGCGGCAGGTATGCCAACCTCACGCCGGCCGCGGCTGACGGCACCTCGAACCGGTTCCCGTCGGGGCCAACACGAGATCGGCAGTAGAACGACTCCTCGTTTGCGTAGTCGAACTCCAAGCGCGAACTCCAAGCCTTCGCCTGGTCAACGCCGTCGACGTCCACCTGGATCAGGATGTTCCGAGTCTTCTGCTTACCATCTTCCTTGTAGCCCTCGCGAACGTGCAGATCGCGCCAGAGCAGGTTCGCGGAAGGCACAGGCAGGGTAATGAGATCGCGACGATTGAGGGTGACGCCCGCGCGCTCTCTGGGCACGTTGCCTTCGCCCCGCTTTTCCACCCAGCGCAGGACACCGGCGTTCCAAAGGGCCAGTGCCTGAAGCGCGGAGGTCTTGCCTGCGTTGTTGGGTCCGATGAAGACAACCCGCTGGCCTAGCTCGATTTCGACCTGACGGAAGAGCTTGAAATTGCGAACAGTCAATTTGGTTAGCATCGAGGCACCTAGAACAGGGACGAATTGGCGGTCCTGCGTGGTGGAGACGAGGCGATGTCCTGATGAAAGAGCGCCCTACCCCTTCCAGCGGTTCGTGATCGGCAGCCGGCGGTCCTTGCCGAACGCGCGCGGCGTGATCTTGATCCCGGGCGGGCTCTGGCGGCGCTTGTATTCCGCGAGGTCGACCATGCGCGCGACGCGCCGCACCATCGCCTCGGGGTGCCCCTGCTTCACGATGTCGGGGATCGAGCGGTCCTCCTCGACGTAGTCGCGCAGGATCGCGTCGAGCTCGGCGTAGGGCGGCAGCGAGTCCTGGTCGCGCTGGCCGGGGCGGAGCTCCGCGGTCGGCGCGCGCGAGATCGTCGACTCGGGGATCACCGCACCGCGCGCGTTGCGCCAGCGCGCGAGCTCGTAGACCTGCGTCTTGTACACGTCCTTCAGCGCCGCGAAGCCGCCCGCGGTGTCGCCGTAGAGCGTGCTGTAGCCCACCGAGACCTCGCTCTTGTTCCCGGTCGTGAGCACGAGCCAGCCGAACTTGTTCGAGAGCGCCATCAGGTAGTTGCCGCGGATGCGCGCCTGGAGGTTCTCCTCGGTGAGATCGGACGCGCGCCCGGCGAACACGCCGCCCAGCGCGGCCTCGTAGCTGCGCATCACGTCGCGGATCGGAATCGTGTGGAAGCGGATGCCGAGCGTGCGCGCGAGCTCGCCCGCGCCGGAGAGCGATTCCTCCGAGGTGAACTCGGACGGCATCGAGACGCCCACGACGTGCGAGGCGCCGAGCGCGTCGACCGCGAGGCAGGCGGTGAGCGCCGAGTCGATGCCGCCCGAGAGCCCGAGCACGACCGTGTCGAAGCCGTTCTTGCCGACGTAGTCGTGCACCCCGAGCGTGAGCGCGGCGTAGACCTCGGCCGCGCCTTCGAGTCCGGCGGCCGCGGCCCGCGGCGCGAGCGCGACGCGCGTCGCGGTGCCGCCGCCGCCCCCGGCGCTCGCCGCATCCGGCACCTCGATCCGCGGCAGCGGCGCAGCGTCGTCGAGCGCGCGCTCCTTGCGCAGGCGGGTGTCGTGCAGGCGTGCGTTGAACACCTCGTCCAGATCGACGTCGGCGACGACCAGATCCTCGGCGAACATCGCGCCCTCGGCGACCACGTGCCCGCGCTCGTCGATGACGAGGCTCGCGCCGTCGAAGACGACCTCGTCCTGGCCTCCGACGAGGTTCACGTAGCCGATGATGGCGAGGTTGTCCGCGGCGCGCGTGGAAATCATGCGCCGCCGCTCGTCCGCCTTGTTGGCGTGGTAGGGCGAGGCCGAAAGGTTGAGGATGACCTCGGCGCCGCCGCGCACGGCCTGTTCCTCGGCCGGCCCGCCCGCGATCCAGATGTCCTCGCAGACGTTGACGCCGAACGTCATGTCGCTGCGGCGGAAGACGTGGGTGCGCCGCTCGGGCGTGAAGTAGCGGTTCTCGTCGAACACGCCGTAGTTGGGCAGGTAGCGCTTGCGGGCGGTGCCCAGCCACTGGCCGTCGTGCATCACGGCCGCGGCGTTGTAGAGGTCGATGTCCTGCTCGAGCGTTCCCACCACCACGGTGAGTCCGCGCGTGTGCGGCAGCAGCGCCCGGGTGCGATCGATGACGTCATGGATGAATG
>DATJXF010000109.1:0-22889 GCA_035500415.1 Candidatus Acidiferrales bacterium | reverse complement strand
GCCCCGGGCAAGGTCCACCTGCTGGTCGCGTTCGACGGCCGCCGGGCGGGCGCTCCACCCGGAATCTCCGGCCCGCCGGGCGGGCCGCTCACGCTGGCGCGCGGCGCGGGCGCGGTCTTCCCCGCGTGGGGCGCCGGTGCGATGCGCACGCGCTGCCGGCTCGTGCTCCACGTGCCCGTGCCCTTTCGCGTGACGACGAAGCTGCAGCTGCGCGAGCGCTCGGTCGACCGCGGCTGGAGCTCGAGCGTCTACGAGCCGCGCGTGGCGATCGACCCCGACTCGCTGCGCGTGACGATCCGGCGCTGAAGCGCGTGCGGCGTGGGGCGGCCGCGTGGGCCGCCCCGTCGTGCGCTCGTCACCGCCCGACCTGGAGCGTCACGCGCGAGGTGCGCACCACGCCGTCGACGGAGAGCCGCGCGAAGTAGAGCCCGCTTCGCACGCCGGCACCATTCCAGCTCACGCTCTGCTCGCCCGCGACCATCGGACCGTGCCACAGTCCCGCGACACGCCGGCCCGCGAGGTCGAAGATCGCGAGGTCGACGTTCCCGGCCTGCGGCAGGCGCACGATGAAGCGGGTCGAGCCGGCGGATGGATTCGGCGCCGCGAGCAGCTCGATGCGCGCCGGCCGACCCTGCCCGATCGAACCCAGGTCGAGCGTCGCCTGGCTCAGGTTCACGGTCAGATCGCTCCCGTCGGGCGCGATCACGCTGCTCTGATCGAGGCTCAGAGTGCCTCCCGGGGACCGGCCCGGAACCGGCTGCAACCAGAGCTCGGCCTCGGCCGTGGACGGCGCGTCATCGTCGAGGCGCAGCACGCCGACCACCGCGTCGTTCACACCCGGCTCGACGAGCGGCAGCCACGCGCCCGCCGCGGCGGGCGTGCCGGCCGGGCCCGCGACCGCCGTGAAGCGATCCGACGGGAAGCTCACGTGCAGCAGTGCGCCGCTCATCTCGGTTGCGCCGGTCACCTCGATCGGCACGCGCACGAGACCGTTCACGATCGTCGGCGCGCCGAGCGAGAACTGAAGCTGCGTCGCCGCGTGCGACGTGCCCGCGTGCGGCCCGCCCAGGATCATGCGCGCGCAGCAGAGCACGTCGTCGAGCGTGAACACGCCGTCGCCGTTGCAGTCCGGCAGGGCCTTGCCCGAATCCGGGCAGGTCGCGGGCTCGAAGTGGCAGCGCACCATGCGCACCAGGTCGGCCACGTTGACGACGCCGTCGTGGTTCGCGTCGCAGCTGCCCGGCGTCGCGATGCAGACCTGCGCCGCGGGGGTCGGGATCGCCGCGATCGGGCAGTGCGGCAGCGACTGACCGAGCGAATCGGAGCCGGCCGTGACCGTCACGCTCACCGGAATCGGATCGCCGGCCGTCGCGCCCGAGTCCGCCTGCACGCGCACGGAGAGGATCGGCGTCAGGCCGCCCGCGGGGATCGGCGCACCGCGATCGGCGTAGAGGACGAAGTTCAGGCCCTCCGGAGCGGGCTGGGTGAGCAGGTGCATGTCGGCCGCGGGACCGATCGCGTCGACGCCGAGCACCGTGAGGCGCGCGCCCGCGCTGATCGTGCCCTGCAGGCCGGAGAGCGGACGGTCACTGCCGCGAACCGCGAACGGAGCCGCGCCATGGCCGCCGGGCGGGAGCACGAGATCGCAGCGCGCGGCCGTGTCGGCGCCGGGCGCGACGGGCTGCAGGAACGGCCACAGGCACGAAGGCGCGGGCGGCGGCTGCACGGCGCCGCAACTCTCGGGCACGGTGAACGCGAAGCTCTTGCGATAGCTCTGGGTCGTGGAGTCCGCATCGTTCGTGTGGATCTCGACGACGTCGATGCTCGCCGGCCCCGACGGAAGGCCGGGCAGTTGAACCGTCGCCGTGAACGGACGCACGATGTCGGGGCAGGGCACGTTCAACTGATGCTCGAACGTCAGCAGGACGTCGGGATAAAGGCCGGCCTGCGCATCGAGGTTGGTGTCCGCCCGGGCGCCCAGGAACTCCCAGCAGCCGTCCACCACCTCGCCGGACACCGTCACCGGGATCGCGCGGTTGGCGCACACGACGGGCGGGCAGTTCGCGCACGCGGGCGCGCCGATCTGCACCTGCGTCACGAATGGCAGCGGGCTGCTCGGACAGGCGCTCTCGACGTCGAAGGCGATCGACTGGTGCTGAACGACCGCGCTGGTGTCGCCGCCGGTCGAGTCCGCGGCCGGACGCACGTCGATCGTGACCGAGACGACGTGGTGACCGGGTGCAAGGCGGCCGAGCCGGGCCCCCATGCTGTCGACCGTGCAGCCGAGGCTGGAGCACCGCCGGGGCGACGCACTCTGTGCGACCAGCACGGCGTTCGCGCTGTCCGTGGCCTGGAACGACACGATGCGCACGCACGGTGCGCAGGGCGTCGTGGCGACGAGCGTGATCGCGTCGCTCGAGCACGGACCCTGGGGCGTGATGGCGAAGACGATCGCCGGCGGAGGGACGTTGGCTTGCCCTGCGGCCGGCGCCGGTGCGAGCGCCGCAGCCAGCATCAGCGCCAACGCGGCCTCGGGCGGGAACGGGAGCCTCATGCGACACCTCGTCGAAACGAGACGAGTACGCCCGGTACAGGAGCGACCTCAACGAGCTTCCGCCCGCGTGGAGTGCGGGTCAAGCACTCTTCGGCCGCCTCGCCACCATGACGACGCGATCGCCGAACGCGTTGAACGCCCGGGTGATCGGGACGTTGACCGCGTCGATCGCCGCCATGAGGGCGCGCGCGGGACCGCGCTTTCCGCCCGACCCGGCTCGGCCGGGTGCACCGCTGCCGGGCGCGATCTTCGCCTGCTCCATCGCCACGACCTCGAGGCCGACCGCGCGCACGAGCGCCGCGAGCGAGCGCGGCGTGAACTCCCACAGGTGGTAGGGCGGCTCGCGCAGCACGAGCTCGCGCCCGAGCGCGCCGAACGCACCCAGCGCGAGTGAGCGAGCGAGCGAGTTCGTGGTGATGGGTCCGCGCAGGAACAGGTGGCCGCCCGGCGCGAGCAGCCGGGCGATGCGCTCGGCGTCGGCGCGGCAGTCGGGCACGTGCTCGAGCACGTCACCCAGATAGACGAGATCGAACGCGCCCTCGGGGAGCAACGCGTCGGCGAGCGTGCCCTCGTGGATCTCGAGCCCGAGCCCGCGCGCGTGCCTGACCGCGTCGGCGGAGAACTCGACGCCGCGCACCTGCCAGCCACGGTCCGCGGCGTGCCGCAGCAGCCAGCCGGCGGCGCAGCCGACCTCGAGCAGCCGCCCGGCGCCGCGATAGCGCTCGAAGCGGTCGAGCAGCCCCGCGTTCTCCGCGCGCGCGGCCGCCTCGTCGAACGACGTCGCATCGCTGCGCCCGCACCGGAAGTCGCGGATGAAGTACTCGGCCGAGTACATGCGCGCGAGCGACGCGCCGACGGGCTGAACGCGCAGGAAGCGCATGCCGCAGCGCGCGCAGCGCGCGGCGGGAAAGCGCGTACCCTCCCAATCGTAGCGCAACGCGAGGTGCGCGAGGTTCGCGTTCCCGCACGCGAGGCAGCGATCGAGCGTGCGCGTCCCGGGACCGCTCACGCGGAGGCCGCCGCCGTCTCGTCGCTCCGAGCGCCGGTGAGCGCCCGCGCGATCGGCGCGCCGCCCAGGCAGCGCTCGCCGTCGTAGAGCACCGCGAGCTGGCCCGGCGTGACCGCGGCCTGGGGCTGCTCGAAACGCACTGCCGCCGTGCCATCGGCGCGCGGCTCGAGCGTCGCGTCGCAGCCCGCGTGGTTGTAGCGGATGCGCACGCGCACGGCCATCGCCGTGCGCGGCGGCGAGGGCAACAGCCAGTTGACGCGCTCGCTGACGAGTCCCGCGGCCTCGAGCTCCGCGCGCGCGCCAACCGTGACCGTGTTGGCCTCCGCGTCGATCGCGAGCACGTAGTGCGGCTCGGCGCCCGGCAGGCCGAGCCCGCGCCGCTGGCCGACCGTGTAGTGGA
Source organism: Candidatus Acidiferrales bacterium (assembly GCA_035500415.1). Lineage (GTDB taxonomy): Bacteria > Eisenbacteria > RBG-16-71-46 > RBG-16-71-46 > RBG-16-71-46 > CAIXRL01. The sequence goes on along the minus strand of DATJXF010000109.1, from coordinate 18,926 downwards.
TGACGCCGCGATGCGTGCCGAGTCGCCGCCCGCTCGCGTCCAGGAACGCGCCGGGCACGGTGCCGCGCTCGATGCCGAGCTCGTCGCGCAGGTAGCGCGCGTAGTCGCCGTCGGGAACGAAGCAGAGATCCTGACTCTCGACCTTGTCCCAGCAGGCGAGGCTCAGGCGCTGCGCGTGGGCGCGCACCCCGGCCTTCGTCAGGCCGCCGAGCGGCCAGCGCACGCGCGCAAGCGCCGGGTACGGGATCAGCGCGAGCGCGTAGCTCTGGTCCTTCGCGAGGTCCGCGGCCCGGAAGAGCCCCCACTCGCCGGTCGCGAGCTCGCGCGCGCGGGCGTAGTGCCCGGTCACGAGCACGTCGGCGTCCGCCAGCTCCATGCGGCGCACGAGGTCGCCGAACTTCAGGTGCCGATTGCAGAGCGCGCAGGGGTACGGGGTGCGTCCGCTCGCGTAGCCCTCCGCGAACGGCATCATCACGCGCTCGCGGAACACCTCCTCCGCGTCGAGCACGTGGTGCGGAAAGCCCATCGCGTACGCGGTGCGGCGCGCGTCGTCGATCGCCTCGAGCGTGCAGCAGGCGCGCGCGTGCGTGGGCTCGTGGCCGTAGCACGCGAGCTTGAGCGTCACGCCCGTCACGTCGTGGCCGGCCTCGGCCATGAGCGCGGCCGCGACGGCGGAGTCGACGCCGCCGCTCATCGCGGCCAGCACGCGCAGCCGCGTCACGCGCGGGCCTGCGCCGGCGAGCCGCCACGGGTCACGCGCACGGCCTCGGCGACCACGACGCGCGCGCGCGCCAGCTCATCCGCGGTGGTCGTGCGTCCGAGCGAGAAGCGCAGCGCGCCGATCGCGAGCGCCCGCGGCACGCCCATCGCCGCGAGCACGGGCGAGGGCTCGACCGCGCCGCTCGCGCACGCCGCCCCGGCCGAGACCGCGACGCCGCGCGCATCCAGCGCCAGCAGCAGATGATCGGCTCGCGTGCCGGGGAACGACGCGCTGACCGTGTTGGGCAGCCGCGGCGCGGACCGGCCGTGCACGACCACGTCCGGCGTGTCGGCGGCCAGCCCGCGCTCGAGCTCGCCGCGCAGCGCCGTCAGCCGCGCGCGCTCGTCATCCAGCTCCGCGGCCGCGAGCTCGGCGGCGAGCCCGAGCCCGACGATGCCCGGTACGTTCTCGGTGCCCCCGCGACGGCCGCGCTCGTGCGCCGTGCCGCGCGCAAGCGGCGCGAGCGGCGCACCGCGTCGCACGATCAGCGCGCCCGCGCCCTTGGGGCCGCCGAACTTGTGCCCCGAGACGACGAGGTAGTCGACGTCCAGCGCGCCGAACTCGACCGGGACCTTGCCCGCGGCCTGCACGGCGTCGCAGTGCACCAGCAGGCCGCGAGCGTGCGCGCGCGCGGCGAGCTCGCCGACCGGCTGGATCACGCCGGTCTCGTTGTTGGCGAGCATGAGCGAGACGACGGTCGTGTCGGGAGACAGCGCGTCGACCGACATCGGGTCCGTGCGGCCATCGGCGCCGCAGGGCAGCGTCGCGTGCTCGAAGCCGAGCTCGGCGAGCAGCTCGACGGCACCGTGGACGGCGTGGTGCTCGATCGCGGCGCAGGCGACGCGCCGGCCGGCCGCCTTGCGCGCGAGCGCCGCGCCGACCAGCGCGAGGTGATCCCCCTCGGTGCCGCCCGAGACGAACACGACCTCCTCGGGCCGCGCGCGCACGAGCGCCGCCACCTGCTCGCGCGCGCGCTCGAGCGCGCCGCGCGCGCGCTGACCCTCGCGGTGCGAGCTCGAGGGATTGGCGGAGAGATCACGCAGCGCCGCGTGCATCGCGTCGGCGACCTCGGGCCGCACGGGCGTCGAGGCGTTGTGGTCGAGGTAGATCATGTCGCACGTCCCGTGTCCGGTCCGCGCCCGGAAACGAAGGCGCGGCGCATCATCCGATGCGCCGCGCCGACATCCCTGGGATGCGCGCCCGGCGCGCCGGGGCTCACTTGCCCGCGAGGAATTTCTCCAGCACTTCGATCGACTCCTTGGCGCTCACGGCCTCGGGCGAATCGGGCGCGAGGTCGACGACCTTGTGCCACATCCGGATCGCGTCGCGGTAGATCCCCGCGTCGGCGAACGCGACCCCGAGCGTGAAGTAGGCGCAATACGCCTTCGGCTGCTTGGCGATGATGTCGCGGATCATCTTCATCGAGTCGTCGTACTTGCCCTGCGCGTACTTGGACGACGCCATCCGGCAGGCCGCGATGGAGTCCGTCGGCGCGAGGTCGAGCGCCTTCTGGTACTGCACCTGCGCGAAGTCGGCGTGACCTTGCGCGTCCGCCGCGATGCCGAGGTTCACGAGCACCTTCACGTTCTTCGGCTGCAGCTGGTTCGCCTTGGCGAACACCTGCATCGCTTCCTGCATGCGCTCGTGATCGAGGTACATGACGCCGAGCTGGTAGAGGTTGTCGAATCGGGTCGAGTCCTTGGCGACCACGCGCTCGAGAATGGCGAGGCTGTCGATCGCCTCGGGCGCGGCGGTCAGCGCGGGCGAGGTCGCGGCCGTCGTGGCCTGATTCCCGGCGAATGCGGTGGCGGCCAGAACGGTCCCCATCACGACGAGGGCCAGTGCGAGCGAGCGCTTCACGGTCAGCGACCTCCGGTCGGGAGTGTGGGCGGTCAAGAGCGCCGACGAGGATACCACGGGCCTCGGGCCCGCGGCCAAAGGGCGGGAGCCGGGGTAGTGTCCTAGGTTCGTTGCGCCCGGCAGGGGGTTTCGGCACCATGGCGGCCTGTCCTCCCCCGAGCGGACGTGGAGAGAGAGGCCGCAAGATGACCCTCTTGGTGGCGCTTCGTGGTGCCGATGGATTGGTTGTCGCCACGGATAGCCGGGGCACGTTTGGCGATCCGCGTGGTGTGACGGCTCAGAACGACGCGCAGAAGAAGCTCTACATCACGTCGAGGTACACGGCCATCATGACGGCGGGCGCAGGTGAGTTGGGCGCGACCGTCATGAGGGAGATACTTGAGAAGGCGACAGGGGTAGAGGGCACAACCCCCATCATGGAGCTTGCCAGAGAAGTGGCCCTCGCGCGGTACCGGGAATGGTTCCCTAATTTCAGCATTCAGCCGATCCAGGGCTTACTTGCTCCGCAACGTCCAGACCTCGCACTGATGGTGGCGGGGTATGACGTTGACGGAGCCGGCGCGATAGCCGAACCCAGGATGTTTCAGTTGCTCAGCCAGATGGATTTCGCCCCGATGCTTCACAACTACGGCTTCGCGCTCGCGGGCATCGCCCAATATGCTCTTTACCTCCTGAATCGCCTTTACCAACCCGACTCCAGCGTTGAGCAGCTTACGGCGCTCGGGGGTACGTGATCACGGAGACGGCGAGCCAAGACGGCAAGGTGGGCGGACCCGCGCAAATGGCAACGATTACGGCGAGAGGTTGCAAAGAGTTGACGGCAGACGATGTAGGAGGAATCATCAAACACAACGAAGGGCGCAGCCAGCAGCTCAAGAAGTCGTTTTTCAAGGGAGGCGGATCATGAACCGATCGGAGATAATCAGGGTGAATGGCCCTGTCTCTGCTAGGGTCCGACCCCATACGGACGTGACCACGGATCCCGCGGCTACGCCGATCTATTCCGTTCAGTTGGCGAGCGGGATGATCGTGACATCGCCAGACAAGTACCCCGCAGAGCCTACCCCATCGACTGATGATGCGAGCTAGGTGCTGGGGCCAAGAGTTCCGCGACGGCCCATAGGTGATCAGTAACACCGGCCGCCATCGCCGGCGTCATCCGCAGACTCCGATGCACCTTCACGAAGTTGTAGGCCGTCACCGCCAGCGCGGTGGCGGCCTTCAAATTGTCGAGGTTGCGGCTGAACCCTGCGGCGAGCCGCGTGAAGCGGCGGCACTGAGTTCTCATCGACCAGTTCCATCGCTCGACGTGCGACGTTGAAATCCACGCCTCATCGGGGTCACCGCTGACGACCGTGGATACCACCTCCGCGACCTTCGGCGGGGCGTACCGGCCCGGACCTGGGTTCTCAGCGGCGAATGTCTTCACGACCATCGCGTAGTCCGCGGCCGAACCGAACGCCCGCTCGACGGCCTCACGGTACGGCGCGAACGCATCGGTGCTGATCTGGATGCGCGCCTGGGTGCCGACCTTCGTGGCGAGGTCTGCCATGAAGCGCACGGCCGTGCTCACGTCGCGCTTCCCCACCGCGAAGGCGGGGACCAGCTTCGACTCGGGGTCGAGCGCGATGAACACGTACTGATCCCCGAAGTCCGGGAGGGCGCGTTCCTGATCGCTGAGTCGCCGCTCCTTCTTACGGCAAAACGTCCACAGCTCGTCGGCTTCGACTCTGCGCACTCGGACCCCACGCATCTCGCGGTCCATGATGCGTTCGCAGTTCGCGCCCACGCGTCGCAGGAGCCGCATGATCGTGTCGCGGTGCACGCCGGTGACGCGCTCGACGCTGCGGATGCTAGAGCCTTCGATCAAACCGGAGATGACGGCGGCCTGTTTCTCGCGGGGCAGGACGTTCACGACGGCCTTCCTTTCGGTGGCCGAAGGCGCTATCGTGGACGTGGCGACCAACCGCGTCTCATGGCCTTCGGGCTGTGGGTGCGACGCCCGCCCCGGCTGTTAGCGCAGCCGGGGCTTTTTCATTGGCGAAGCCTGAGCCTAGTGCACCTAAGCAAGCATGTCAAGCAAGCTCGCATGGTTTCTTGCTTGCACTACGATAGCGAAGCCTGCTACGGTCTCGCTTCCGAAAGGAGGTACCACCATGGTTGACCCCAAGGACGGCCCGGCCGACAACGGCCCGGGCAAGCCGAAAGAACCCGAGTCGAAGCAGGCGAAGGGCGGTCGTGCTCGTGCTCGCAAACTCTCGAAGTCAGAGCGGTCCGAGATCGCTCGAAAGGGCGGCGCGGCGCGCGCTGGATGGCCTCAGGCCACACACGCGGGTCCGCTCGTGATCGGCGGCATTGAACTGGATTGCGCCGTGTTGGACGACGGGTCCGCCGTGATCTCAGAGACCAAGCTGATGGAGCACTTGGGCATGTACCGTAGCGGAGCGCTTAGCACGCGCCGCGTTGCGGACGACTCCGGAGTCGTCGTTCCTCTGCACCTGGCCTACAAGAACCTTGAGCCGTTCGTGCGCATGCACTTCGGGGCCAAGCCGTACGAGCAACTCAAGTACCGCACGAAGCAGGGTTCGCTCGCTCACGCCATTCGCGCCGAGGACCTTCCCAAGCTCTGCGAGGTATGGCTGGACGCGCGCAACGCAGGAGTCCTTGGACCTCGCCAGCAACAAATCGCCGAGGTTGCCGACATCCTGATCCGCGGATTCGCCCACGTCGGCGTCGTCGCGCTCGTGCACGAGGCGACTGGCTTCCAGTACGACCGGCAGCGCGAATACCTGCAAGAGCTGTTGAAGGACATCCTGAGCGACAACCTGCGTCGCTGGGTGAAGACCTTCCCGAGCCGATACTTCAAGGAGCTTTGCAGGCTGCGGGGGGTGCCGTACCGGGCCGACATGCGTCTGCCCATGTACTTCGGCACGCTGACGAACGACATCGTTTACAAACGTCTCGCCCCGGGCGTCCTGAAGGAACTCCAAGACCGCAACCCGCGACTCGAAGGCGGCCGAAAAAACAAGCACCACCAATGGCTCAGCGAGGATGTGGGTCACCCCAAGCTGCTTCAACACCTCGGGCTCGCAGTCGGCCTGATGACAGTGTCAGAGGACTACGATGCGTTCAGCAGGCTCTTGAACAAGGCCGCTCCGCATTGGGTTGAGCCGTTGCCTTTGTTCGCCGAGTCGCCGAACGAGGACGGCGACTAGATGAGGCGCTGGCGACCCGCACTCGCGCGGCCGCCACCAATCAGCCCGACGAACTTAGGACACTACCGGAGCCGGCGCCCGACTGGGCGTGGGAACGCGCTGCCGCGCCCTCAGGCGCGCACGGCGGCCGCGTGGACCAGGGCCTGCTCGAGGTCCGCCCACAGGTCGTCCTCGTGCTCGACCCCGGCCGAGAGGCGGATCAGGCCCTCGGGGATCCCGGCGCGCGCGCGGCCTTCGCGCCCCAGCACCTGGTGCGAGGTGTAGGCGGCGAGCGAGGCGAGCGACTCGACGCCGCCCAGGCTCGCGCCGTGCTTGATGAGCCGCAGCGACTGCACGACGCGCAGCGCGGCCTCGGCGCCCTCGCGTACGTCGAACGAGAGCAGCGGCCCGAAGCCGTGGCTCATCTGGCGCGCCGCGATCGCGTGCGCGGGGTGATCGACGAGGCCGGGGTAGAACACCTTCGCGACCGACGGGTGCGCGCGCAGGCGCTGCGCGAGCGCGAGCGCGTTGGCGTTCGCGGCCCGCACCCGCAGCGGCAGCGTCTTGAGGCTCCGCTCGAGCAGCCACGCCATGCCGGGCTCGGCGATGGGCCCGAACACCTCCCGGGCCTTGTGCACGCCCTTCATCGTCTCGGCGCGCCCCATCGCGGCGCCCGCGAGCAGGTCGCTGTGGCCGCCCAGGGACTTGGTCGCGCTGTAGAGCGTGACGTCGCAGCCGAGCGCGAGCGGGTGCTGGCCGAGCGGCGAGGCGATCGTGTTGTCGATCGTCACCGTCGCGCCGCGCGCGTGCCCGAGCCGTGCGGCCTCCGCGATGTCGAAGACGACGAGCGTCGGATTGATCGGGCACTCGAGGTGAAGGAGCCGCGTGTTGGGCCGGAACGCGCCCTCCCAGCTCTCGGGCCGGCGCGCGTCGACGAACGTGAACTGCCAGCCGAGTCGCTCGCTCCCCCACTGGAGCAACGCCTGCGTCCCGCCGTAGCACGGGTCGACGCAGACGACGTGATCGCCCGAGCGCAGCAGCGCGAGGAATGCGCTCGAGATCGCCGCCATCCCGGAGGGAAAGAGCAGCGCGGCCTCGGCGCCCTCGAGGTGCGCGAGGCGCTCCTCCGCCGCGTGGATCGTGGGATGGCCACGACGCTGGTAGAACGCGCCCGCCGCGGCCGCGTCCTGGGCGGCGACCATCGCGTCGAGCGACTCGAACGTGAAGGTGGCGCTGTGGACGATCGGCGTGCTCAGCTCGCCGACGTGCTCGGGATGCGGGCCGTGCACGGCGCGCGTGTCCGGATGGCCTTGCGGCTTCGAATCGGGCTTCACGCGAGCCTCCCTCGGCAGAGTCGTCCCCTGAAGGATCGCCTCACCCCCCTCGGCCCGCGGGGGCGCGGCGCGCGACCGTGCTACCGTCGCCTCCATTCTAGCCCGGACGTTTCGCGCCCGGCGAGCGCGCTTCGCGGCCAGCCGCGAGGGCGCCGGGGCCGGGAGGCGCCGGGCCCACCGACCCGTTGAGGTGTCCGCTGGATCCCGCGACCGTCCGCCGGCTGCTGATCGTCCGCCCACGCTTCCTGGGCGACATCTGCCTGACGCTCCCGCTGCTCGAGGCGGCGCGCCGCGCCTGCCCGCAGGCGCGGATCGGCTACGTGCTCGAAGCGGGCCTGGCTCCCCTGCTCGCGGGCGATCCGCGCGTCGACGAGGTGTTCGCCGTGCCGCCGCGCCCGGGCGCGGGCGTGACGCTCGCTCTCATCCGGAGCCTGCGGCGCTTCGCCCCCGACGTTGCGATCGACTGCTTCTGCAATCCCCGCACCGCGACGTGGACGCTCGCGAGCGGCGCGCGCGTGCGCGTGGGCTACGCCGGCAAGGGCTGGCGCTCAGCCGCCTACACGCACCATGCCCACCCGCGCACGCTCTCCGCGACGGGGTTCCACCTCGCCTCGCTCGCGGCGCTCTCGTGGCCCGTGCCCGCCGAGCCCGCGACGCCGCGGCTCCACGTCGCGCCCTCGTCGCGCGAGGAGGCGGGCGAAGCGCTCGGGCGGCTCGGCGTGCATGCGGGCGCGCGGCTCGTGGGTTTCCACCCGGGTGCGCGCTGGCCGACGCGCCGCTGGGCGCCCGAACGCTACGTCGCGCTCGCCGGGCGGGCGCTCGCGGAGCATCCCGATGCGGTCGCGCTCTTCACCGCGGGCGCGGGCGAGGAGGACACGGCGCGCGCGTGCGTCGCGGCGCTGCCCGCGGGTCGCGCGTTCGCGATCGAGCGCTGGCCGCTCGCGCGCTTCATCGCGCTCCAGTCGGCGTGCTCGGCGTTCGTGTGCGGCGACACCGGACCGCTCCACACCGCGGTTGCCGCGGGCGCGCGCACGCTCGGACTCATGAGCCGCAACCGGCCCGCGATGTTCTTCCCGTACCCGGAGCGCGAAGGCCATCGGGCCTACTGGGCGCGGGTCGAGTGCAGCCCCTGCCATCGCGACACCTGCGACGACCTGCGCTGCCTCGCGCGACTCAGCGTCGAGGGCGCGTGGACGCTGCTGCGGGGCATGCTCGCGGACGTGTGATAACTTCCGCCGCGGCCCGACGTGAACGCCCCTCGGCGAGGAACTCCATGCCCTCCACCATCGTCACGTTCCTGTCCGATTTCGGCGCGCAGGACTGGTTCGTGGGCGTGGTGCACGGCATCGTCCACGAGCTCGCACCCTCGGCCGCGGTCGTGGACCTCAATCACCTGATCCCGCCCGCCAACGTCGTGCGCGGCGCGTTCATCCTCGAGGCCGCCGCCCCGGATTTCCCCCCGGGCAGCGTGCACCTCGCGGTCGTCGATCCCGGCGTCGGCACCGAGCGCCGCGCGCTCGCGGTACGTGCCCGCGGCGCGTTCTTCGTGGGGCCCGACAACGGCCTGCTCGAGTGGGCGCTCGCCGCCCGGGACGCGGAGGTCCACGCGCTCGCCGAGGAGCGCTGGTTCCGCCGTCCCGTGAGCCGCACGTTCCACGGCCGGGACGTGTTCGCCCCCGTCGCCGCGCACCTCGCCCGCGGCGAGCCCATCGAATCCTTCGGGCCGCGCATCACCGATCCCGTGCGGCTCGCCGCGGCGCCGCCGCGGCGCGAGGGCGACGCGCTCGTCGGGCGCGTCGTCTTCATCGACCGTTTCGGCAACGCGCTCACGAACCTCACCGCCGAGCTGCTGGACGGCGCGTTCGCGGGCCCGCGCGACGGGTTGCGCGTCGGCCTGCTGGGGCGAGAGGTGAACGGGCTCGCGCGCTCGTACGGCGACGCGCCGGTCGGCACGCTCGTCGCGGTGCTCGGCTCGAGTGGCCGGCTCGAGATCGCGCAGGTGGGCGGCGACGCCGCGGTGCGCCTCGGAATCGGCGAGGGCGATCCCGTGACCGTTCGGCCCATCGCAGGATGAGCGCGCGCTCGAGCGCGCCTGCGCCCCCCGCCGCGGAGCGCCGCCCGCATCCGGTCACGATGCACGGTGAAACGCGCGCCGACGACTACTACTGGCTGCGCGAGAAGTCCGATCCGCGCGTGCGCGCCCATCTCGAGGCCGAGAACGCGTACACCGACGCCGTGATGGCGCCGACGGCAGCGCTCCAGGAGGCGCTCTACGCCGAGATGCTCGCGCGCGTGCAGCAGACCGACCTCTCCGCGCCCTATCGAAAGGGGCGCCACTTCTACTACTCGCGCACCGAGGAGGGCCGGCAGTACCCGGTCTACTGCCGGCGCGAGGGCTCGATGGACGCGCCCGAGCAGGTGCTGCTCGACCTGAACGCGCTCGCCGAGGGCCGTGCGTTCATGGCCATCGGCGACTACGAGGTGAGCCCGGACGAGCGCCTGCTCGCGTACACCACGGACGACACCGGCTACCGCCAGTACACGCTGCACGTGAAGGACCTGGCCACGAGCGAGACGCTCGCCGAGCGCGCCGAGCGCGTGACCTCGATCGCGTGGACGGCGGACTCGCGGGCGTTCTTCTGGACGCAGGAGGACGCGGTCTCCAAGCGCTCCTACCGGCTCTGTCGACGCACGCTGGGGGGCGCCGACGAGACGGTCGACGAGGAGGGGGACGAGCGCTTCGGCGTCGGCGTGCGGGCGACGAGGAGCGGCGCGTGGATCGTCCACTCGATCGCGAGCCATACGACCACCGAGGTGCGCGTCCAGCGTGCGAGCGGCGGCGCGTGGAGCACGATCGCGCCGCGCGAGCAGGATCACGAGTACGACGTCGACCACCGCGGCGACCGCTTCTGGATCCGCACCAACGACCGGGGGCGCGACTTCCGCGTCGTGACCGCGCCGGAAGCCTCGCCGGGGCGCGAGCACTGGACCGAGGTCGTGCCGCACCGGCCGGGCGTGATGGTGAGCGCACTGCACTGCCTGAGCGGGCACGTCGTGATCGAGACGCGCGACGGCGGCCTGCCGCAGCTCGACGTGCTCGATCCCGCGAGCGGAACGACGTACCGCGTCGCGTTTCCCGAGGCCGCGTACACCGTCTTCGCGGGCGCGAACGAGGCGTTCGGCGCCACGACGTTCCAGTACACCTATCAGTCGTTCGTGACGCCGCCGTCCGTCTTCGAGCTCGATCTCGCGACGCTCGGATCGACGCTGCTCAAACGCACGCCGGTGCTGGGCGGCTGGGATCCGGCGCGCTACGCGATCGAGCGCGCCGAGGCGCTCGCGGCGGACGGCGTCTGCGTGCCGATCACGCTGCTGCGCCGCCGCGACACGCCGCGCGACGGCTCGGCGCCGTGCCTGCTCTACGCGTACGGCTCGTACGGCATGCCGTCGAACGTGCTGTTCAGCTCCGCCCGCTTCAGCCTCGTCGATCGTGGCGTGGTCTACGCGCTCGCGCACGTCCGCGGCGGCGGCGACCGCGGCAAGTCGTGGCACGACGCCGGGCGGATGGAGCGCAAGATGAACACGTTCACGGATTTTCTCGCCTGCGCGCGCGCCCTGATCGAGCAGCGCTGGACCCGTGCCGACCGGCTGGTTGCGCAGGGCGGCAGCGCGGGCGGACTGCTCGTGGGGGCGGTGACGAACCTCGCGCCCGAGCTCTTCCGCGGCGTGCTCGCGCAGGTGCCGTTCGTCGACGTGCTCAACACGATGTCCGACTCCTCGCTCCCGCTCACCGCGGGCGAGTACGAGGAGTGGGGCAACCCCCAGCTCCCCGAGCAGTACGCGTGGATGCGCGCGTACTCGCCGTACGACAACCTGGCGCGACGCGACTACCCGGCGATGCTCGTCAAGACGAGCCTCAACGACTCACAGGTCGGATACTGGGAGCCGGCCAAGTACGTGGCCCGGATGCGCGCGCTGCGCACCGATGCGAACCCGCTGCTTTTCCGCTGCAACATGGGCGCGGGCCACGGCGGCGCGAGCGGGCGCTACGACGCGCTGCGCGAGATCGCGTTCGACTTCGCGTGGATCCTCGCGACGGTCGGGTGCGACGGCGTGAAGCTAGGCGCGCAGCCCGGCGCGTAGCGACGACGCCCCGGCGGATCGCTCCGCCGGGGCGCCGTCGTGACGGGCCGCCGCCCGCTCACATCGTGTCGGGCTTCTTCTTGTGGTCAGCGGCCGTGGGCTTGCCCGAGGGCGGCGACGACGACTTCGCCTTCGCGTCGCCCGTGCCCGGTGCGTCGATCCGGCCCAGCTCCGCGGCGCGACCACTCGCGACGGCCGCCATGAGCTGCTGCGCGCGCGGGAAGAGCTCGAGCGCGGCGTTCAACTGCGGGTCGTCCTCGACCGCGATACGGTAGCGATCGAGCGAGCCGAGCGTGGCGCTCGCGAGCTCGGCGCGCACCTGCCGGAGCAGGAACGGCTTCTCGGCGCTCCACGTCGAGTCGTTCATGGTGACCTTCTTCGCGTCGAGATCCTCGTGCAGGGCCTTCCAGTCCGCGTCGCTCAACTGGAAGTTCGGTCCGAACGACGCGCTCGTCCACGCCGTGTCCTTGGGCCGCTGGCTGACGTAGTGCGTCGCGAACTCGAACCCGACGCGCTTCGTGATGAAGTCGACCTCGGGCGCGGTCAGGTTCGGCGGATCCTTGATCACGACGTCGGGATAGATGCCGCCGCCGCCGTAGACGACGCGACCTGCGCCGGTCTTGAACTTCGGCCGGGTCGCGAGCGCGGAGTCCGTGGGCACGTCCTCCTTGAACGCGTCCTCCTGGTATTCCGCCTGGTCGCCGAACTTGGTGTAGTCGCGCTGGATGCCGCGGCCGCTCGGCGTGTAGTAGCGCGCAATCGTGAGCAGCAGCTTGCCGGTCGCGAGGTTGAACTGGTTCTGCACGAGTCCCTTGCCGAACGTGTTGATGCCGACGACCAGCCCGCGGTCGAGGTCCTGCACCGCACCCGAGACGATCTCGCTCGCCGAGGCGCTGCCGTGATCGACGAGCACGATGAGCGGACCGTCGGTCCACTTCCCGCCGCGCGCGGTGCTGTAGTAGTCCGCGTTCGCCGAGGGGATGCGGCCGCGCGTGTAGACGAGCCGCTTGTTGTCCGGGATCACCTGATCCAGCACGTCGACCGCCTGCGAGAGCAGGCCGCCCGAGTTCGAGCGCAGGTCGATCAGCAGGTCCTTCATGCCCTGGGCGCGCAGCTTGTCGATCGCCTGCGAGAGCTCCTCGCCGGTCGTCTGCGCGAAGCGGATGATGCGCACGTAACCGACGCCGGGGCGGATCATGTACGCGTACGGCACGCTCTCGACGGGAATCTTCGCGCGCTCGATCGTGAAGTGCATCGGCGCCGCCTCGCCCTCGCGCTCGATCGTCACGTTGACGGTGGACCCCGTCGGGCCGCGCAGCGCGTGGAACACGTCGTCGGTCGTGATGCCCTTCTTCAGCGGCTTGTCGTCGATCTCGAAGATCTTGTCGCCGGCGCGGATGCCCAGGCGGTACGCGGGCGTGCCCTCGATCGGCGAGATCACGACGATCTTGTTGTCCTGGATGTCGAACTGCACGCCGATGCCCGAGTACTCGCCGCGGAATTGCTCGTCGAGCTGCTGCGCACGCTGCTCGGGCAGGAAGATCGAGTGCGGATCGAGCGTCTTCAGCATGCCGTCGATCGCGCCGTGGACCAGCTTCTCGTTGTCGGGTGCGTCGACGTAGTTGTTCTGAACGCGGTAGAGCACGTCCTCGAACAGCTCGAGGTTGCCGCGCAGGTCGTCGGTCGCGGACAGCGCGCGCGCGAAGCCGAAGCCGAGCAGCACCGACAGGAACATGGCAAGGCCGATGGGGCCGAGGGAGGAGCGACGCGGAGATGGCATGTAAGTTGGAACCCCCGGGGTTCAGCGGGAACGGCCCGCCACGAGGCGGGATTTGAGGGATTGCAGACGCTCCGCAGCCGCCTCCAGAGTCTCGCGTTTGCGCGCGAAATGGAAGCGCAGACGCTGACGACCGGAGGCCGGATCGGAATAGAAACTCGAGCCCGGAACGCCCGCGACGCCCACCTCGCTCACGAGGAAGCGGGCGAACGTGACATCGTCGGGATATCCGAAGCCCGAGACATCGGTCATGACGTAATAGGCCCCGTTCGGCGGAAAGACGCCGAAGCCCGCGGCCTCGAGGACCGGCAGCAGGAAGTCGCGCCGTTCGCGGTAGCCCTGCGCGAGCGCGGAGTAGTACTCGGCGGGCATCGCGAGCGCGACCGCCGCGGCTTCCTGGAGCGGCGCGGGCGCGCCGACCGTCAGGAAGTCGTGCACCTTCCGGATCGCATTCGTGATCGCGGGCGGCGCGAGGCACCAGCCGATGCGCCAGCCCGTCACGCTCCACGTCTTCGAGAGCCCCGAGATCGTCACCGTGCGCTCGCGCATCCCCTCGAGCGCGGCCATCGGGACGTGTTCGCCCACGTAGACGATGTGCTCGTAGATCTCGTCGGTCACCGCGACGACGTTCCAGCGCCGGCAGAGCCGCGCGATGTGCTCGAGCTCGGCGCGCGCGAACACCTTGCCGGTCGGGTTGTTCGGCGTGTTGACGACGATCGCGCGCGTGCGCGGCCCGAACGCGGCCTCGAGCTCGGCCGGATCGAAGCTCCAATCCGGCTCGCGCAGGCGCACGAAGCGCGGCGTCGCGCCCGAGAGGATCGTGTCGGGGCCGTAGTTCTCGTAGAACGGCTCGAACACGATCACCTCGTCGCCCGGATCGACGATCGCGAGCAGCGTCGCGATCATGCACTCGGTCGCACCGCAGCAGACCACGATCTCGCGCTCGGGATCGAACGCGAGCCCGCTGAAGCGCTCGTGCTTCGCCGCGAGCGCCTCGCGCAGGCGCTTCGAGCCCCACGTGATCGCGTACTGGTTGACGTCGGCGGCCACCGCGCGCGCCGCCTCCTGCTTGATCGCCTCGGGCGCGGGGAAGTCGGGAAAACCCTGCGAGAGGTTGACGGCGCCGTGCTGGTCCGCGAGGCGCGTCATCTCGCGGATCACCGATTCGCTGAACCGCTCGCTCTTGGCCGAGACGCGGGGCGCGGCGCTCATCTGCGCCGGGCCGGCGGGGTGGGCGCCGGGCCGGGGGCCTTCGAGCGCGCGGTGGTCGGCGTGTCGATGTTGCCGACGATGAAGCGGTAGCTCTGCACCCAGCGGCGGAACGTGGGCAACGCGCGCTCGAACGACTCGGGCGTGCGCGAGCTCAGGACGAGCAGCATGACGAGCGGCTGCTCGTCGATGTACGCCACGGCTTCGTCGATGCGGGCCCCGGTCGTCGAGAAGAGCCGCAACTGGGCGTCCTTGCCGGACGAAGTGTGGATCGTCTCGCCCGACTGCACGACGCCGCCGGGCGTGTGGGTCTTGAAGTCCTTCAGGTCGCTCGCGACGATCTGGTCGAAGGGCAGCGGCGCGGTCTTGCTCTTGTGGATGGGGTTGGCGTACATCACCACCTTCGCCGAGTTCCACTTCTGCCCGCGCGGGTAGAGCACCATGCGGATCCGCGAGCCCAGGCCGCTCGTGTCGTCGGCGACCCAGCCCGTCGGCGTCACGAACCCGAAGCAGTGATCGTCGCCGTAGACGAGCGTGAGCGCCTGCGGGGACGCCTTTCCCGACGCGGGTGGCGCCGGCCTGGGCGGGGAGGGGACCGACGCGACCGCCGGGACCGCAAGCAGTGCGGCCAGCGCGACCGCCGGGAACATTCGGGACGGGTGGAGACGGGAGTTCAGTGGGGCCTCCGCGGCGGGTGATGCGTGTGGGGCAGGTCCATTCGATGCAGTTTACCGGCTCCGGTGTGCGCCCCCAACGAGCGTTTTGCACGATCGTCGGCGCGGCGGGCACCGACGCGGCGAAGCGCGATACGAAGTTTCGATTTTGACAGCCCCGGGAGGCTCGCGCAGTGTGCGGCTCCCATGGACGGACAGCGTGGCATCGCGCGCCGGATGGTCGTGGGGCTGCCGCCGGAAGGTTCGAGCCCGGCGTGGGAGCGCGATTTCGCCCAGTTCCCGCCCGCAGGGGTGATCGTGTTCGCGCGCGATTTCCGCGACCTCGAGGACCTGCGCCGGCGGATCGCGCGCCTGCGCGAGCTGGCGCGGCCGCGGCGGCTGTTCGTCGCGCTGGACGAGGAGGGCGGCTGGGTCTCGCAGCTCGCGGGCCATCTCGTCGTGCCGCCCAACGCGGCGCTGCTCTCACGCGGCGCGGCGGCGGGCGAGCTCGAGTGGATCGCGGGCGTCACGGCGCGCCGGCTGCGCGCGCTCGGCTTCGACTGGGACTTCGCGCCCGTCGCCGACGTCCACAGCGAGGCCGACAACCCGGTGATCGGGCCGCGCGCGTTCGGCTCCGAACCGGCGGCCGTGAGCGAGGCGGTGGGCGCGATCCTGCGCGGCTTCGATTCGGCCGGGCTCGCCGCCTGCCTCAAGCACTTTCCCGGTCACGGCGACACGCGGGTCGATTCCCACCTCGTGCTTCCGGTGTGTGCCGCCGACGCGGCGACGCTGCGCGCCCGCGAGCTGCGCCCGTTCGCCGACCACCCCGGCGCCGACAGCGTGATGTCGGCGCACGTCGTCTACCCCGCGCTCGATCCCGAACGTCCGGCGACGTTCTCGGAGGCGATCGTGCGCCGCCTGCTGCGCGAGGAGCTCGGCTTTGGCGGCGTGTGCGTGACCGACGCGCTCGAGATGCAGGGCGCGGCGGCGGGCCGGACGCCGGCGGAGGCGGGCGCGGCGGCGCTCTCGGCGGGCTGCGACCTGCTGCTCTACGCGCACTGGAGCGAGGACGTCCGTCGCGCGCGGCTCGCGCTCGCCGACCTGCTCGTCGAGGGCGCGATCGACCGCGCCGCGTTCGACGACGCGCGACCGCGGCTCGCCGCGTTCGATGCGCGCCGGCCCGAGCCGACCGAAGCCGAGCTCGCGGCGCCGCTCGATTCGCTGACGCCGCCCGACTGGACGAGCCGGCTCGAGGCGATCGTCGAGCGCGGGCTGCGGATCGAGGGCACCTGGTCCGGGCCGGCCGGATCGTTCGCGATCGCCGAGCCCGCCTTCGCGCACGGCGGAACGCTCGCCGCCGATCTCGCCGCAACCGGGCTCGTCGCGGGCGGAGCGTCGCCGCGCGCCCAGGTGATCGCGATCGCGTCGCGCGTGCCCGTGCCCGAGGCCGAGATCGCGTCGCTGCGGGCGCGCTGCGGCGAGCGTCCGACGGTGCTGGTCGGGCTGCAGAACGACGCGTTCCTCGCCGGCGTCCCCGAGGCGGCGGTGCGGATCTCGGCGGGCGACGCGACCCCGCTCACGCGCCGCGTCGTCGCGCGGCGGATCGCCGCGCTCGTGCGCGGCCGTCGCGGCTGAGGCGGCGCCGGCGTCCCGCCTCGCGGCCGGCCTCGCGTCGTGATTCGCGACCCCAGCCGCCGCCGCCGGGGCTCGCGAGGATCAGCACGTCGCCGCGCGCGAGGTCGAGCGTGCACTTGCCGGGCAGCGTCTCGAGCCGCCCGCCGCGGCGCACGCGCGTGCGGCCCGGCGCGCCGGGTGAGCCGCCCGCGAGGCCGTACGGCCCGCGCGCGCGGCGCTCCGCGATCACCGTGACGCGCGCGTCCGCGAGCAGCTCGAGCGTGCGCTCGATCCCGTCGCCGCCGCGCCAGCGCCCCTTTCCGCCGCTGCCGCGCCGCACCCGCGCCGCGAGCACGCGCACCGGGCAGGCGTGCTCGAGCGCCTCGACGGGCGTGTTGCGCGTGTTCGTCATGTGGGCCTGCATGGCGCTCGCGCCGTCCCAGCCCGGACCCGCGCCGTGCCCGCCGCCCAGCGTCTCGTAGTAGGCGAACGGCGCGCGCGTGCGCGGATCCTCGCCGCCGATCAGCAGATTGTTCATCGTGCCGCTGCTCGCGGCGGGCACGCGGCCGGGCAGCGCGCGGGCGAAGCAGCCGAGCGCGACGTCGACGATGCGCTGCGACGTCTCGACGTTGCCGGCGCCGACGGCGGCGGGCGGGCGCGGGTTGACGAGCGAACCCGCGGGCGCGATCACCTCGAGCACGCGCAGCAGCCCGTCGTTGACCGGCAGGTCCTCGGCGAGCACGCAGCGCAGCGCGTAGAGCGAGGCGGCGCGCGTCACGGCGAGCACGGCGTTGACGGGCCCTCGGGCCTGCGGCGCGGTGCCGCGAAAATCGAGCCGCGCGCGGTGCCCGTCGAGGGTGAGCTCGGCCGCGATGCGCAGGTCGCGCGTCCCGAGACCGTCGTCGTCGAGCACGTCGGCGAAACGCCAGCGTCCGCGCGGCAGCGTCGCGAGCGCGGCGCGGGCGCGACGCTCGGTCGAGTGCTGAAGCGCGCGCGCCGCGGCGCGCAGCTCCTCCGCGCCCGAGCGGCGCGCGAGTTCGGCGAGCCGGCGCGCGCCCGTCGTCTGCGCGCCGAGCTGCGCCGCGAGGTCCGCGCGCCGTTCCTCGGGCGTCCTCACGTTGGCGAGCAGCAGCGCGAGCACGTCCGGATCGACGCGCTCGCCGCGGCGCACGAACACCGGCGGAATGCGCACGCCCTCCTCGTAGACCTCGCGCGCGAGCGGCAGCGAGCCTGGGGCGGCGCCCCCCACGTCGGCGTGATGCGCCCGGCTCGCGACGTAGAAGCCGGGGCGGCGCGAGCCGGCGAGGAACACCGGCGAGACGAGCGTCAGGTCGGGCAGGTGCGTGCCGCCCGCGAACGGGTCGTTGAGCAGGATGGCGTCGCCCGGCAAGAAAGGTCCGCGCGTCATCGCGGCCTCGACCGCGCGCGGCATGCTGCCGAGGTGCACCGGGATATGCGCCGCCTGCGCGACCAGCCGGCCGCGCGCGTCGAACAGCGCGCACGAGTGATCGAGCCGCTCCGTGATGTTCGGCGAGTGCGCGGCGCGCATGAGCGCCGCGCCCATCTCCTCGGCGCACGCCGCGAAGAGGCCCTGGTAGAGCGAGAGCGCCACGCCGTCGAGGCGGGGCGCGCGCGGGCCGGGGCGGCGCCGCCGGCCGCGCGCGGCGGGCGTCGCATCGCGCCGCTTCGACGCGTTTCGCCCCGCTTGCGCCGGGCTCATCGCGCGCTCCGCGTCGCGACCAGCGCCCCGTCCGGGTGCACCCGTGCGCGCCAGCGCGCGGGCAGCCAGAACGTGGCGCCCTCGTCGAGCACGATGGCGGGACCGGAGAGCGACGCGCCGGTGGCGAGCGCATCGCGGCGCCAGACGGCCGCGGAGCGCGGGTGCCCGTCCGCACGCACGATCGTGCGCGCCGGGACGCCCCTGCGCGGGCCGCGCGCCGCCACGCTCGGCGTCCCGGCGGCCCGCTCGCCGCGAACGTCGAGCGTCACGACCTCGATCGCACGCGCGCCGTCCGCGAAACCGAAGCGCCGCTCGTGCGCGCGGTGAAACCGCCCGGCGAGCGTCGCGAGCGGCGCCCCCGCCACGGAGAGCGCGTGCGCCTGACCGCGATAGCGCAGCTCGGCGTGGCGTTCGAGCCGCACGCCGCGCGACTGGTCGTCGAATCCCGCGCGCACGCGCCGCTCGAGCGCGCGAAACGCGCGTTCGAGCGCGGGCGCGTCGTCCGCGGAGAGCAGCACGCTGCGGCTCGCCTCGCGTCGCTCCCCACCGGTGAGCGCGCCGAGCGCGCAGAGCACCCCGGCGTGCCGCGGCCACACGACCGCGCCCGCGCGCAGCGCCCCGGCGAGCGCGCAGGCGTGCAGGCCGCCCGCGCCGCCGAAGGC
>DATJXF010000108.1:0-10108 GCA_035500415.1 Candidatus Acidiferrales bacterium | reverse complement strand
CGAGATCGGCCTGCAGCCGACTCGCGTCGGCGCGCGTCCGCAGAGGATCGCCCGGCGGACGCGGCTCGAAGCGCACCTCCGCCCTCGCCCCGAGCGCGCGCTCGAGGATCGCGATCGCCTCGAGCACCTCGACCTGCGAGCCACCGCCGACGTTGTAGACGCCCTGCGGCGCGCTGCGCTTCCACGCGCGGACGTTGGCCTCGATCGCATCGTCGATGAAGGTGAAGTCGCGCGACTGGCGGCCGTCGCCGTAGACCGGGATCGTGGCGCCCTCGAGCAGCGCCCGACAGAACTTGTGGAACGCCATGTCGGGCCGCTGGCGCGGTCCGTAGACGGTGAAGTAGCGCAGCGCCGCGACCGGCAACCCGAAGTTGCGGCCGTAGAGCAGCACGAGGTGCTCGCCCGCGAGCTTGGTCACGCCGTAGGGCGAGAACGGCCGGGGCAGCAGGTTCTCGTCCGTCGGGAAGCGCTCGGCGTCCCCGTAGACCGAGGACGACGACGCGTAGACGAAGCGCTCGAGCGTGGCGCCGCGGTAGCGCTCGAGCAGTCGTTGCGTCGCGAGCACGTTGTGGTGGACGTAGCTCTCGAACTCGCGTCCCCACGACGCCCGCACGCCGGCCTGCGCCGCCTGGTGGAAGACGACGTCGACGTCGGGCAGCGCGGCGAGATCGGCCGCGGCCAGATCCAGCTCGAGCAGGCGAAAGCGCGGGTGGCGCAGTGCGGACTCGAGATTGCGGCGCTTGAGCGCGACGTCGTAGTAGGACGTGAAGCAGTCGACGCCCGTGACCATGGCGCCGTCGGCGAGCAGACGTTCCGCGAGCGTCGAACCGATGAATCCGGCGACCCCGGTCACCAGCGCGTGCGTGGACATGCCCCTCCCCGGACTCGAAGCGCCACCCGCTTACGGAATCGACGTACCCGTCGGCGGGACGATCGGCGCCGGCGAGCTGCGAATGCCGAGCTGCGCGCGCTCCGACTGGAGCAGCGCGCTCGCCTGCGCGTCCTGAGGGTGGCCGCTCACCCAGCGATCGAGATACGACAGTCCGCGCTCGCGCTGTCCGGCGAGGCGGAGCGTGTAGTAGGCCGAGTAGTACGGCTGGCCGAAATCGGGATCGAGCGAGATCGCCGCGTCGAACTCGCGGATCGCAGGGTCGATCTCGCCCCGCATGGCGAGCGAGGCGCCGAAGTAGTAGCGCGCCTCCGCGTTCGTCGGATCCTTCTCGGCCAGCGATTTGAAGAGCGCGAGCCCCTTCGCGGTGTCCCCGGCCTCGAGATAGAACTGGCCGAGCGGCAGCAGCACCTCGGCGAAGTTCGGGAACATGCGCTGCACGCGCTCCATCTCGGCGATGGCGGCCGGCAGCTGGTGTTCCTTGCGGTAATGCAGCGCGAGCTGCAGGTGCGCGGCGGCGAAGTTGCGCGACAGTGTCTCGGAGTTGTCGTCCTTGTAGACGGTTGTGTCCCACGAGCCGTCCGCGGTGAAGAGCCCGCGGTACTTGAAGACGTCGTAGAGCGCGTGGCGGGTCGCGGCGACGTCGAGTCCCGCCTTGTTGCTGTCCGTCTTCACCTCGTAGACGA
The DNA here is from genome assembly GCA_035500415.1 of Candidatus Acidiferrales bacterium. Taxonomy (GTDB): domain Bacteria; phylum Eisenbacteria; class RBG-16-71-46; order RBG-16-71-46; family RBG-16-71-46; genus CAIXRL01. Next base: position 8,533 of record DATJXF010000108.1, on the reverse strand, counting down.
GGCCCTGCAGCGCGAAGTAGGGATCGTAGCCGTAGTGCTCGGGCACCGTGACCGCGAAGTAGGGCTGCATCTTCCAGGTGCCGTCGGGATTCCGGGCGTGGTCCATGATCTGGTGGACCATGTACTCGTTCGTGAAGATCGGCCGGCCGTTGGCGTCTTCGACGTAGCCCGCGCCGAGCAGGTCGATGGTCTTGTCGTCGAGCGACATCGGCACCTTCGGCTCCTCGTCCCGGAGCTGGCGGATATACCAGTCCGTGTTGAGCAGGCTCAGGTTCACGATCCGCACGTCCTTGCGGAAGTTCTCGACCTCCTGGATGTACCAGAGCGGGAACGTGTCGTTGTCGCCATTCGTGAAGATGAACGAGTGCGGCTTGAGCGGCGCGAGCATGTCGTAGGCGTAATCGCGCGCGATGTAGTTGTGGCTGCGGTCGTGCGTGAACCACTCGTTGTGCATGAGCAGGAACGGCTGCACGCTGAGCAGGGCCGCGGAGCCCACGGTCGCGAGCTCGCGACCGCGCCCTTCGGCGAACGACTCACGGATCCAGCCGATGAGCCAGGCGACGCCGAATCCGATCCACATCGCGTAGGCGTGGTAGCCGGTCTGGAAGAAGTAGTCGCGGTCGCGCACCTCGTGGTCGCTGAAGTTCAGGTAGAAGATCAGGCCCGCGGTGTTGAGCAGGAAGAGCAGGAAGACGTAGACGAAGCCCTTCCGCTCGGTCTTCGCCTGCCAGCCCGCGCCGACGAGGCCCAGCAGCAGCGGCAGCAGCGCGCTCCACGGCAGCTGGCCGTTCGGGATGATCGGCCACTGGCGCACGAAGTAGCGCCAGAACTCCTTGTTGAGCTGCACGGAGATCGGCGCGCGGCGCACCCACGGGTTCATCTCGCCGTACTGCTTGCGCTCGAGCAGGTCGCGCAGGCGTTCCCACGTCGCGGGCGCGCCCTCGTTGATCGCGGGGTGGAATGCCGAGCGGATCGGCAGGTAGAGGTGGGTCGAGTAGCCCGCCACCATGAGCAGCAGCACGAGCAGCAGGACGCGCCCCTCGGGGTGCTTGCGCGCCATCCATACGAACGGGACGATCAGCCCGAGCGCGCAGAAGATCGCCGCCACCATCGTGAAGTTGGCCGGGCTCAGCGAGTAGTACACGCCGACGGCGGTCGCGGGCAGGTTGAGCAGGAGCAGCCAGCCCGGCAGCTTGCGCGTCATCGCGTAGTAGACGCACTGCGCCGCGCCCAGCACGAGCACGACGCCCGCCATGTGCTCGAGCCCCGTCGTCACGCTCAGCATCGCGAGGATCGGCATCGCGAAGAGCACCGCGGCCCGGCGATCGATGATCGCGACGAGGGCGAAGAGCGGCAGCGCGGTCGGCGCCACCGCCGGGTGGAGGCCGGCGCTCAGCCAGAGCAGGTAGGTCGCGAGCAGCAGCGGTCCGAGCGAGGGCTTCCGTCCGCGCGCCTCCCACCACTTGAGGCCGGCCCAGACGATGAGGATCGTGCAGAGACTCATCATCTGGTAGACCTCGGCCTCGATCGAGTTCTCCCACCAGTTGTCGCTGAACGCCAGCATCAGCGCGCCGCACGCGGCGCCCGCGATCGCGGCCCATTCCTGCCAAGGCTGGCGCTCGCCGCCCTGCGCGAGCCGGATCAGGCGCAGCGTGACGAGGTAGGTGAGGAAGACCGCGAGCGCCGAGCACAGCGCCGACACCGCGTTCACCCGCTCGGCGATGCTCTTCCACGGTACGAGCGTCGCGAGCCGGCAGACGATGACGACGAACGGCGTCCCCGGCGGGTGCGGGATCCCGAGGATGTTCGAGACGGCGATGAACTCGCCCGAGTCCCAGAACGGCACCGTCGGGGTCAGCGTCCTCAGGTAGACGAAGCCGGTGATCGCCAGAACCAGCAGCGACACCAGCGCCGCCACTCTCGATTTCACGCTCATGCGTCGGGCCTCCGAGACACTCGGGCTTCGGCGCGCCTATGGGGGATGCGCACGAGGAAGACGATGCCGCCGATCATGCTCACCGCGACGGCGACCAGATAGGTGGTGAACTGCAGCGTGAAGGCGAGATCCTGACGCACGCCAACGAGCCCGAAGAGGAAGACTCCCGCACCCTCACGCACACCAATGCCATTCAACGAGATGGGCAAGGACACTATCACCGCGAGCAACGGGACGAAAAGGAAGAAGTCGACGATCGGCACGTGCAGGCCGAGCGAACGCGCCACGAGAACGTGCACGCCGATGCGCATCACCTGCACGCCAGCCGCGACGACGAACAATTCCATGAACATTCGGCGCTGGCCGCGAAAGCCCGCGAGCCGCTCCGACAGTTCGTCGAGCGCGGGCTTGAGCCGCCCGAGACGCACGAACGCGAGCACATGCTCGACGGTCGCGAGCAGGCGGGGATGGAAGATCGCCCAGAGCATCCCGACCGAGATCGCGAAGAACGCGAACACGCCGCCGAGGAGCGAGACGAGCAGCCCGGAGGAGAGCCGGAGCTGGCCGACCGCGGGCAGCGTCGTCAACACGGCGAGTCCGCCGAGCGCGACCGTGCCGATCAGCCGGTCCATGAGCACGGTCGAGAACGCGCTCGCACGCGACGCGCTGCCGCCGCGCGAGGCGTCGAGGATGCGCGCGAAGTCGCCGCCGACGTTCGCGGGCAGGAAGTTGTTGAAGAAGAGCCCGACGTGGTAGTAGAGGCATACCTTCCAGAACGGCAGGCGGATGTCCACGGCGCGCAGCAGCCGGCTCCACTGGAACGCACCGAGCACGTTGCTCGCGAGCATCACGCCGCACGCCGCCGCCAGCCCGCCGCGATTCGCCGCGCCCAGCGCGTGCTCGACGTCCTTCCAGTCGAGCTTGCCGCGAAACAGCAGCGCGAACACCGCCACCGACAGCACGACCTTGAGCGAGAGCAGCAGCACCGTCCGCGGCGAGGGCTTGCGGCCCGGCTCACTCGCCACCGCGAACCTCCCCGGTCAGCGCCGCGAGCGAGCGCCGCGCGCAGTCGTCCCAGCGAAAGCGCGCCGCCCAGCGCACGCCGGCCGCCGCGAGCCGTTCGCGCAGGCCCGCGTCGGTGAGCACGCGCACGCACGCGCCGGCGAGCGCGTCGTCGTCCTCGGAGCGGACGAGCAGGCCGGTCTCGTCCGCGCGCACCGAGTCGCGCAGGCCCGGGCTGTTCGCCGCCACGACCGCGGTGCCGCACGCGCCCGCCTCGACCACGGTCAGGCCCCAGCCTTCCTTCGGGCTGGGCTGCAGCAGGGCCCACGCGGCCTGCATGCGGCGTACTTTCTCCGCGGCCGGCGTGAAGCCCGCGAACTCCACGGCGTGCGCGACGCCGCGCGCGGCGGCCTGGCGCACGAGCTCGGGCTGCCACGGCCCGTCCCCCACGATCTCGAGCCGCGCATCGGGCACGCGCTCGAGGACGCGCGGCAGCGCGCGCAGCACCCAGTCGAGGCCCTTGTAGCGCCGCAGCCGCCCCACGAACAGCAACGTCGGCCGCGCCGCCTTGGCCACCGCCGCGTCGACACGGTAGCGCTCGTGATCGAGGCCGCAGTGCACGACGCTCACGCGCTCCGCCGCAATGCCGCGGGCGACGAGGTCGTCGCGTGTGCTCTCCGAGATCGCGAGGAAGCGCGACCGGGCGTACGCGGCGGGCATGAGCGCTTCGAGCGCGACGACGTACGCGGCGACGATCGGGTTCGCCTCCTGGAACGCGGTCGAGCCGAAGAGGTGCGGCACGATCACCGCCACCGGCGCCCGCGTCGCCTGCGCCACGAAGCACGGCACCTTGTTGACGTCCTCGACGACGAGGTCGGGGGCGTCCGCGCCCCGGAGCTCGCGCGCGAGGACGCGCGGCGCCACGGCGTTGAAGTTCCACCACGAGCCGCGGCGCAGCACGCGCAGGCCCCGATGCTCGCTCTCGCAAGCCGCACCCGGAAAGCTGCTCGCGAGCCAGGTCACCCGCCAGCCCTGCCGCACGGCCTCGAGCAGGATCTCCTCGAGGTGGAGCTCCGCTCCGCCCGCTTCGGGATGCGCGGGGTCGCGGAAGTTGACGGCGACGAGGTGCCGCCGCGCGGTCATCGCGGACGCGCCACGGTGCCGATGACGTGGCAGGTCCACAGCGCCCAGCGCCGCCGGCGCAGCGAGGCGCGCCAGCGCTCCCAGCCCGCGGCCCACGCGCGCGGGCCGCGGGGCTCGAGCGGCAGCCGCACGCGCAGCCCTCGCTTCAGGCTCTCGCGCAGCACGCGGTACCACAGCCCCGGCACCATCCAGTCGCCGTAGCTGCGCACGACCTCGAGCCCCGCCTCGCGGCAGCGTCGCTCGAGCCCGGCGGGGGTGAACTGCGTCTCCCAGCCCGCGAACCAGACGCCGAACGCGATCATCACCTTCTTCATGAGCGTGTACGGATGGAATGTCTGCGGCACGTCGACGATCAGGCGGCCGGTACGCGCGGTGACGCGGGCGTTCTCGCGCAGCAGGGGCAGCGGATCGCGGAAGTGTTCGAGCAGGCCCTGGTGGAACGACACGTCGATCGCGCCGTCGCGGAACGGCATGCGGGTGGCGTCTGCCTGCACCAGCTGAACGGTCACGCCCTGTCGCCTCGCGAGGTCGCGCACGAGCGCGAGCGAGGCGGGCGAGTAGTCGAGCACGATGCCGCGTGCGCCCGCGCGCGCGAGCTCGAGCAGATCGCGCCCCGAGCCCGCTCCGATCTCCATCACCCAGCGCCCTTCGACCGGACCGTCGGCGAGCACCTCGCGCACGAGCCGGCCGCGCGTCGAGTAGGTGTCCTCGATGTCGCCGCGATGGCCCTTCCAGTACGACTCCCAGTGCGCCAGCGTCGAGGTGCGCGCCACGCGGCCGTTCCTACTCGCCCCACTGCAGTCGGTCCGCGAGGAACGACGGCAGGCCGGCGGCGCGGATGCGCTTCATCGCCGCTTCGATGTCGTAGGCGAGCCGCACGTGCTCGAACCGCCGCGCCTCGTCGTCGTAGAGGAGGTAGCCGGCGCGCGGATCGCCGTCGCGCGGCTGGCCGACGCTCGGCACGTTGACGAGGTAGCGCAAGCCCGGCCGGCCCTCGAGCAGGGCGTCGCGCGTGTAGCGGACCAGCGAGCCGTCGAGCTCGTAGCTGCCCGGGTAGTGCGAGTGCCCGATGAAACAGACGTCCTCGGCGCACGACTCCATCTCGAATGCCGCATCGCCCGGCGAGAAAACGTAGCGCCATTCGTGGGGCTCGGCCGGTGAGGAGTGCACGAGGCGCACGCCCCGCCACGCGACCGAGTAGGGCAGCTCGCGCAGGTAGGCGAGGTGCTCGGGCGTCAGCGCGTCGGTGGTCCAGCGCGCCGCACTCGCCGCGTCCGGGTTGAAGTAGCCGAGCTTGATGCGGCCGCACGCCGCGAGGTCGTGGTTGCCCGCGACCGCGACCTCGATGAGGGGCCGCAGCCGCGCGATGCACTCGTTCGGCGCCGCGCCGTAGCCCACGAAGTCCCCGAGGCAGGCGCACGCCTCCGCCCGGCGTGCGGCGACGTCGGCAAGCACGGTTTCGAGCGCCTCGAGGTTGCCATGGATGTCGGAGAGGATCGCGAGCCGCATCAGAACTCCGCGGGGCGCAGCTCGTGGGCGGCGCGGTCGAGCACGCCGTTCACGAACCGACCCGACTCCGAGCTGCCGAAGCGTCGTGCGATCTCGATCGCCTCGTCGAGCACGACGCGCGCGGGCGAGCCCGGGCGCGCGAGCAGCTCGGCGAGCGCCACGCGCATCACGGCGCGATCGGTCGCGGCGAGCCGCGCGAGCGGCCAGTGGTCGGCCGCGGCGCTCAGCGCCGCGTCGATCTCCGGTCCGCGCGAGGCGAGCGCGCCCACGACGTCGTCGATGAGTCCGGCCTGATCGTCCGTGAGCGACTCCTCCTCGCGCCGGAGCTTCCACGCGAACGCGTAGTCGTCGCCCGCCACGTCGGCCTGGTAGGCGACGCGGAACGCGACCTCGCGCGCGCGACGGCGCGTACCGGTGGCCGGCCCGGTCACGACGCGAGCCTCCCCGCGCGCAGGTTCGCCATGCGGATCGCGGCGAGCGCGGCCTGCGCCCCCACGTTGCCGTGTTCGCCGCCGCTGCGCGCCTCGGCCTGCGCGGCGTCCTCGACCGCGAGTACGCCGTTCGCGACGGGCGTGCCGCTCGCCAGCGAGACGCCGAGGAGTCCCTGCGCCGCGGCGTCCGCGACGAGACGGAAATGCTCGGTCTCGCCGCGGATCACGCAGCCGAGCGCGATGACCGCATCGGCCGCCGTCGCGACCGCCGGAGCGTCCGGCGCGCCGGCCGCGTCGCGCGGCGGCGCGAACCACGACGCGGCGGTCGGAAGCTCGAAGCTGCCGGGCACCCACGCCACGCGGATCGCATCGTCGCCGACGCCGCGCGCGCGCAGCGTCGCGAGCGCGCCGTCCACCAGCCGCCGCACGATCGACTCGTTCCAGAGCGCCGCGACGATCGCGATGCGCAGCCCCGCGCCGTCGTCGGAGCCCGTCAGCTCGCGCACGCTCACGTCTCCCCCATGCGCAGGTCGAGCAGGTGGCCGAGCTTGTCGCGCTTGGTCGCGAGGTAGCGGCGGTTGAAGCGGTTCGGGCGGATCTGGAGCGGAACGCGCTTCACGATCTCGAGCCCGTACGCCTCGAGCCCGACGACCTTGCGCGGATTGTTCGTGAGCAGCTCGATCTGACGCACGCCGAGATCGACGAGGATCTGCGCGCCGATGCCGTAGTCGCGTAGGTCGGCGGGAAAGCCCAGCTTGAGGTTCGCCTCGACCGTGTCGAGGCCGCGGTCCTGGAGCGCGTAGGCGCGCAGCTTGTTCGCCAGCCCGATGCCGCGGCCCTCCTGCCGCAGGTAGAGCAGCACGCCGGCGCCGCGCCGTTCGATCGCGCGCAGCGCGGCGTGCATCTGTGGACCGCAATCGCAGCGCTGCGATCCGAACACGTCGCCCGTCAGGCACTGCGAGTGGACGCGCACGAGCGTCGGCTTGCGCGCCGACGGCCGGCCCTTCACCAGCGCGACGTGGTGATCGCCCTCCAGCACGCTCTCGTAGAGGTGGAGCTGGAACTTGCCCTCGGGCGTCGGCAGCGGCACCTCGATCAGCGGCCGCACGAGCTTTTCGCGATGGCGGCGCCACGCGATGAGGTCGGCGATGGTGAGGATGCCGAGGTCATGCTCGCGCGAGAAGCGCTGGAGCTCGGTCAGCCGCATCATGCGGCCATCCTCGGAGAGGATTTCGCACACGGCGCCCACCGGCCGCAGCCCCGCGAGCCGGCAGAGGTCCGGCGCGGCCTCGGAGTGGCCCGCGCGGCGCAGCACACCGCCCGGCACGGCGCGCAGCGGGAAGACGTGGCCCGGGCGCACGAAGTCGGCCGCGCGCGCGCCCCGGCGTGCCAGCGCGCGCAGCGTGCGCGCGCGATCGAACGCCGACGTCCCGGTCGACGTCCCGACGCGCGCGTCCACCGACTCGGTGAACGGCGTGCCGAACTTTGCCGTGTTGTTGCTGACCTGCAGCTTGAGCTCGAGCTGGTCCGCGATCTCGGGCGTCATCGGCGCGCACAGGATGCCGCGCGCGTGCTTGACCGCGAAGTTGACGAGCGCGGGCGTCGCCTTCTCGGCCGCGAACACGAGGTCGCCCTCGTTCTCGCGGCTCGCGTCGTCGACCACGATGATCGTGCGTCCCGCGCGGATGCGGCGCACCGCCTCCTCGACGCTCAGGTAGTCGCCGCCGCCGCGGCGGGGTGCGCGCGCGCGTGCGGCCGTCATGGCGTGCGTCCGTTCATGCCGGAATCCTCCAGCAGGCGCGCGAGGTAGCGCGCCAGCAGATCGACTTCGAGGTTCACGCGCCTCCCGGGCGCGTAGCCGCCCGCAGCCGTGACCGCGAGCGTGTGGGGAATGTAGGCGATCTCGCAACCGTCGGCGGTGAGCGCCGCGACCGTGAGGCTCACGCCGTCGACGGCGAGCGAGCCCTTGTGGGCGACGAAGCGCCGCAGCTCGCCGGGCAACGCGAGCGCGACGCGACGTCCGGCGCCCTCGGGCTCGAACGCCACGACCCGGCCGACACCGTCGACGTGGCCCTGCACGAGGTGGCCGCCCAGGCGCTGCGCGAGCGTGAGGGAACGCTCGAGGTTGATCGCCTCGCCCGCGCGCCACTCGCCGAGCGTCGTGCGGGCGAGCGTCTCGGGCACGGCCTCGACCGCGAAGCGCCCGGGCTCGCGCGCGACGACCGTGAGGCAGCAGCCCGCGCAGGCGATGCTGTCACCGATCGCGGCGTCCTCGGAGACGCGCGGCGCCTCGATCCAGAAGCGCCGCCCGGCCGGCGGCTCGTCCACCGCCGCGATGCGGCCCCGTTCCTCGATGATGCCGGTGAACATCTAGAACCTCCGCTCCCACCAGAGGAGCACGTCGTCGCCGAGGCGCTCGATGCGACCGAAGTGGCCGCGCGGCGCGCTCGCGAGCGTGCGGCCCAGCGCGCCGCACCACGGCAGACCCTCGCCGAGCGCAAGCGGCGCGGCG
>DATJXF010000107.1:0-11223 GCA_035500415.1 Candidatus Acidiferrales bacterium | reverse complement strand
GCGCCTCGCCCGCGAACGCGACGCGGCCCGTGATGCCGAGCGTCGCCGCGACGTCGGCGATGAGCTGCGCGATCGCCGCGGCCTGCGACTCCGTACTCTTGATCGTCTGGAGGTAGCCGTGCTGGGCGTACGTCGACCACTCGCAGCCCGCCAGCGCGGCCTGATCGCGCTCCATCGGATCGACGACGAGGTGCGCGCGGCCATCGGGGCAGCGCAGGTAGACGCCGTGGAAGATCTTCTGGCCCGTGCACCAGTAGAGCGCGGGGCAGTAGCGGTCGTGCGCGAGCACGACGAGGCCGCCCAACCCCTGCTGGCGAAGCAGCGCATCGAGATCGGAGCGCATGGATTCCTCGAAGGGGTCAGGGTGCCGCTGCGGCGCGCCGCGGCGGCCGGGAGTCGACCGATCATGGTAAGCCACCGCGGAAGCGGCGGAAAGCCGCGCCGGCTGCGGGCGATGGGGCCAGGGTTCCGTTCGGGAACGGCGCGCCGGCGGCGGGCTGCCGGCCCTAGTCGCTCACCCAGGCGCGCGAGCGGCGGGGCCGCACGAGCGCCGTGACGGCGATGCCGAAGACGAAGCCGCCGACGTGCGCCCACCACGCGACCCCGCCGCCGCCCGCGCCGAGCGAGAGCGCGCCCGAGAAGAACTGGAACACGAACCAGAAGCCGAGCACGACGAGCGCGGGCAGCGACATGATCTGCAGGAAGAAGAAGATCGGCACGAGCGTCACGACGCGCCGGCCGGGGAACAGCACCGCATACGCGCCGAGCACCGCGGCGATCGCACCGCTCGCGCCGACGGTGGGCACGCTCGAGGCGGCGTTGAACGCGATGTGGAGCGTCGCCGAGGCGACGCCGCCCGCGAGGTAGAAGAGCGCGAAGCCCGCGTGCCCGAAGTGATCCTCGACGTTGTCGCCGAAGATCCACAGGTACCACATGTTTCCGATGAGATGGAGCCAGCCCGCGTGCAGGAACATCGAGCTGAGGATCGTCGCCAGCGCCGGCGCGAGCGGCGCGCCGCCGCCCAGCGCGTGCACGACGCGCACGGGGACGAGCGCGCCCGCATCGAAGAGGTGGCGCAGCCGTGCGCCATACGAGAGCTCGTAGACGAACGCGAGCGTGTTCGCGAGGATGACGGTCCGCATCACCCACGGCGTGCTTCGGACCGGATTGTCGTCCCTCAGCGGCAGCATGGCTCGAGGCCCGGAGCGCCCGAAACGGCGCAGGTTTGACGCGTCCTTGTCCCGTTTCTATGCTCGATTCCAAGAAAATGCCGGCGCATCTGCCCCGATGCGCCGACATCAATTAGGGCGCCAATGCGATGAAATCGACCTCGGTGCAGGGAGTCGTCATGGGAAACGTTGAAAACGCTCTTGCTGTCAACGATCAGAACTTCGATGTCGAGGTGCTGCAGTCCGGTACGCCGGTGCTCGTGGATTTCTGGGCGCCGTGGTGCGGGCCGTGCCGCGCGGTCGCCCCGACCGTGGATGCGATCGCACAGGAGTTCTCCGGCCGCCTGAAGGTCGTGAAGCTCAACACCGACGAATCGGGTGACGTCGTGATGCGCTACGGCATCACCTCGATCCCGACGCTCATGCTGTTCAAGGGCGGCTCGATGGTGGAGCGCGTGCTGGGCAACCGCCCCAAGGCGGACCTGGTCAACATCGTCTCGAGGCACGTCTAGGTCGCGCCCGCCGGCCCGGCCAGCGACGCGCCGGCGAGCCGGTGCAGCGCGGTCGGAAGCCGCTCGGCGACGTCGCCGGCCACGAGCCCGATCGGGCCGATCTCCGCCGCCGCGAGATCGCCCGCGGCGCCGTGAGCGAGCACGCCGAGCCGCGCCGCATCCCACGCCTCGAGCCCCTGCCCCAGCAGCGCGACGATCGTGCCCGTCAGCACGTCACCCATTCCGGCGGTCGCCATGCCGGGGTTGCCGCTGGGATTGACGCTCGCGCGACCCGACGCGTCCGCGACGACCGTCGGCGCTCCCTTCACGACGAGCACGCAGCCCCAGCGCTTCGCCCACTCGCGCGCCGCGTCGATCCGGCGCGCCTCGAGCGCTTCGGGCGACTCACCGGTCAGCGCCGCCATCTCGCCCAGGTGCGGCGTGAGCACGCGCGGCGCGCCCGCCGCCGCGAGCGCGGGCGCGACCTCCGCGCCGCGCGGCAGCGCGATCAGCGCGTCGGCGTCGATCACGAGCGGGCGTTCGATCCGCGCGATCAGCTCGCGCGCGAGCGCGGCGGTGTCGGGATCGCGCGAGAGCCCGGGCCCGATCGCGACGGCTCGGGCCTGGGACGCTTCTTCGAGGATGCGTCCGGCCGCCGTGCGCGTGAGCGCGCGCTGCGTGCCCTCGCCGCACGGCACGGGCATCGCCTCGGTGAGCCGCGTCGCGAGCACGTCGACGAGGCTCGCGGGCGCTGCGACGCGCACGTAGCCCGCTCCCGCACGCGTCGCGGCGCGCGCCGCGAGCACCGCGCCGCCCGCGTAGCCCATCGAACCCGCCACGAGCAGCACGCGTCCGACGCTGCCCTTGTGCGCACGCGGATCGCGCAGTGGCACGCGCACTCCGAGCTCGGCCGGCGTCGCGAGCTCGGCGGGACGCAGCCCCGCGCGCTCGGCCGGAAGCAGGCCGATGTCGACGAGCTCGATCGCGCCGCAGAGGCCGCGGCCAGGGTGCAGGAACTGGCCGCGCTTGAGCGCGCCGAACGTGACCGTGAGGTGCGCGGCGACGACGGGCTCCGATGCCACGCCGTCGTCCGCCGAGACGCCGGTCGGCAGGTCGACCGCGACGAGCTTCGCGCCGCGGGCGCGCAGCTTGAGCAACGTCCGTACGCCCGCGGCCACGAGCCCGCCGGGCGCGCCCTTCGAGCCGGTGCCGAGGAGGGCATCGAACGCCCAGTCGAAAGGCTCGGCCGCCGAGCCGAGCGCGGCGAGCTCGGCGTCGTCCGCCGCGAAGCGCACCGCGCCGCCATCGGCCTCGAGCCGCTCGAGGTGCGCGCGCGCATCGCCCGGCACGCGCTCGCGCGCGCCGGCCACGACCACCTCGACGCGCGCGCCCTGCGTGCGCAGGTGGCGCGCGGCGACGAAGCCGTCGCCGCCGTTGTTGCCCGTGCCGCACAGCACGAGCGTGCGCAACGCGAGCGGCGATCCGAAGTGCCTGCCCGCGGCGAGCGCCACCCCCTGCCCCGCGCGTTCCATCAGCTCGGCACCGGAGGCGTGGCCGGCGTCGATCGTCGCGCGGTCGAGCGCGCGCATCTCGGCGGCCGTCAGCAGCAGCATCGCTCCGCCGTCAGCGGCGCTTGCCGCGCCCGCGCGCGTCCGAGCTCAGGTCACGCGACAGCTGTTTCCTGTACTCGGCGTCGCGCTCGACGCGGGCGATCAGGTCGGGATCCGCCGAGAGGAACGGCAGGTCGAAGAGCTCCGGCTCGGCTTCCTGATCGACGTAGATGCGTTCCTGCTCGTGGCGCTGGAACTGCACGGCACGCTCGACGTTGTCGAAGGTCCTGCCCGGCAGGAAGCGCTGGTTGAAGACGTCGAACACGTAGACGTGGAACTGCCCGTCGACGCCGGCTCCTTCCGGCGCGGGGTAGACCTTCACGCGGGTCGCTCGAACCTTTCCCGTGGACATCAGCCCTCCTGTGGCCGTGCGCTCGCGTCCCGAGCGCCATTGATCCCGTCGACGATGGCGATGAGCTCGAACAGGTCATCGATGTCATGATCCGCGCCGGAGACGAGCGTGTCGAACGTGTCGCCGTAGCGCGCGAACACCGTCGTCATGCCGAGGCTGCGCGCGCCGACGACGTCGCGCTCCGCCCAGTCCCCGACCATCAGCGCCTCGTGGGGGTCGACGCGGAGCCGCCCGAGCACCTCGCGGAACGGCGCCGGCGCGGGCTTGCGTTCGCCCGTGTCCTCGAACGTCACCACCGCGTCGAAGACGTGCTGGAGCCCGAGCGAGCAGAGCCGCATCCAGACCTGCAGCCGCGGCGCGTCGGAGACGACGCCGAGCCGGATGCCGCGCTTCACGATCTCGAGCAGCGTCATCTGCGCGTGCGGATAGAGCACGAGCTCGGACTCGCGCGCGCGGCGGTAGGAGACGATGCCCGAAGCGAGGATCTTGGGGTCGATCTCGCCGAACTCACGCTGGAGCAGCTCGTCGAAGACGTGCTGGAACTCGAGCCCCTGCTCGCGATAGATGGTGTCGATCCGCTCGCGAACCTGCTCGCGCGGCAGCGCGAAGCCCGCGTCGATCATGCCGTCGATGGCGGCGGTGATCGCGGCGTCCTTCATCTTCATGAAATCCGTGAGCGTGTTGTCGAGATCGAAGACGATCGCCCGGATCACGCCCGGAGTCCCCCGCCGCGGCTCACTTGGTCGAGGGCCCCACGGTCCGGCCCAGGCTGATGTCGCCGTTGTCGATCCGCAGGTTGAACCCGCACGTCGGGTTGCTGCAGACCCAGGCCTTGTAGGTGATCGGCGCGCCGTCCCGCCCGTAGTCCGACAGCGGCAGCAGCACGCCCTGGCCGCACTTGCAGCAGGCCGGAAACGCGTCCATCCCGAACCCCTCCCCGTATCCCGGCCGCCCGGCCCGCCCGGAGGGCGCCGCTCGGTGCGCTCGCCCGGAGCCCGGGCACGGCCGCGTCGGCGCATTCTTCGACGCGCGTCCGTCCCTGTCCAGCGCATTGTGGCGCGCGCCGCGTACGCGCAGATGACAAAGGCCCGTGAGATCTCGGCGCGGGTGTGCATTCGCGCTTGACCGCGCGGGCGCGGAGGCCCGACAAATGGTGGACGCATGTTCGATTCCGCCCGCCGCGCCCGCCCGCGCCTGCGCACCCTTGCGCTCGCGGCCTTCGCCCTCGTTCCGATCTTCGTCGCGTCCGTTGCGCACGCCCAGCTGGTCCAGCCGTGGACGCCCCCCGGCGATTCGCTGCTGCACGTCGCGGTCGTCGCGAAGGGCCGGTTCCAGCGCCAGCTCGGCGACAGCACCGGCGGCGACAACTTCGATCCCTACAACCTGGTCGGCCAGCTCGGGCGCCGCATGCTCGCCGCGCTGGGCCGCGACCGCTCGCTCCAGGCGCAGCAGATCGAGGCGACGCTCGACTCGCTCGGCCTCGACACGCAGGCCGTGATCGATCCGCACCAGCCCGGCGTCGTGTTCCTGCTCGTGCGCAATCCGTTCAAGCGCAGCTCGGACGCGATCGGCTTCCTGTACTGGTTCCGCGGCGTCGACCTGCGCATGCAGGGCATCAGCTTCCCGCCGGTGCGCGACTTCGACATGCGCGTCTGGTACACGGGCAAACAGGAGAGCCCGTACGAGATGTGCCTGCTCTACCAGCACATGACCGGCAAGCCGACGCTCGGCATGCGGCTCTTCCGCATGGAGCCCCAGGCGCACTTCTGGAGCATGGTGCAGTTCGAGAACCACGGCCCCGAGTTCGGCGAGAACACGCGCGGCACGTTCGCCGACGTGAACCAGGACGGCCTGCCCGAGCTCCTCGTGTGGCAGACCGAGCAGCCCGACTCGTTCCTGACCGCGCGCAGCGAGGTGCCGCCGCTCGTCAACGAATTCCTCTACACCGAGCGGCCCGAGGGCTTCGTGCTGCACGACTACCGCACGCTGCCCGGGCCGACGCAGACGCTTCAGCTCTTCGCGTTCATGCTCGTCAACCACCTGCCCGACCGGGCGCGCCGCCTGCTCGTGAAGCCCGCCGCGCTCGACACCGCGCTGGCGATCGGCTGGGGCAAGTACGCGATCCACGGCGCGTTCCAGGCCGAGTACGGCGAAGCCGATCAGGCCTGGCCCGAGTGGCTCGAGGTCAAGGTGCGCGAGAACGCGGGCTGGCATCGCTGGATCTTCCACTTCGAGGTCGTGGACGGGCGCTGGGTGATCCATGACTTCATCCCCGTTCACAAGCCCTCGTACGCCGTGCCGGACGTCCCCACCGACACGACGCGCGTGAAGGGTCCGTGACCCCGGCCGCGCGCGCACTCGCTCCGCTCGCGGCGATCCCGGTGCTGATCGCGCTCGCGGGACTGCCCGCCTGCACGCGCCGCACCCAGCTCGTGCCGGCTTCGGCGGATTCCGCGCGCGCCCCCGTGGACTCGTTCGCCGTGCACGCGCGTCAGGCCGCGGACCACTGGGAATCCGGGCTCGACGACGAAGCCGCCGCGCTCTCGGCGCGCGTCGTGCGCGAGGCGCTCGAGGCGCGGCCCGGCGCGCCGTGGGTCGAGCGCGCGCGCGGCGTGCTCGACTCGCTCGGCATCGCGGCGGAGGTTGCGGGCGGCGATCCGATGATCGTGACCAACCTGTTCTCGCGCACCGATCCCGACGGCGACTCGTGGCCGTACCTGCTGTGGCGCGAGAAGACCGGCGTGCGCTTCCAGCGCCTCGAGTGCCACGGCCTGCGACTCACCGACGCGACGACGCGCGGCTTCGGTCCGGCCTCGATCCCGACCGATTCGGCGGAGGCCGCCGTGATCTGGGGCCGGCGCGTCGCGGGCGGGCTCGAACCGCAGCTCATGGTGTGGCGCTACGCGCGCGGTGGACGCTGGGATCTCGTGCAGACGCTCGGCGCGGACTCGCTCGGCGGCACCGGCGTCGGCGAGTTCGCGAACGGCGACACCCTGCAGCAGCTGATCACGCGCACGTACCGCCCGACGCCCTACTTCGACGAGTGCCCGACCTGCCCGCACGTGCTGCAGGAGCGGCGCTTCGACTGGAGCCGCGCGGGCTTCGTGCGCGTCGACGAGCAGGCCGTGCCGTCGCCCTACGCGACCTTCACAGCCTTCATCGCGGCGCTCGCGGCCAACGATCCCGAGCGCGCCGCCCAGTACGTGGTCGACCGCTCGCTCATCCCGTTCGCGAACCGCTTCGAGTGGAACGTGCCCTCCAGGGGACGCTGGCGCGTCGCGCCCGCGACCGACGAGAGTGCGATCGAAATGGTCGTGCTGCGCGGCGCGAACGAGGCATTCCGCGTGCGGTTCGAGGCGCGCGACCGCGACTGGCTGATCGCCGGCTTCGAGCCGACGACGCGCTCGATCGAGTAGCGGCGCGCCGGGCTCCCAAGCGGGGCTTCCGGGCTGGACGCGCCGTCCGTCCGCCGCCATACTGCCCATGCGTGCAGCAGGCGCTGCGCGATCACCCCAACACGAGGAACACCATGCAGGCGAGGCCCGCTCGTTTCCTGCCCGGCGCGGCCGGAACGCAGGATCTCGCGTCGTGGCTGCGCGGATTCGCCGCGAGGCCCGAGAACCGCGGCGCACTCGTCCACTGGCACACGATTCCGGCGCGTCCCGCACGCTTCGGCGAGTTGCTGCCCCCGCTCGCCGGGCCGGTGCAGGGCGCCCTGGGTGCGCTCGGCGTCACGGCGCTCTATTCGCACCAGGTGCGCGCGATCGAGGCGCTGCGCGCCGGGCGTGACACCGTCGTCGTGACGGGCACGGCGAGCGGCAAGAGCCTGTGCTTCCATCTGCCGGCGCTCGAGCGGCTGCACGAGGAGCCCGGCGCGACGGCGCTCTACCTCTTTCCCACCAAGGCGCTCGCGCAGGATCAGCTCAAGAGCCTCACGCGCCTCGCGACCGGCGATCTCGGGCTCACGCGCGACGTGCAGGCCGGGGTCTACGACGGCGACACGGCGACCGGCACGCGGAGGAAGCTCCGCGAGCAGGGCAACGTCATCCTCTCGAACCCCGACATGCTGCACGCCGGCATCCTGCCGCAGCACGCGCGCTGGGCGCGGTTCCTCAGGAACCTGCGCTACGTGGTGGTCGACGAGATGCACGCCTACCGCGGCATCTTCGGCAGCCACGTCGCGAACGTGCTGCGCCGGCTCGAGCGGCTCGTGCGGCACTACGGCGGTGAGTACCGCTACGTGCTCTGCAGTGCCACGATCCGCAATCCCGGCGAGCTCGCACACGCGCTCACGGGGCGCGACGTCGAGGTCGTCGACGACGACGGCGCGCCGCGCGGAGAGAAGCACTTCGTGCTCTGGAATCCGCCCTACCGTGACGCGACGCGCGTCGAACGGCGTTCGTCGAACGTCGAGGGCTGCCAGCTCCTCGCCGGCCTGATCCAGAACGGCGCGCAGGCGATCGCGTTCACGAAATCGCGCGTCTCGGCCGAGCTCGTCTACCGCTACACGCGCGAGCAGCTCGAGCGTGCCTGCGCCCCGCACCTCGGCGCCGCGGCGCGCGAGGCCGTGCCGCAGCTCAAGCCCTATCGCGGCGGCTACCTGCCCGAGGAACGTCGCGAGATCGAGCGCGCGCTGTTCTCGGGAGAGCTGCGCGGGGTGGTCAGCACGAACGCGCTCGAGCTCGGCATCGACGTCGGCGGGCTCGACGCCGCGGTGCTGATCGGTGCCGCCCCCACGCTCGCGAGCATCTGGCAGCAGGCCGGGCGTGCGGGGCGCAGCGGTTCGCCGAGCGTCGTCGTGCTCGTGGGCTACAACGACACCGTCGATCAGTACCTGATGCGCCGGCCCGAGTTCCTGTTCGCGCGCTCGCCCGAAGCGGCGTGCATCGATCCGCACAATCCCTACATCCTCGCGCAGCAGCTCGCGTGCGCCGCGTACGAGCTGCCGGTCGCGCCCGAGGACGAGGCGGCGTTCGGCCCGCAGACGCGCGACGTGCTCGCCGCGCTCGAGGACGCCGGCGAGACGCGCGTGATCGACGAGCGCGCCTACTGGGCGAAGAGCGACTTCCCGGGCGCGAAGGTCTCGCTGCGCTCGATGAGCGACGACACCTATACGATCCAGGACGCGAGTCGCGGACAGGCGGTGATGGGAACGGTCGACGCGATCAGCGGGCTCGAACTCGTCTACCCGGGCGCGATCTACCTGCACGATGGCGAGAGTTTCTTCGTGAAGGATCTCGACCTGGTCCAGAAGATCGCCACCGTGGAGCCGCGCGAGGTCGACTACTACACGCAGCCCGTGCTCGACACGAACATCCGCGTGCGCGGCGAGCTGCGCACGCGGGAGTGGGGCGGCGAGCGCGTCGTCTTCGGCGAGGTCACGTACTCGTGGCAGACGATCGCCATGAAGAAGATCAAGTACCGCTCGCTCGACGCGATCGGCTACCACCCGCTCGAACTGCCCCGCCTGACGCTCGAGAGCGCGGGCTTCTGGATCGGCCCGCGCGAGGAGACGTGGCGCGGGCTCGTCGTGCAGGGCCACAACCCGTGGGAGGCGCTCTCGGGGGTGCGCAACCTGTTCGTTCAGCTGCTCCCGCTCATGGCGATGTGCGATCCGTACGATCTCGGCGGCATGATCGATTCATCGAACCTCGGCCGGCCCGCGATCTTCCTCTTCGACCGCTATCCGGGCGGCCTCGGCTTCGCCGAGCAGGGCTGGGCGCGGCTGGGCGAGCTGGCCGAGGCGGCGCGCGCGCACCTCGAAGGCTGCCCGTGCGGCGATGGCTGCCCGGCGTGCGTGGGCCTGCCGATCTTCCGGCCCGCACAGCAGCAGGACCTGGACGCGATGAAGTCCGCACGGGCGATCCCGGGCAAGGACGCCGCGCGCGCGCTGCTCGCGACGTGGCGCGCGGCGTCCTCTGATCGAGCCTAGGGGGCCGCCCGGCGCGCGGGCCTCGTCCGACGCTTGCGCTACACTCCCGGCCCGCCGATCACACCCGGCCGCACACCCGGCTTCCGCTTCGAACGCACAGGAACTCCATGGCGCCGCTCACCCACGAATGGCCGGTCGCGTTCTTCGACGACGACTACCTGCGCATCTACGGCCCCACCTTCACGCCCGAGCGCACGTCGTCCGAGGTCGACTTCATCGAGGGCGCGCTCGCGCTCCCGCGCGGCGCTACGGTGCTCGATCTCGCGTGCGGCATCGGCCGGCACGCGCTCGGCATGGCGGCGCGCGGCTACCGCGTGACCGGCGTCGACTTCAACACGCGCTACCTCGAGCTCGCGGGCGAGGCGGCCACGCGCGACGGCCTGACGCTCCGGCTCGAGCAGGGCGACATGCGCGCGCTGGGTTATGCGGGCGAGTTCGCAGGGATCTATTCCTACTTCACGTCGTTCGGCTACTTCTCCGACGATGAGAACGAAAAGGTCCTGGCCGGCGTCGCGCAGGCGCTCGCGCCGCGCGGGCGGTTCCTGATCGACATGGCGAGCCGCGACTGGCTGCTCACCCATCCGCAGAACCGCACCTGGACGCAGCGCGACGACGGAGCGCTGTTCGTCGAGGAGACCTCGATCGAGCTCATCGAGTCGCGCATCGTCTCGCGCCAGATCCTGATCGAACCGGGCGGCGGCCCCCAGGTGACGAAGGAGTACCGGCTGCGCGCGTACACCTGCGCCGAGCTCTCGGCGCTGCTGCGCCGCCACGGGCTGATCGTGCGCGAGGTCTGGGGCGGGCCCGACCGGCAGGCGTTCGGCACCGAGAGCCGCCGGCTCGTGCTGCTGAGCGAGCGGGCGTGAGCCCGCGTTCCGCCGAGCCGCTGCGCGCCCGCCTGGGCGAGCTCGTGCGCTCGCGTCGGGCGAACGCCGGCGCGCCGGCGGCGCCCGCCTCGAGCCCCGAGGCGGCCGGCGCCGACCCGCGCGCCCGCAAGCGCCGTGCACGTACCCCGCGCGCGCACGAGGGTGTCGAGGCGTTCCTGCCGGGCGGCGAGTGGCGCGACGCCCGCGGCCGCGCGGTCTACGTGCACGAGCGGCTGCGCGGCGACATCGAGCGCCGTCGCGATCACTGGGGCCGGCTGCCGACGCCGCCCCCGGGCGAGTCCGAGCTCGCCTCGCTCGCCGCGATGGGGCTCGAGCGCGTGCTGTTCCTCGATCTCGAAACGTGCGGTCTGTCGTCGAGTCCCGTCTTTCTCGCCGGGACCATGCACTGGAACGGCGACGACTTCGTGCTGCGCCAGTACTTCGCGCGCGACTACGCCGAGGAGCCCGCGCTGCTCGGCGCCGTGCACGAACAATCGCGCGGCTTCGAGGTGCTCGTCACGTTCAACGGCAAGTCGTACGACGCGCCGTTCCTCGCGGCTCGCGCGCTCGTTCACGGCGTCACGCTGGCGCTGCCGCGCCATCACGTCGATCTGCTCCACGCGGCCCGGCGCCGCTGGCGCGGCGAACTCGCCGACTGCCGGCTGCAGACGATCGAGCGCCACGTCTGCGGCCGCGTGCGCTCGGGAGACGTGCCGGGCTCGGACGTGCCGGGGCTCTACCACGATTCGATCCGTCGCGGCGATCCCTGGGCGCTCGTTCCCGTCTTCCATCACAACCTGCTC
>DATJXF010000106.1:0-17502 GCA_035500415.1 Candidatus Acidiferrales bacterium | reverse complement strand
GTGGTGGAGTTTGCGGTAGACGGCGCGCACGCCCGAGGGCCCGGCGAGCAGCGCGCTGTTGTAGTGCCGGCCGCGAGCGCGCTCGGGAAACCCGGCGACGTAGTGGCGGCGCTCGCGCTTCGCCGCGGCCGTCAGCGCGCGCGCCGTCGCGCCGCGTTCCGCATCCTCGGCCAGCGCATCGACCTCGGCGTGCGAGCTGAAGACGTATCCGCTCGACCACAGCTCGGGCAGCACGACGAGCTCGGCATCGACCGTGGCCGCGAGCGCGAGGCCGCGCTCGAGGTTCTCCGCGGTGCGGCCGAACTTCGGAGCGCCCTGCACGAACGCGACGCGGAACGGGGGCATGGCGGCGACGTTAGCGGCCCCGCGCCGGACCGGCAATCGCGCCGCGCGGCCGCCGCGGCGGCATGCTCTGCTAGACTCCCCCGGAACGACATGATCCGCCTCGCGCCCCGACCTCCGTCCGACCCCGCGCGCCGGCCGCACGGCGCGCGCGGCGTGCCGTGGCCCGGGCTGCTGCTCTTCGCGACCGGGTTCGCCGTACGCGCGCTCTACACCTGGCTCGCGCTCGGCCGGCACCCGATTCCCGTCAACGACGGCATCTCGTACGACGAGATCGGCTGGAATCTGGCGCGCGGCGTCGGCTTCCACGTTCACTGGGCCGCGGGCACCTACCCGACCGCGTTCCGCCCGCCGCTCTATCCGTTCCTGATCTCGCTCGTCTATCGCGCCGTCGGACACGACGTCTTCCTCGCGCTGGTCGCGCAGTGCGCCCTCGGCGGCCTGCTGCCGGTGCTGCTCGCCTCGTTCGCGCGCGCGACCTTCGGAAGCTCGGTCGCCCGCATCGCCGGCCTGCTCGCGGCGATCCACCCGATGCTGATCTTCTTCAGCGCCTACCTGCTCACCGAGACGACCTTCGCTTTCGTGATGCTGCTCGCGCTCGCGGCGAGCGCCGACTGGGTGAAGACGCCGCGACCGGCTCGCGCGCTCGGCGCCGGCCTGCTCTGGGGCGCCGCCGTGCTCACGCGGCCCAACGCTCTGCTCCTGCCGCCGCTCGTCGCGGCGTGGGCGTGGGTGCCGCTCGGGCTCACGGTCACGAATCGCGACCGGCTGCGGCAGGTCGCGCTGCTCGCGGCAGGCGTCGCGCTCGTGGTCGCACCGTGGACGCTGCGGAACGCGCGCGTGATGCACGCGTTCGTGCCGGTCACGACCGGAGGCGGGCGCGCGCTCTTCGACGCCAACAATCCGCTCATCTGGACCGATCCGGCGCGGCGGGGGGGCGCGGAGAGCGTCTACAACATCGAGCCGTGGGCGTCGCGCTACCGCGGGCTCGACGAAGTGCAGGCCGACCGGCTCTCGGGCGAGATGGCGGTCGATTTCCTGCGCGCTCACGTCGCGCAGTGGCCGACGATGGCGGTCGCGAAGCTGGGCCGCTTCTGGCGCCTGACGAGCGAGGGCGGCGCACTGACCGGGCGCTGGCAGGCCTCGGGCAGTGCGCTCGCCCGCCTCCGCGGGAGGCTGGACCCGCTCCTCGGTTGGTCGCTGCTGATCCTGCCGCTCGCGATCTGGGGCGCGGTTCGCTCGCTCGCGGGGCCGAAGGCGCTCTTCCTCTCGCTCCCGCTGCTCGTGATCGGCGCCTTCACGCTGACCGCGGTCGTCTACTGGGGCGCGTTGCGCATGCGCGTGCCGATCGAGCCGCTCGTCGTGCTCTACGCCGCTGCGGGCGCGGACGACCTGCGCCGCAGGTGGCGCATGCGGCGTTCCGGGCTCTCGGTCGTCCCGGCGCCCTGAGGCGCGCCGGCGGGGAGCTGGGCGTCGAGGGCGCCGCGCCAGCGCCGCACGGGTTCAGCGGGCGATGACCATGCGAACCGTGCTCGAGCCCAGGCGGGTCTCGAGCCGCACCCAGTAGACGCCGCTGCGCGCCGCCAGCGCCGCTGCCGGAACCGGCAGCGTCACGCGTCCGGGACCGAACGTGCCGCGCGCGAGCTCGGCGAGGCGGCGGCCCGCAAGGTCGTAGAGCGCGAGCTTCACGTCCGCGCTCTTCGGCAGGTCGAGCTCGAGCGTGCCCGCCTCGCGCATGGGCAGCGGCCACGCACGCAGCGCGAGACGCTCCGGCGCAGGGGGCAGCGGCGGATCGGGCACGAGCGTGAACGCCCGCGTCGCCCCGTTCAGCGTGCCCGAGCCGGTGATCTCGCCCGAGGTTGCGATGCCGTACGCGGTGTCGAGGTGCCAGGCCGTCCCCTGCGGCAGGAAGCCGTTCAGGTCGACGACCTGCGAGTCGGCGAAGGCCACGGCGACCATGGTGAAGCCGGCGTCGTACGACAGGCCGACGGCGACGCCGGAATCGTTCACCGCCATCGCGCCGCTGTGGTCGCTCACCAGCGCGCCGAGATCGTGCAGCACGCCGTCGCGCCAGAGCACCGCATGGAACGACGGATGGGACTCGTTGTTGTACGAGTAGCCCACGATGTCGCCGGTGTTGCTGACGCCGTAGGCCTTGGTGGCATAGGGCCCGAGCGAAGGCAGCACCTGGACGACGCCGTTGCGCAGTCGGAACGCCTCGAGCGTGCCGCTGTTGTCGAGGAACGAGCCGACGACGTCGCCCGCGTCGTTGACGCCGATCGCTTCGCCGCCGGAGACGCCCGGCACGGGGATCGCCTGCATGCCGGCCGAAGCCGTCCAGACGAACGGCACCTCGACCGTGTCGCCCGGGACCAGGCTCCCGCCCACGACGAGGCCGGAGTCGCTGATCGCATTCGCGGTGCTCCACGAGCCGCCGAGCGTTCCGAGGTCGTTCATCACGCCGTCCTGCCACAAGAACGCGTGCCGGTTCTGGTCCGGCAATCGTGCCCAGCCGACCGCGCGGTCGCCCCTGGCGACTCCGCTCGCAAGGCTGGCGTCGCCCCCGAGCGTGCCGAGGTCGATGATGTGACCGTCCTCGAACAGCACGGCGTGCGGCATCTCGAAACCGAGGAGCTGATAGCCGGCGACGACGCCGTCCGAGTTCACCGCGTAGCCGGCGCTGCCGGCGGGGGGCCCGCCGAGGTCGACGATGTGGTAGCGCGTCGCGAGGTGGCCGGCCTGCGCGGGGTGCGGTGCGGCCAGGGCGCCCAGCGCGGCGAACGCGGCCGGGAGCAGTCCGAACCCCGCGGCGAACGCAGGCGGGCCGCTGGCGGTCGAACGGAGCATGCGACACCTCCTCGCCCCGGAGCACGGCGGAATCACGCCCGGTGGCCGGCGCGGGCTCCCCGCCGGCGCCTCCATCCTACCGCAGCCGGGCCCGATCAGCGCGGGATGACGCTCAGAACCTCGTAGCGGAACGAGTACGTGCGGGGACGGTCCTCGACCATGAACACGAGGTCGACGCCGAAGGTCTTGCCCGAGTAGGTGGGCGCGCTGCCGTCCAGCGGGATGAGCGGCAGGTGCGGCTGGGCGTCCGGATCGGACGTCGCGCCCGGGTCCATCAGGTAATCGACCGGGAACATGAAGTCGCTGTAGTCCTGCTGCGGCGAAACCTGTGTCGTCGCCAGTGGCGAGTAGCGGTCCCGCCAGCGCGTCGTGCTGTGCGCGATCTTGTAGGTTCGCTCGTTCACGTCGATGAACTGGGAGTGGTCCCAGTCGATGATGACGGGCCGGCCCTGCAGGTTCTGGACATGGAAGAAGAGTGCGGTCGGCGACGGTCGGAAGTAGAACGACAGGTCGCGATCGCGATAATTGAACGCGCTGCTGCCCGGCTCGGTCTGGCGGAAGCGGAAGATGTAGGGCGAGTCCGGCAATCCGGGCACGGAGCCTGCGGTGTCGGGCGCCCCCGAGACGACCTGCGACGCGGCGGGAGCGGGTGGCGGACTCGCGGCCTGCGGCGACGCATCCGGCGATGGGCCCGCCGAGCAGCCCACGAGCACGAGGGTCACGGCCGGGACCACGAACGTTCGCATGGGAGAGCGCACGGGCGCAGCGTAGCGTGGATCGTTCGCCCGCTGCAAGGCCGTGCGGGCCGCGTGCAGGCCCGCCCCGCCCGGGGCCTCCCCGGCCGTCACCGCCTCACTTCGGGCCCGCCCTCCCCGCGAGCAACCGGGCGAGCGCGGCGCCCAGCTCGGGATCGCCGAACCCGAAGCCGGAGCCGAGCAGCGCCCCGGGGCGCACGCGCTGACCCGAAAGCAGCAGCTCGTCGGCGACGCCTCGTCCGAGCGCGAGCCGCAGCGCGAACGCCGGTGCGGGCAGCCAGGCGGGCCGGCCGAGCGCGCGGCCCAGCGCGCGGGCGAACTCGGCCTGCCGGACGGGCGCGGGCGCGACGGCGTTCAGCACGCCGCTCACGTCGTCGCGGTCCATGGCGTGGAGCAGCGTGGCGACGAGGTCGTCGATCGAGATCCAGCTCCACCACTGCCGCCCGCTGCCGAGCGGCCCGCCCAGACCGGCCCGAAAGAGCGGCAACTGTGCCCCCAGCGCGCCGCCCTCGCGTGCGAGCACGAGACCGATGCGCGCGCGGACGACGCGCGTGCCCGCGGCCTCGGCCTCGATCGCCGCACGCTCCCACTCGCCCGCCATCGCGGCGAGGAATCCCGCACCCGCGCTCGAGCGCTCGTCGAGCCACTCGTCGCCGCGGTCGCCGTAGATGCCGACGCCCGAGGCCGAGACGAGCACACGAGGCGCCGGCCGCGCCGCGGCGAGCGCGCGCACGAGCGTGCGCGTCGCGCGCAGCCGGCTTTCGCGCAGGGCGAGCCGCCGCGCCGGCGTCCAGCGCCGCGCGCCGAGCGACTCGCCGGCGAGGTTCACGACCGCGTCCGCGCCGGCGAGCGTCGCGGGATCGAGCCGCCCGTTGGCGGGATCCCACGCGATCTCGTCGGGCGCGGCGGCGACACGCCGCACGAGCCGGACCGGCTGGTCGCCACGCGCGTGCAGCGCCGCGACCAGCCGCGCGCCGATCAGCCCGCTCGCGCCGGTCAGCAGGACGCGCATCGGTGAACGTGCCCGAGCCGGTGATGGAGCGCCGGGGCGCCTTTGCCGCGCCCCGGCCCGTCCGTCAGCTGCGTTTCGGGAGCGCCGCGGTCAGTCCCGCGAGCAGGTCGATGGGCACCGGGAAGATCGTCGTCGAGTTGTTCTCGGTCGCGATCTCCGCGAGCGTCTGGAGGTAGCGCAGCTGCAGCGCCGCCGGCTCCTTGGCGATCACGGCGGCCGCCTCGGCGAGGCGCTGCGCGGCCTGGAACTCGCCCTCGGCGTTGATCACCTTGGCGCGCCGCTCGCGCTCCGCCTCGGCCTGGCGGGCGATGGCCCGCTGCATGTCCTGAGGCAGGTCGACGTTCTTCACCTCGACGTTCGTGACCTTGACGCCCCACGGCTCGGTCTGGCGGTCGATCACCTGCTGGAGCGCGAGGTTCAGCTTCTCGCGTTCGGAGAGGAGCTCGTCGAGCTCCTGTTGACCGAGGATCGAGCGCAGCGTCGTCTGCGAGATCTGCGACGTCGCGTAGAGGAAGTTCTCGACCTGGACGATCGCCTGTTTCGAGTCGATCACGCGGAAGTAGATCACCGCGTTGACCTTCACCGAGACGTTGTCGCGCGTGATGATGTCCTGGGGAGGCACGTCCATCGTGACGGTGCGCAGCCCCACCTTGATCGCACGCTCGATGATCGGCCAGAGCAGCACGAGGCCGGGACCGCGCTCGCCGTGCAGCCGCCCGAGTCGGAAGACCACCAGGCGCTCGTACTCGCGCACGACGCGCACCGCGTTGAACAGGATCACGAGGAACAGGAAGACGAGGAACGCGCCCAGCAATGCTGCTGCACCCATGATCATCCCTCCTGGAGTATGGGCTTCACTTCGAGTCGGAGTCCTTCAACCTTCAGCACCTCGACGGCGACGCCGGGATCGAGCGGCACAGCCGAGGCGGCGGCCCACACCTCGCCGCCGATCCGGACACGGCCCTCGGGCGCAAGCCGCTCGAGCGCGACGCCGCGCCGGCCGACGAGCCCCGCCGCGCCGGTCACGACCGGGAGCCGGCGGGCGCGCACGCCCGCGCCGACGACCGCGACGAAGAAGACGACGGTCGTGCCGGTGCCGACGAGCACGAACGGCCACGACACGCTCACGGTGCCCGGTCGGAACAGCATGAGCGAGCCGAGCGCGAGCGCGATCGCGCCGCCCAGCGCGAGCAGGCCGTGGCTGTGCACCTTGATCTCCGCGAGCAGGAACGCCAGCCCGAGCACGAGCAGCGCGACGCCGGCGGAGTTGACCGGCAGGGTCGAGAGCGCGAAGAAGGCGAGCAGCAGGCAGATGCCGCCGACCACGCCGGGCAGCACGGCGCCCGGGTTCTGCAGCTCGAACAGCAGGCCGTAGAACCCGAGCATCATGAGCAGGTAGGCGACGTTGGGATCGGCGAGCCGCCCGAGCAGCCGCTCGCGGATGCCTGGCTCGATGCGGGTGACCGCGAGGCCGCGGGTGCCGAGGTGACGTGCGAGGGCGCCGCGGCGCCAGGTCAGCGTGTCGGCCTTCGCGAGCAGGTCGTCGAGATCACCCGCGACGAAGTCAACGACGTGCTGGTGCACGGCCTCGCGCTCGTCGATCGCGACGGCCTCGCGCACGGCGCGTTCCGCCCACGCCTCGTTGCGCCCGCGCTGCGCGGCCACGGTGCGGGCGAACGCGGCGGCGTCGTTCGTGGCCTTGCGCGCGAGGGTCGAATCCATGGGGCCGCTCATCGAGATCGGCGTCGCGGCGCCGATGTTCGTGCCGGGCGACATCGCCGCGACGTCGCACGCCATGACGATGAACACCCCCGCCGACGCCGCGTGCGCCCCGGACGGGGTCACCCACGCGATCACCGGCCGCGGCGAGGCGAGCAGCTTCTCGACCATGTCGCGCATGCTCGACTCGAGCCCGCCGGGCGTGTCGATTTCGAGCACGAGCGCCGCCGCGTTCTCGCGCTCGGCGCGCTCGAGCGCCTGCGCCAGCGCCTCCTCCATGACCGGCGAGACGACGCCGGTGAGCGTCGTGACGAGGACGTGCGGCGCAGGCGCGGCCGTCGCGGCCGCCCGGGCGGCGTGCGCGCGTCCGCCCGATGCGAGCAGGACGGCCGATGCCGCGATCGCGCTCGCCGAAGCGAGCAGGACGCGGAGCCGGGAGCGCCTCATCGCAATGCCTCGACGCCCGGGGCCCGACGCGCGAGCGCGGCGCGCCAGGCCTCGGGGTACTTGAGGCCGCTGCCCGTGTCGTAGATGACGATGCGCGCGCCTGCCGCGATCTCGCCGCTGCGCCGCAGCTGCCGCAATGCCGCGAGCGTCGCCGCGCCCTCGGGGCAGGCGAAGAGCCCCTCGAGCTGCGCGAGATCGTTCATCGCATCAAGCAGGTCGTCCTCGGAGACCGCGATCGCGAGACCGCGGCTCGCGCGTACCGCCTCGAGGATCAACGTGTCCGCAAACGGCGAGGGCACGCGCAGGCCGCTCGCGACCGTCGCGGCGTTCGCCCAGCTCTCCGCACGCGCGGCGCCCGCGTCGTAGGCGCGCACGATCGGCGCGCAGCCGGCCACCTGCACCGCGACGAGACGCGGCTCCTCGCCGTCCGTCCAGCCCAGCGCCGCGAGCTCGGCGAACGCGCGGTGCATGCCGACCAGACCCGTTCCACCGCCGGTCGGATAGAGGATGACGTCCGGCAGCCGCCAGCCGAGCTGCTCGGCGATCTCGTAGCCGAGCGTCTTCTTGCCCTCGAGGCGAAACGGCTCCTTGAACGTCGCGACGTTCCACCACTGCGGCGCCGGGGCCCACTCCGCGATCGCGCGGCCGGCGTCGGCGATGGTCCCACGCACGAGCCTCACCTCCGCGCCGAACGCGCGCGCCTCGAGCACGAACGCCTCCGGCGTGTCGTCGGGCACGGCCACGCGGCACGGCAGCCCCGCGGCGGCGGCATAGGCTGCTGCCGCCGAACCGGCGTTGCCGGCGCTCGGCAGCGCGATGCCGCGCACGCCGAACGCCAGCGCGCCGTTCACGGCGAGCGCGAGTCCGCGCGCCTTGAACGATCCGGTCGGGTTGCCGCTCTCTTCCTTGATCCACAACTCCGCGAGCCCCAGGTCCGGGCCGAGCCGCGTGAGCGGCAGCAGCGGCGTGCCTCCCTCGCCCAGGCGAACGGCGGCGAAGTCGGGCGCGAACGGCAGCACCGCGCGATAGCGCCAGAGATCCGTGCCGTGGCGGTGGAGCGTCTCGCGGGTCACCTCGCGCTGCACGCGCGCGAGGTCGTAGCGCGCGACGAGCGGCCGGCCGCACGCCGGGCAGACGTTGCGGGGCTGGCCGAGGTCGCAGCTCGCGCCGCAGTCGTGGCACTGGAGCGCTTCGAGCGCCGGATTGAAGGCCGGGGACGATGCCATGGCGGACCGGAGGATAGCGCAGCGTCCGCGGGCGCGTCGGAGGGGCGCGGGGGCGGCGCCCGGCGCGGCCCCGGCGGGGCGCACCTCCTCGCACGCCCCCCCCCGGCCTTCAGCTCCGCGCCGAGGTCCGCTCCCCGCGCGCTCCGGGGCCGCCCGAGAGCTCGTCGCGCAGGCGCAGGAAGGACTCCCAGCGCCGCGCCGGGATCTCGCCGCGCTCGAGCGCCGTCTGCAGCGCGCAGCCGGGCTCACGATCGTGCCGGCAGTCGCCGAAGCGGCAGGCCCCGAGGAACGGCCCGAACTCCGCATAGTGCCGTTCGAGCGAGTCCGCATCGATGCCCCAGAGCGCGAACGCGCGAACGCCGGGCGTGTCGATCAGCTCGAGCCCGGGCTCGGGCTGGAGCAGGAGCGCCGCGGTCGTGGTGTGGCGCCCCTTGCCGGTCCGCTCGTTGACCTCGCCGGCCAGCAGCTCGTGGCCGGGCGCGAGCCGCTCGAGCAGCGTGCTCTTGCCCACGCCCGAGTGTCCGACGAACAACGTGCGCCGGCCGATGCAGGCTTCGCGCAGCTCCCCCACGCCCTCGCCCGTTGCCGCGCACGTCGCGAGCGTCCGCACGCCGGCCGGAGCGTAGTCGGCGGCGAGCGCCGCCGCCTCGGGCGCATCACCCAGGTCGAGCTTGCTGAGCACGAGGATGGCGGGAACGCCGCAGACGTGAGCCTGAGCGAGCACGCGATCGACGAGGCCGTGGCGGAACTCGGGGCGGCGGAGCGCGGCGACGATCGCGACCTGGTCGAGGTTCGCTGCGACCACCTGTTCGGCGTCGCGCTCACCGCTCGCGCGGCGCGAGAACGCGCTGCGGCGCGGCGCGACCGCCGAGATCATCGCGCGATCGCCCTCCCACTCGAGCGTGACCCGGTCGCCCACGACGACCGCGTTGCCGAGCGACTTGCGTTCGCCCATGAGGCGCCCGCGCGCGATCGCGTCGAGACGCAGGCCGCCCTCGGTGACGAGCGCGACGCCGCCGAAGTCGACGCGGCGCACGGTGGCCTCGAGCGGGCGCGCCGTTGCGCCCTCCGCGTGCGCTCGCGGCGGCGGGCTCAGCTCAAGGGCCCCCGCCCGCGCACCGGCAGCAGGATGGTGAAGTGTGCGCCCTCGCCGGGCACGCTCTGGACGCTGATCTGCCCGCCGTGGTTCGCGATCGCGCGCTGCGAGTTCGAGAGCCCGAAGCCGTGCCCCTTCGGCTTGGTCGTGAACATGAACTCGAACATGCGCGGCAGGTGCTCGGGCCTGATGCCGGGGCCGGAGTCGGCGATGTCGACCCGGGCCGAGCCTCCCGGCGAATCGAGTCGCGTGCGCACCTGGATCGCGCGGCGCGACTGCTGCGTGCCCATCGCGTCGGCGGCGTTCACGAACAGGTTGAGGAACACGCTCTGGATCTGGCCGACGTCGGCCTTGAACTCCGGCAGCGCGGGATCGAGCTCGATCTCCCACTCCACGGCTCGGAAGCGCTTGTCGCCCTTGATGAACTCGATCGTCGTCATGAGCAGGCCGTTCAGGTCCATGGGCTCGACATGCACTTCCTTGCGCGTGTAGTCGGACAGTCCCTTCGCGAACTCGGCGACGACCTTCGACTGCTCGAGGATCTTGTTCGTGTGGCGCTCGAGGTCGTCGTAGTTCTTGCGGCCGAGGGCGCGCAGGATGAGCTGCGCGGGGCCGGTGATGCCGACGAGCGCGTTGTTGAGGTCGTGGCCGATGCTCGCCGCGATCTCGCCCTTCACCGCCATCGTGGCCATGCGCACGTTCTCCTCGTGGGCGCGCTGCAGCTCGTTGAAGCGGCGATCGGACTGGAACAGCATGAAGAGCGGCGCGTAGAACAGCAACACGCCCGGATAGCCGACGGCGGTGAACGAGATCACCATGAGCGGCACGAGCAGGAACGACGCCGCGTCGACCTCGAGCTTCGCCATGTACAGCCAGTCCTCGCGGAGCACGCGCCACCACGAGCGGGGCGACTCGGTGCCCGACGACCATGCGACCGCGAGCGACACCATCGCGCGGTTGAGCCCGAAGTAGACGACGATCATCGCCGCGAACGGCATCACGAGCGACGTCGAGAGCGCGCGGTCGAGCGTCGCGGGACCGGAGGCGATCGGCAGTGCGGCCCTTCCCCCCAGCGCCGCGAACACGAGAGCCGAGAGCCACGACGTGATCACGATCTGCGAGCCGTTGAACGCGGCGCGCACCGCGGGTTTGTGCTGCACGAACAGATCCGCAACGATCGTGCTCAGCCCCGAGATCCACATGCCGGCTTCCGGCCCCCACAGCGCGACCGACGAGAGGCCGGCGGTCGCCGCGAGGCTCCACGTCGCGTCGCCCGAGATCGACTTGCTCCACATCGTCTCGGAGACGAGGCAGATGACGAGCCACGCGAGGATGTGCGGCCAGCGCTGCTCCACCGCGCCGGACACGTGCGTCGCGAGCAGCGCCGTGGCGACGGCGGCCGTGAGCGCGACGTAGGCCTTCAGGCGCAGCGTCATGCGCGTCCCGTGACCGCCACCGGCTGCACGCCGAGACCCGGACGGTCGGAGAGCACGATCGCGCCCCGCTCGCCCGGAGCGCCGTCGAACGGATCCTCCGCCAGCAGCCAGTGGCCGTCGAGGTCGAGGTAGTCCGCGAGCGGCGCGAGCTGTGCGGCCGCCGAGAGCGCGAGGCTCGTCTCGACCATCGAGCCGAGCAGGATCCGCAGGCCGTGGGCGCGCGCGGCGTGGATCATCCGCAGCATCTCGCGAATGCCACCGGTCTTCATGATCTTGAGGTTGATGCCGTCGATGCGCCCGGCGAGGGCGCCGAGGTCGGCGAGATGATGGCAGCTCTCGTCGGCGAACACCGGGACCGGGCTGCGATCCCTCACCCAGCGCAGCCCGTCGAGGTCGCCGCGCGCGACCGGCTGCTCGACGAGCTCGATGCCGAGCGGTTCGATCTGGCGCAGCACGCGCACGGCGTCCGCGGGCGACCACGCCGCGTTCGCGTCGACCTGCAGCTGGCCGCGATAGCGTGCGCGCACGCGTCGCAGGTTGTCGACGTCGCCCGGCCCGCCGAGCTTGACCTTGATCATCGGGAAGTCGAGCACGGTCTCGAGCTTGCGCTCCATCTCCTCGGGATCGGCCATGCCCAACGTCACGCACGAGCGCGGGGCGCGCGCGGGATCGAGCCCGAGCAGCCGCCACACCGGCTGACCCAGCCGCTTGCCGATCCAGTCGTGCAGCGCCATCTCGAGCCCGGCGCGCGCGGCATCCTGCCCGGCGAGCACCGCGTCCAGGCGTGCCCCGATGGCGTCGAGCGCGAACGGATCGTCGCCGAGGTGCGGCGCCCACGTCGCCAGCGCCTCGCGCACCAGCGCGGGCGTCTCGCCGTAGTAGTGCGACGGCGCCGCTTCGCCGATCCCCTCGATCCCCTCGTGCTCGATCCGGACCAGCGTGTTCTCGTAGCGCTGGTGCGCGCCGTGCGCGATCCGGAACTCGAACCGCGTGGACAGCGTCAGCGTCTCATGCCGAAGCCGCACGCCGCTTCCTCTCCTCGTGCCGGCGCAGCAGCGCAACGGCGAGCGGCTCGGCGCCGTAGCGCACCGGGTCGGTCACCGTGAGGCCGGTGAGGTTGGCCTCGTGCTCGAGCGCGCGGCGCGCCTCCGTCTCCTCGAGGTGCATCGTGTTGAGCGCGACGCCGAGCACGCGCGCGGGGTGGAGCCAGCCCGAGGCGCGCTCGTAGTCGCGCACGAGCTCGGAGATCGAGCGGATGCGCGGGGCCGGCATCGCGTCGGAGATCTTGAGGTGCGTGCGTCCGACCTGGTGGCAGAGGATGAGCGCATCGGGGCACGATCCGTGGAGCAGCGCGAGCGTGACCCCGGAGTACGCCGGATGGTGGAGCGCCCCCTGGCCCTCGATGAGCACGATGTCCGCATCGCGTGCGGCCTCGAGCACGAGCCCTTCGACGACGCCGGCGGCGAAGTCCGCGGGCACGGCGTCGATCGCGACGCCACGATCGGCGATGAAGATGCCGGTCTGGCCCGTCGCGACGAACGCGGTCTTCACGCCGCGCTTCTCGAGGAACGCGTGGATCTCGAGCGCGGCCGTCATCTTGCCGACGTTGCAGTCGGAGCCGACGGTGAGCGCGACCAGCGCGTCGACGCCGGCCGCGCGCCGCGCGGCGATCGGCCGGCCCTCGGGCGGGCGGCGCACGTCGAGGATGCGGCACCCCTTCGCTTCGGCGAGCGCGGCGAGCTCGGGGTCGTCGGCAAGGAACGTGTGCAGCCCGGCGAGCACGTCCCAGCCGCGCATGAGCGCCTCGGCGACGACACCGCGCCACGACGAGGGCAGCGAGCCGCCCTGCGGCGCGATGCCGATGAGGAGCGAATCGGGATCGAACGCGGCCGCGGCCTCGAGGTTGCCGACGACGGGCACGTCACCGCCCACGCCCGCGCAGGACTGCGCCGTGCGTCCCGCCCGGGCGGAGTCGATGACCGCGACCACTTCCTCGGCGCGGTAGCGCAGCACGCCGACCGCACTCTTCGCGTCGGTCGCGTTGAAGCTGCCTTCCGCCAGAATCGCCAGACGTCTCGGTCTGCCCAGCATGCCGACCTTCCGCTCGTCCGCCCGCCGTCGCGGGCGCTAGCGCAGCGACTCGTACACGCGCACGTATCGCGCGACCATCTCGTCCGCCGTGAATCGCTCGCGAGCGACGCGGCGGCCGCGCCGACCCATGGTGCGGCGCAGTGGCTCGTGGGTCAGCAGCTTGAGCGCCGAACTCACGTAGCCGGCGATGTGGCCAGGATCGTGCAGGAACCCGGTGAAACCGTGCTCGACGACCTCCGGCAGTCCGCCTGCATTCGAGGCGATGACCGGCACTTCGGCGCTCATGGCTTCGAGGGCCACGAGCCCGAAGCTCTCCGACGAGCTCGGCAATAAGAAGACATCGGCCAGCGGCAGCAGTTCCTCCATACAGTCCTGATTGCCGAGGAATAGCACGTCGCGGTGCACCCCGAGCTCGCGGGCGAGCTGCTCGGCGCCTGCCTTTTCGGGCCCGTCTCCGACCATCACGAGCTTGGCCTGGATCTGCTTGCGGACCTCAGCGAACGTCTGAATGACCACCGGTATGTTCTTGACCGGACGGAAGTTCGACGCGTGCATCATGATCTTCGTGTCGGGGCCGGCCAGGCGCAGACGGCCGTGCCGCCGGGGGGCGAACACGACCGGATCGACGAAGTTGTAGATCACCTCGATGGGCCGGGTGATGCCGAAGGTCGACTCCGCGCGTTCCTTCAGGAACCGGCTCACGGCGGTGATGCGGTCGCTCGAGTTGATGCTGAAGCGGGTCACCGTGAAGAACGACGGCTGCGCCCCGACGACAGTGATGTCGGTGCCATGGAGCGTCGTCACGACGCCGAGCTGACGCGGCAGCAGGATCTGGCGTGCGAGGTAGGCGCTGGTCGCGAACGGCATCGCGTAGTGGACGTGCAGGATGTCGAGCGAATAGTTCTCGACCACCTCGACCATCTTCGCCGCGAGCGCGAGGTTGGACGGCGCCTCCTCGAACACGGGGTAATACGCCGGCGAGGACTCGTGGAAGAAGATGTTGGACTCGAAGCTGCGCAGCCGGAAGGGCAGGCGCGACGCGATCATGTGCACTTCGTAGCCCCGGTGCGCGAGCTCGAGCGCGAGCTCGCTCGCGACGACGCCGCTGCCGCCGAAGTGGGCGTAGCAGCTGATGCCGATCCGGATGCGGCGCTTCGGGTGCGCGCGCTTGCGCCCCGGCGCTGCGGTGGAGCCGGACACGATCGGGCGGTGGGCCGACCGGGCGCGCCGCGGGCTCACGCGAGGACTCCGTGGCCGAGCAGCGCGCGCGCATCCGAGATCGCGAGCGCGCCACGGGTGCGAAAGCCCTCGCCGTACGTTCCGCCGGCCTGCGCGCCGTAGACGCGAGCGCGCGCTTCGATCTCGGCGAGGAAGTTCTGCGCCGTGAGGTAGGTGGGCGCCCCGGCCGACGGCTCGAGCTGGCTCGCATGTGCGCGGACCGCGGCGGCGCGGCGGTCCCAGACGGCCGTCACGTCGACGACGAGCCCCGGGGCGGCCGAGCCGCGGTAGAGCGCGTAGAGCAGTCGCGACGGCCGCCAGCGCTCGCCGAGCGCCGGGTAGCGGGCGAGCCCCGCGAGGTAGCAGGCGCGCGTCACCAGGTGCGAGGCCTCGACGTGGTCGGGGTGCGCGTCGTCGCGATCGGGCGCGACGACGAGAGCGGGCCGGTGGCGGCGCAGGCACGACGACACCGCGACGAGCTGCGCGCGATCGTGCCGGTCGAGCCCGGCGTCGGGCAGATCGAGGCACTCGCGCGTCGCGACGCCGAGCGCGGCCGCCGCGGCCTTCGCCTCGCGCGCACGGACCTCGACGTCGCCGCGAGTGCCGAGCTCGCCGCGAGTGAGATCGACGATCGCCACGCCGTGCCCCTGCGAGGCGAGCAGCGCCGCGAGCCCGCCGCACGTCAGCTCGACGTCGTCGGGATGCGCCCCGAAGAACACCGCGTCGCTCATGCGCCGAGCTCGAGCAGGTAGTGTTCGTGGACGCCGCTCGCGGCGCGCCCGGCGTGCTCGGCCGCGAGCTCCACGACGTCCGCGATCACGCTCGCGCCGCGGCGCACGACGGGCTCGAGCGAGGCGAGCCGGCGTTCCTGCAGCCGGTCACCGGGCATGAGCACGTAGCGCAGCCTCCGCCACGCCGGATGGTCCCGATCGAGGCGCGCCCGCGCCTTGCCGGAGAGTCCTTCGTGCAGCCGGGCGAACTGGTAGTCGACCTTGCCGCGGGCCGACTCGACCATCTGCGGCAGGCTGCCGTCGAGCGACCGCGACGCCTCGGCGAAGCGCGCGAGGCCGCCGAGCGCCGAGTCGCGCGCGTCCGCGAGCAGCTTCGCGAGATCGTGCGGCACGTTGCGCTCGGCGAGCCGGGCGAGTGCCGCGTCGGCGTTCGCGACCACGCTCCACGGCTCGGCGTCGCACGCGTCGATGAGCGCGAGCGCCTCCGCCGGCAACCAGGTGGCGCCGAAGCGCGGCACGAGCAGCGCGGGCTGGACGCTCACACCCTCGAACACCTCCTTGAGCTGCGCGAGGTAGGCGATCTCGCCG
This sequence comes from Candidatus Acidiferrales bacterium, assembly GCA_035500415.1. Taxonomy (GTDB): domain Bacteria; phylum Eisenbacteria; class RBG-16-71-46; order RBG-16-71-46; family RBG-16-71-46; genus CAIXRL01. Next base: position 1,994 of record DATJXF010000106.1, on the reverse strand, counting down.
GGGCCGACCGCCATCGCGACGGTGGGGAACACGCCATCCTGCACCGCAGGGCGCAGCGCCACGCTCGGGCTCAGCGTCACCAGCGTGCCGTGCGCGCGCGCCTCGGCCGCGGTGAGTTTCTGGCGGCGGCCGTCCTCGATGCGGAAAACGAACGACTCGAGCGATGCATCCGAGAGCGGCTGCCGCCCGGCGAGCGTCGCGAGCCGAGCGCCGGCGGCTTTCGCAGCGCGTTCGAGCGCATCCGAGTTCGCGAGGTAGCGCTCGAGGATCTCGCGCGCCGCGGCACGAATCGACGGCAGGCGCGGATCCACGACCACGAGCCCCGGCTCGGCGAAGAGCGCGAGCAGCAGCGCGTTCGTCGCCTCGCCGAGGTCGCGACCCGCGGCGAGCGCGCGCTGGAGCAGCGCCGTGGTCTCGCCGTGCGCGGGCAGGCCCTGCCAGAGCGCGAGCGCCTCCGCGGTGAGGGTCGCGAGCGGCGCACGCGCCACCGCGCCGACCAGTCCTCCCTCGCGGTGGGCCTCGTCCGGCAACGCGAGGTCGTGAACGACGCCGCTCGCGTCGGAAAGCGTGGCGTGGCGGATCTCCGAGAAGTCGGAGTCCTCGCCGTGCATCCAGAAGAGCGGCACGCACGCGGCGCCGGTGCGCGCGGTGACGGCGGCCGCGATCCCCGCCGTCGAAGCCACCTTGTGAAGCGCGTAGAGCGGTCCGACAAGCGGCGCGGGCTGCTGGCCGGCGACCGCGGCGACCGCCTCGCCGCGCGCGAGCCGGTCGACGTTGGCGAGCGAAGCGGGCGATGCGCCGAGGCGGCGATGGTATTCCGAGAGCTCGGCGGCGAGCGCGACGGGCAGCGGGCGGCGCTTCGTCTCAACGAGCGCGCGCAGTGCGGCGGCGTCGTTCCAGCGCCCCGGGAAACGCTCGCGCGCGACGGGCCCCTCGGTCAGCAGATCGTGCGTGAGCGCGTCATGAATCCGGTCGTACGGGGCTTCGGGTCGACCTTCGACCCGGGCGCGGACGGCCAGCGTGCGAGCGGTCACCGCGCGACGCCCCGCCGGGTCGAAGGCGGCGCTATGAGCGGGCACGGGCATGGACAACCGTCGGGGCGCATGGAGGGCGACATGCTAGCGCAGTCGGGATGGGGTCGCACGGCGTTGCGATGCACGCCGCACGCGCGCGGTGCGCGATGGCCGCGGGCGCGGAGCGCGGGCCGACGGGCGCGTCGCCCGCCCGCGAGGGCGTGCATCCCCCATCCGGGCCGGCGCCACACCCGTCGGGCGCCCGAGCGCCCGCTCGCCGATCCGCCGGGCGGCCGCGATCTCGGCGGCGGACGCACCCACGCGCGCCGCGCCGAGGAGGTGGCTCGCGAGCTGGCGTGGCCAGCCCGCCGCCGCGAGCGCGGCGACGGTGACGAGCTCGCGCTCGCGCGCCGAAAGACCCGGCCGCGAGAGCACGCGGCCGTAGCCGTGCTCGATCATCCACACGCCGAGGTCGGGATGCAGCGCCCGCACTGCGGGCACGAGCCGCGCGAACGCGGGGCCGTAGACGCGCGCGCACAACCGCTCGCCCGCCGCGCGCCAGCGCGCGGGCGGGCCCTCACGGCTGCGACGCGCGCGCCCCGGCCACACCCCGTTCAGCACGCGCAGGCCCTCGAGCGCGGCGGGATAGCCCGCGTAGAGCATCAGCATGAGGCTCGTCTCCTCCGCGGCGACGCGAGTGCTGCGCGTCGACCGCGCGGCCCGCAGCGCGCTCGCGGCCTCGTGAAGTCGGTGCCGCGTCGTCGCCGCGGCGAACGTGCACAGTGCGCGCAGTCCGGGAGCGAGTGCGTTGCTTGACGCTGTCATGGGGGTCGAACACTATCGCCCGGCTTCGCACGCCCGCAACGTCTGGGCCCGGAGAACGCGCGTGATCCACGATCCGAACCTCACGCCCGAGGACGCGCGACGGGCGGCGACCTCGGCGCTGTGGACCTTCCCCTCGATCCTCGCCAGCGCGTTCAT
>DATJXF010000105.1:0-4650 GCA_035500415.1 Candidatus Acidiferrales bacterium | reverse complement strand
CCAGCGGTCCACGCGAGCACGCCGAGCTCGACGTCGACCTGGTAGCGGTCTTCGGCGCGCACGAGCGGCCGCGACGCGGCGAGCGAGTCACGCACCGCGGCGAGCGCGCGGCCCGCATGCCAGCGCGCATCGGCGAGCGCGACGCGGGCGGGCCCGCTCGCGGGGTGCGCCGCGACCGCGAGCGTCGCGACGGACTCGGCCTGGGCGGCGCGTTCACCGAGCTCGTACGCGCGCGCCAGCGAGACGAGCGCGGTCTCGTTGTCCGGCTCGCGCGCGAGCGCCTTGCGGTAGAGCGGCAGGGCTTCCTCGATCCGGCCGCGCTCCACGGCGTCGTCGCCGCCCGCCGCGTACGCGATGGGGTACGACGCGCTCACGTCGGTGCGCGCCATGAAGCCCTCGACGAGCGTGCGCAGGTCGGGATCGATGCGGTCGAGCCGCTCGCGCACGATCTCGCGCGGGTCGTAGGCATCGCGCATCGGCGACTCGAGCGCGTTCGCGCCCTCGGCGAAGTACTCGAACACGCTGCCGCCCGCGTAGCGCGAGAGGAAGCCGTCCTGCGTGCGGTCGTCGCGCGCCTTCGCGGCACGGTAGTGTTCCTGGATCGCGCGCGAGTCGTCGGCGGTGAGCACGGCGTGGACCTGGTGCGTGAACTCGTGGAGCACGGTGTTGTAGCGATCGAAGATCGTACGCTCGACGTCCTCGATGCCGGTGACCGTGTGGTAGCCGCCGCAGCCGCGCACGTCGTCCCAGAGCCGCGAGTCGTAGCTGATGCGCTGGTCGCGCAGCGTCCGCTGGGCGGGACACTCCGACAGCAGCATGTAGACCGGCTTGATGTAGTAGGTCGCGCCGCCCTCGACGAGCACCGGGATGAACGCCTTCCACGGCGCCATCGAGAGTGCGACGCGCTTCTGGTGGCGCGGCGAGAGTGCGCGCCAGTTGACGACGAACTTCTCGATCCCGGGAATCTCCGGCATCGGCGCGGCGGCGAAGCGCGCTTCGTAGCCGGCGCGGTGGACGTCGACGACGAAGCGCTGGCCTTCGAGCGCCTTCGCGAGCACCGCGTGCGCGCGGCCATACTCGGGACAGGCGCGCAACGCCTCGAAGCAGCCGTCGCGCGACGCCTCGAACCGGCCGTCCTCGAAATCGAGCGAGGCGAGGCGCACGCGCGCGTCGGCCCAGCCGGGATGCGCGGCGACGATCGCGGCGTAGGCCCCACGAGCCGCGTCGCGCTGGCCGTCGCCGAGCAGCCGGTCGGCCGCCTCGATCCGGGCGCGGCCGGCCTCGTCGGCGAACGCGGCGCGATAGGCCGCGAAGAGTTGCGTGTAGTTCTTGCGTGCGTAGCCGTTGCCGAGCAGGTAGTGCGCGGCGTCGTCGTAGGGCGCGAGCCGCACCGCCCACTCGGCCGCCGAAATCGCCTCGTCGGTCCGCCCGAGGCGGATCAGCGTTTCGGTGAGCGCCATGAGGACCTCGTCCGAGCCGTCGGCCTCGAGCGCCTCGCGCAGCGTGACGAGCGAGCGGTCCCACTCGCGGCGCTTCTGCTGGACGAGGGCGAGTCCGGTGAGCGCGAGCGAGCGCTGGCGCGCGGCGAGGGCGAACGATTCGCTCGGGCCGTCGTTGAGCGGCGTCGCGGAGCTGGCGCGCGAGAAGAGGGAATCGGCCCGGGCGTAGTCGAGCCGGTCGTAGGCGAGCTTGCCGGCCGCGATCAGCTCGGGCACGACGCCGGGGTCCGCCGCCGCACGCGCGATCGCCGCGCGCGTCAGCGTATCGAGCCGAGCGCCATCGTCGCACGCGACGAACCAGCGGTAGGGCAGCGTGCGCTCGAGCGGCGTCGCGCGGTCACCCAGGGCGAGGATGTGCTCCACGATCGCGGGCACGCCCGAAAAGTCCTGGCGCGCGAGCATCACCCGCGCCGTCCACCAGTCCGTGCGCCGGGGATGGCCCGCCGGCAGCTGCGGGACGATCCGCGCCGCCTCGTCGGGCTGGCCCGTCGCGAGCAGCAGATCGAGCCGCTCGGCGGTCACCTCGCCTGCGGGGAGCGCGTGCAACCGCTCGAGCCGCCCGCGATACTGCTTCGCGACCGGCGCGAAGAGGCCGGTATCCGGCAGCGCGACCGGCGCCGCCGCGTGGGCTGCCGCCGCGGCGCGGACGTCGGTGACGGCGAGATGCGCGAGCGCGCATGCGGCGAGCAGCACGAGCGGGCGGCTGCGGATCATCGGGGTGCTTCCTCCTCAAAGAACGTGGGCGTGGCCGGCGGCGCAGTCTAGCAGCGCGCGGCCTGCCCTTGCCCGCCGCCCCGGGGATGCGTCACGATCCGCACCGACCGCACTCATCGCCGCGCCATCGGCCCGATCGATTTCCGAGGACCTCGCATGCACACGCTCCAGCCCGCGCGCCGCAAGCCCGGCGCGGATCTCGATACGCCCGCCACGGCGACTCCAGCCCCGTCCGGCGCAGCAGCTGCCCCGTCGACGCCCACGCGGCTCGTGCGCGGCCGGGCCCTCGTCTTCTGGGACCCCAGGACGCCCGGGAAGAAGCTCGACGCGATCGACACCGACCAGATCACACCCGCGGCCGACTGCGTGAGCGAGAGCCTGGAGACGCTCGATGAGCGCTGGAAGGCGGGGAGTTTTCGCTACCTCATGCCGGATTTTCGCGCGCGCGTCCACGCCGGCCAGACGTTCCTGATCGCCGGCGACCGCTTCGCGATCGGAAGCTCGCGCGAGATGAGCCCCGCCGGCCTCAAGGGCGTCGCCGAAGAAGCCGGCCTCGAGATGGTGATCGTGTGCGGCAGCAACATGGGCGACATCTTCCGGCGCAACGCGTTCAACCTCGGGCTCCACGTCGTGCAGAGTCCGGAGGCCGTCGCGGACGCCCAGGAAGGCGACGAGCTCACGTTCGATCCCGACACGCGCGCGCTCGCCAACGTCACGCGCGGCAAGCGCTACGAGCCGCTGCCGCTCACGCCCAAGGAGGACGAGATCCGCCGCACCGGCGGCATCTTCGCGATCGGCCGGCGTGAGTTCCGGGCCAGCGTCGAGACGCCGCCGCGCCTCGTCTGGCCGGATGCGCCGACCGCGCGCGCGCTCACGACGACGGAGCAGATCGTGTGGTCGCACCGCGTCGATCGCGATTCCGAGGTGCGGCCGGGCGCGACGCTGCGCGTTTACGCCGACCTGCTGCCGGCAAGCGACGGCACCGCGCCCTTCGCGATCCACACGTTCAACCAGATCACGGGCGGCGACGCGATCTGGCCGCGCCAGCTCGCGATCGCGAACGATCACTTCGTCTTCACCGGCGTCGAGGCGGACGACAAGCAGACCTCGATCGGGCGTGCGTTCGCTGCGAAGCACGGCATCGAGAAGCCGTACTACGCGACGCCGGGCGACGGCATCTTCCACTTCTACTTTCCCGAGCAGGGCCTCGTCATGCCGGGCATGCTCATCCCCGGCGCCGACTCGCACAGCCGGGCCTACGGTGCCTACGGCGCGATCGGCATCGGCGTCGGCTCGACGACACTCGGGTTCGGCTGGAGCACCGGCTACGTCTACCTGACGGTCCCGCGGGCGCGCCGCGTCGTCTTCTCGGGCCGGCTCCAGCCGTGGGTGAGCGGCAAGGACATCGTGCTCGAGCTGCTGCGCCGCTGGGGCGCGAAGCAGTCGCAGGGGATGAGCGTCGAGTTCGTCGACGCGCAGCGCCAGCTCCCGATCGCCTACCGCAACACGATCTGCAACATGATGGCGGAGGCGGAGGCGTTCAACGGCATCTTCGCCGCGGACGAGATCACCGAGCGCTGGTACCGCGACAAGGGCATGGCGTCGCTGCCCTATCCGCGACTCGCACCGGGCGCCGAAGCGACGTTCGAGATCGACGAGACGCTCGCGCTCTCCGAGGTCGTGCCGATGATCGCGAAGCCGTTCAGTCCCGGGAACGCGTTCCCGGCGGACGAGGTCGCGCGCGAGCGCATCGAGTTCGACAAGGCGATGATCGGCTCGTGCACGAACGGCGGCTACGACGACCTGCTCTCGGCCGCGCTCGTGATCCGTGCGGCGCGTGGGCGCGGCCGCGAGCGTGCGGCGCGCGAGTTCGTGATCTTCCCTGGCTCGGGTGGCGTGCGCGAGAAGATCGAGACGCCCGAGCCCCGCCTCGGGGGCGAATCGATCGCGGAGGTGTTCCGCTCGATCGGCGGCAAGGTGCGCCAGTCCTGGTGCGGACCGTGCTTCGGCCAGGGCCCCGACGCGCTCACCAGGGGGCAGCGCGCGATCACGTCGTTCAACCGCAACTGGACGAACCGCATGGGCGTGGGCGGCGAGGGCTACCTCGCGAGTCCGACGGTGGTCGCGGCGAGCGCCCTGCTCGGGTACATGGCGCCGCCGGGCGAACTGGGGCTCGAGTGGGCCCCCGAAGCGTTCGAGGCGTAGTACGCGGTCGCGCCCATGCGCGTGGGCCGCGATCCACGCGACGAGGGCCGCATGAAGCCTGGGGCGAGACGACGGTCATTCGCGAGCTAGCTGTGGAGTCTCAGCACGTTGTTTACAGGTGAGCCCTGTTCAACCGGGGCCCTGGTGTCGGAAGTTGGAGGTGTTCAGGCCTTTCAACCCACGACCCCGAGGAGCCCCGGATGGACCTCCACAGTGGAGCACGCACCTGCCC
>DATJXF010000104.1:0-28628 GCA_035500415.1 Candidatus Acidiferrales bacterium | reverse complement strand
TGCCCCGGATCGACCGCACCACGTGGGTCGCGTCGTGACCCCGTCGCTCCGCGAATCGCTCGCCACGCTCGGGCCCCTGTGCGGCTGGCCGCTCGTCAGCATCGTGCTCGCGGTGCGGAACGAGGCGCGCCACATCCAGCGCGCGCTGGACTCCGTCTCCGCGCAGGACTGGCCGTACGGCCGGCTGGAGATCCTCGTCGTGGACGGCGGCTCGACCGACGGCACGATCGCGATCGTCGATCGCTTCGTGGCGCGCGATCCGCGCGTGAGACGCCTCGCCAATCCCGCCGGTCACGTGGCGGCGGGGCTCAACGCGGGACTCGCAGCCGCGCGCGGCGACGTCGTCGTGCGCGTCGACGGCCACTGTCGCGTGCCCGCGAACTACGTGCGCGCCGGCGTCGAGGCGCTGCGCGCCGGTCTCGCCGAGTGCGCGGGCGGCCCGGTGCGGACGTTGGGCGAGGGATTCGTGGGGCGCGCGATCGCGCTCGCGATGAGCACGCCGTTCGGTGTCGGGGGCGCACGCTTTCGCTGGGCGCGCGAGGCGGGAGAGGTCGACCACGTCCCCTTCGGCGTGTGGCGCCGCGAGGTGTTCGAGCGGCTCGGCGGCTTCGATCCCGCGCTCGTTCGCAACCAGGACGACGAGTTCAGCGACCGGCTGCGGCGCGCGGGCGGGCGCATCCGCCTGTTGCCGGGGGCCGCGGTCGACTACTGGTGCCGCTCGTCGCTGCCCGCGCTCGCCCGCCAGTACTTCGGCTACGGCTTCTGGAAGGTGCGCGTCATCCGGCGCCGGGGCGGCTGGCCGTCCTCGCCCCGGCACCTCGCTCCCGCCGCGCTGCTGCTCGCGCTGGTCCTCGGGTCGGCGCTGGCGCTGGGAACGGGACGCATCGTGTTCGCGCTCGCCGCGCCGGGGCTCGAGGCCTCGTTCCTCGCGGTCGCGACGCTCGTGACGCTGGCGCGCAAGCGCGACGCGTCGGCGCTTCTGCTGCCCGCCGCGATCGCCACGATGCACCTCGCCTACGGCGCGGGGTTCCTGCTGGCATGCCGGCCCGGCGCCGGCAGGGCCGTGGCCGGCGCGCCGCTCGCGATCGGAGCTGCATCGGCGGCGCCTGTGCACGCCGACTCGAGGGCCGCATGAGCGCGGTCACGCTCGCGCCGGCCATCGTCCGCGCGCCGCGCCTGCGCGTGCCCACGTCGCTCTGGGTCGGCGCCGCGTGGGCCGCGGTCGCGCTGCTGCTGCGCGAGCTCTCCGTCGAAGCGTTCCTGTGGGCCTCGACGCTCGGCTTCGCGGTGCTCGCGATCCGGCCGTTCCTGCGCCCGCGTTCGCTCGACTCGGGCGACGTGATGCTGCTCTTCACGCTGTACTACGCGATGTCCCTGCTCGTCCGCGGGATCGGCGTGCTGACCTGGGTCGACAGCCCCTACCTCGAGGAGCTCGGCGATGCGCGCTCCGAGCACCTGAGGCTGCTCGTCGCGTGGTCGCAGTTCTACTCCGGGCTCGGCCTGTTCGCGGTGCAGGAAGGCTACCGCTCCGGCCTCGCCGCCCGCTGGGCGGCTTCGCTCGAGGCGCGCCTGCCCGCGCTTCGCTCGCCGTGGCGAAGCTCGCGCATGCTCCCGGTGGCGGTCGCGCTCGTCGCGGTCGGGGTCGCGGGCGCCGCGCTGCGCGTCCACAGCCTCGGCGGGTTCCTGAGCGCCGCGGCCGATCCGATGTCGGCGGGAACGGACGAGGCGCTGGGCCACTGGTGGCAGATCGCGCTCACCGAGTTCGCCGTCGTCGGCTTTCACGTCCACATGCTCGGCCTGCTGCTGCGCCGCGATCGCTCGTTCCTCGCGCACTACCTCGTGCTCGGCCTGGGGCTCTGCGTGCCGATCTACCTCGTCAGCAGCTCGAAATTCCTGCTCCTGCGCACGCTGTTCGTGCCGTGGCTGCTGCGCCACTTCGTCGTGAGGCGCGTGCCGCTCGGCCAGATCCTCGCGGCGTTCGCGGTCTTTGGCCTGCTCTTCCCGGTGCTCTACGCCTATCGCGCGCTCGGCATCTACAACCTCGACGCGGTCGGGCTCTACCTCCAGAACAGCGACATGCCGCTGCTGCGCGTCTTCAACCGCGCGTACGGCACCGACAGCTTCGTCCTGATCCTCCATCGCACGGGGACCGAGCTGCCGTTCCTGTGGGGCAGGAGCCTGCTCGATCTCGTGACGTTCTGGATCCCGCGCCTGCTGTGGCCGGGCAAGCCCGACAGCTTCGGGCTTCAGTTCCCGGCGCTCTACATGCCGGACATGCGCTGGGGCGCGATGACCTACGTGACGACGTCCCTGCCCGGCGAGCTCTACCTGAACTTCCACGTCGTCGGGGTGCTCGTCGGCAGCGCCCTCGTCGGCGTGCTCATGCGCGCGAGCCGCCTGCTCGCCTCGCGGGGTCCCGGAGGCGTGCTGTTCTACGCCTACGCCTACCTCACCGCCGTCCACCTCGCCGAGGGCTGCATCGCGTCGCAGCTCGAGACGTTCCTTACCGATCTCGTGCCGCTGCTCCTCGCGCTCGGCTTCCTGGTCGTGAGCTTGCGCCCCGCGGCGCGGCGGGTGGCCGCATGAACGCGCCCCTCGCCCCGCTCGACATCGTCTACGTCGGGCCGCTCCACGCGGGCTCGACGTGCCGCCAGCGTGCGCTCGCGCTCGAGTCGCTCGGACACCGGCTCGTGCGGGTCGACCAGACGCCGGGCGATCTGGCCGCGCGGCAGCTGAGGTTCGGCTGGCGCGTGCGGCGGCGCCTGCTCGGCGACCGCGACGAGTGCGCGCTCAACGCGCGGCTGCTCGCCTTGCCGGCCGCGGCCGCGCCCGACGTGCTGTGGATCGACAAGGGCCTCACGGTCGAGCCCTCGACGCTGCGCGTGCTGCGTGCGCGCTGGCCCGATGCGGTGTTCGTCAACTACTCCGGCGACGACATGTTCAACCCGCGCAACCAGACGTCCGCGTGGCGCGCGAACCTGCCGCTGTACGACCTCTTCGCGACGACCAAGTCGTTCAACGTCCCGGAACTCGCGGCGGCGGGCGCCCGCGCGACGTGCTTCATCGAGAAGGGCTTCAGTCCGGAGGTCCACCGCCCGCATGAGGTGACGCCGGAGCTGCTCGCGCGATTCGGCGGCGACGTCGGGTTCATCGGCTGGCCCGAGGGCGAGCGCGAGGACACGCTGCGCTTCCTCGCACGCCGCGGCATCGACGTGCGCGTTTGGGGGCCATGGCCGCGCTGGAAGAGCGCGCCGCACCTGCGCGTCGAGGGCCGGCCGCTCTGGGACGACGACTACGCCGCCGCACTCTCGGCGTTCCGCATCAACCTCGGATTCCTGCGACGCGTGAACCGCGACCGGCACACGACGCGCAGCGTCGAGATCCCGGCGTGCGGCGGCTTCCTGCTCGCCGAACGCACGGACGAGCACCGGCGTCTCTTCCGCGAGGACGAGGAGGCGGTGTTCTTCTCGACGCGCGACGAGCTGCTCGACAAGCTGCGCTACTACCTCGCACACGAGGACGAGCGCTCCCGCATCGCGGCGGCCGGGCTGCGGCGCTGCCGCGAGGGCGGGTACTCGAACCAGGACCGTCTGACGGGCGTGCTGCGCGCAGCGCTGGCGCGCCGCGCGGCGGCCGACGCTGCAGCCTGAGGACCCCATGACCCGCATCGCCTACTACTATCGCGAGTGGTCGGAGTACATCGAGATCGACCTGCGCCTGCTGAGCCGCTCGCACGACGTCGTCGCGACGGAGTGCCCGGGGCGCTGGCCGCGGCCGTTCGCAACGTGGCGGACGATCCGCTCGGCGGACGTGGTGATGAGCTGGTTCGCGAGCTGGCACGCGATCGTGCCCGCGCTGATCGCTCGGTTGCTGCACAGGCCGTTCTTCGTCGTGGTGGGCGGCTACGACACCGCCTGCCTGCCCGGGATCGACTACGGCCACCGGCGCGGCGGCTTCAAGGCGTGGGTCGCCGAGAGCGTGATGGCACTGGCGACCCGCGTCATCGCGATCTCGGAGTTCACCGTCGGCGAGGTGACGGCGATGGGCGTCCCGGCCGAGCGTATCGCGCTGATCCCGCTCGGGCTCGATCCGGCGCGCTACCACTGCGCCGACGTGCGCGACCGCGACCTCGTCGTCACGACGGGCGGCGTCTATCGCAGCAACCTGACGCGCAAGGGCCTCGCCGTCTTCGTCCGCGCGGCGGCCGAGTGCCCCGAGCTGCACTTCGCGCTCGTCGGACCGTGGGTCGACGACGCGATCGAGGAGCTGCGAGCGTTCGCCGGGCCCAACGTGAAGTTCACGGGCTGGCTCGCACACGAGGAAAAGGTCGCGCTCCTCGGGCGCGCGGGGGTGGTTGTGCAGGCGTCGCAGCACGAGGCGTTCGGGCTCGCGCTCGCCGAGGGCATGGTGTGCGGAGCCGTGCCGGTCGTGACGCGGGCCGGTGCGCTGCCGTGGGTGGCGGGCGGCACGGGCGTGGTCGTGGACTCGCAGGACGCGGTCGCCCTCGCGGGCGCGATCCGCAGCGCGCGGGCGCTGGCGCCCGCGGCCGGGCAGGCCGCACGCGCGCGCGTGCTCGCGGAGTTCTCGCTCGAGCGGCGTGCGGAACGGCTCGGCCGGCTGCTCGCCGGGCACGACGTCGCGGGCCCGGAGGCGCCGGCGGGCGGCGCGGAGCGCGCGGCGTGAGCGCTGCGGCCTCAACCCGCGCGCGATGCGTGCCGATGATCGACGCATGCGGCCCGGATCGTCCGTCCGGGACGCCATCCCCCTCGTGCTCGACGGGCGTGCTGTCGGACGCCGCGTCACTCAATCATTCCGAAGCTCCAGGCAGCGTGGCAGGCCGCGAACCGACGCCATGCCGCCGGCCCCATGGGAACGAGGGACGAGTCGATGGAACGAGATGAACGTCTGGCGATCGAGGGGGGCCGCGCGGTCCGGCCCGATTTCCTGGTGTTCGGCGCGCCGCTGATCGGCGAAGCGGAGATCGACGAGGTCGTCGACACGCTGCGCTCGGGGTGGATCGGATTCGGGCCCAAGTGCCTCCGCTTCGAGGAGGACTTCGCGGCGTACGTGCGCGCGCCGCACGCGCTGTCGGTCAACTCGGCGACCGCGGCGCTGCACCTCGCGCTCATCGCCGCCGGCGTGGGTCAGGGCGACGAGGTGGTCACGACGCCGCTCACGTTCTGCGCGACGGCGAACGTGATCACGCACGTGGGCGCGAAACCCGTGTTCGTCGACGTCGAACAGGACACGCAGAACCTCGACGTCTCGCGCATCGAGAGCGCCATCACGCCCCGCACGAAGGCGATCCTGCCCGTGCACATGTGCGGCTGGCCGTGCGACATGGACGCGATCGCCGCGATCGCCGGACGGCACGGACTCGCCGTCATCGAGGACGCGGCGCACGCGACGGAGGCGTGGTACCGGGGGCGCAAGGTCGGCTCGCTGAGCGCGTTCACGGCGTTCAGCTTCTACGCGACCAAGAACATGACGACGGCCGAGGGCGGCATGCTCACCGTCGCGGACGACGCGGCACATGCCCGTCTGCGCGCGCTCCGTCTCCACGGACTCGACAAGGACGCGTGGAAGCGCTACTCGCCGGGCGAGTTCCTGCCGTACGAAACGCTCGAGCCCGGCTTCAAGTACAACATGACCGATCTCCAGGCTTCACTCGGGCTGCACCAGCTCGCCCGGCTCGAGGGGAACCTCGAGCGGCGGCGGGAGATCTGGCGCACCTACGACGAGGCGTTCGCCCCGCTGCCCGGGCTGCGCACGCCCGGCCTGCGCGAGGCGCACGGCACGCGCCACGCGCGGCACCTCTACACGCTCCGCCTCGAGCCCGGGGAGCTCGCGATCACGCGGACGGAGTTCGCGCGCGCGCTCGGCGCCGAGAACATCGGCTCCGGAATCCACTTCGTGCCGGTGCACCTGCACGCCTGGTACGCCCGCGAACTGGGCACGCGTCGCGGCGACTTCCCCGTCGCGGAGGCGATCGGGGACTCGACGATCTCGCTGCCGCTCTCGCCCGCGATGAACGACGAGGACGTGCAGGACGTGATCGCGGCGGTCCGCAAGATCGTCAACCGCCACCTGCGCCACGGCGACCGCGTCGCCGTCGACTGGGACGACGACGCGCTGGAGGCGGCATGAGCGCGCCCTCCGGCACGGCCGAGCGCCTCGAAGCGCTCGACGCGCCCCGCGACACCTCCGAGCCGCCTTCCCCGGCCGGCGACCTCGCGCTCGAAGCGCAGTTCGCCGCGCGGCTCGGACCTCTGCCGCGCCATTCCGAGCCCGCGGGGCGCTGGCGCCCGATCGGTCACTACACGCGCACCGGCGAGGCGGCGAAGGAGACGCTCGATCGCGTGCTCGCCGCGATCGGCCTCATGCTCGTGAGCCCCGTGCTTCTCGCGATCGCGATCGCGGTGCGGCTCGATTCGCCGGGGCCCGCGTTCTTCCGCCAGACTCGCATCGGGCGCGGCGGCCGGCCGTTCACGTTCTGGAAGTTTCGCGGCATGTACGTCGACGCACGCGAGCGCTTCCCCGAGCTCTACGACTATCGCTACTCGGGCGAGCAGGTTCGCGAGCTGCGCTTCCATCCGCCGGCCGATCCGCGCGTCACGCGCGTCGGGCGCTTCATCCGCCGCACGAGCCTCGACGAGCTGCCGAACCTCGTGAACGTCGTCCGCGGCGACATGAGCCTCGTCGGCCCGCGGCCCGAGATCCCGGAGCTGATGCCGTACTACGGCCCGGCGGCGCGCGTCGTGCTGAGCGTGCGGCCCGGCATCACGTCGCTCGCGAAGCTGCTCGGCCGCGATCACTACTCGTTTCGTGAAACGCTCGAGCTCGACGTGCGCTACGTGCGCGCGCGCTCGCTGCGGCTCGACCTCGGCGTGCTGCTCGGCACGGTGTGGATGGTGCTGACCGGCCGTAACGTGGGCAGCTGATGCGGCGCGACCTCACGACGCCCGCATGGTCACGGGCAATGGCCCCACCTTCGACGGAGCGTGCGGGCCCGGCGTCGGTCGTCTCGCCGAGCTGGCCCGCGGACGCCGCCGAGCCTCCGGCACTGGCGCGCAACGGCTACGCGCGCCTCGACGACCTCGAGACGCCGCTCGTCCGTTCGCTGCTGCGCGAGATGGAACACTTCCAGATGAGCGTCATGGCGGCGACGCGCGAACTGTGGGAGGACGGCTTCAAGCACACCGGCGACCGCCTCGACAACTGGAGCCGGCGCTGGGAGTACCCGTACTGCTGGTGGAACCTGCTCGACCGTCCGCCGGGACGCGTGCTCGACGCCGGCTGCGGCATCAACTTCTTCCCGTTCTTCTTCGATCACGGCGGCTGGGAAGTGAGCGCGATCGACGTGAACGCGGACCTCGGGCCGCTCTACTCGCGCGCCAACGCGGCGCTCGGAACGTCGGTCGACTTCCGCTGCGCGCCGATCGAGGCGCTGCCGTTCGCCGACGAGTCGTTCGACGCGCTCTACTGCGTGAGCGTGCTCGAGCATGCGCCGCAGCGGGTGCGGGCCATGGATGAGTTCGCGCGTGTGCTCGCGCCGGGCGGCCGGCTCGTGATCACCTGGGACGTCTCGCTCTCGCGCGATTGCGACGTCAAGCTCGAGGACGTCGCGGTGCTGCTGGCCGAGCTCGACCGCCGTTTCGCGCCCGCGCACGCGGTGGACCTGCTGCGCGACTCGAACCTGCTCACCACCGAGCGAATGCTCGCCGGCGAACGCTGGCGGCTCTCGTGGCGCCCGCACGCGCGGCCGTGGCGCCGCTGGATATCGCGGCTGCGGCACGGCGATCCGTTCCGCACGCTCGCCGTGATGGGCACGACCTGGGTGAAGCGGGGCCGATAGCGGAAGGCGCGCGGGCGACACGCGCGATTGGCGGGCGCGCGGGTATGATGCGGTGCAATCGGGAGGCCCCGGGCCCGAACGCTCCCCGCGGCGCTGGATTGCCGAGCCACCACCCTGCCGCGGGCTTCATGTCGCTGCGACGCCGGGAGCATGCCCCGTGAAGCGAGTCGACCTCGCACTGCTTTGCGCCTACGGCGTCACGCGCGTGCCGTTTCTTTACGTCGACGGGGCTCCGGACTGGGATCAGCAGCACATCGCCACAGGTGTGCTCGATGCGATCCGGCGTCACACCTGGTTCGCGGGGACGCATCTGTACGGTCCGACCTTCAGCGCTGGCTACCACGCACTGCTGTTCGCGTTCGCGCCCGTCATCCGGGCGCATCCGTTCGCGATCTTTCCGATGACGAGCGTGCTCGGGTTGTTTGGGAGGGGCTAACTCTATTTAGTCTGAGTGCTCTCCTGCGCCGGCTCTTCGGTGACTCGGCCGCGATCGTCGGCGCGGTGGCACTGCTCCTCCACCCGAGCTGGTGGGAGCTCACGACCTACGGCCACCCGAGCACGCTCGCCGCGGGCTGCTTCCTCGCGGCCTGCGCGATCTTCCTGCGCGCCGTCGAGACCGGGGGTGGAGCGGGGCTCACGGCCGGTGCGACCGCACTCTTCGCAGTCAGCTTGTTGGTTCGCACGGATTGGGCTCTGGGCGCTGCAGTGTTTCCTGCTCTCGCCCTGATCGCGCGCGGCCTACGAGCTGCGGCGATGCTTCGGAGTCTTGCCGTTGTCGCGATCGGCGCCGGACTGTTCTTCGTCAGCCGCCGGCTGCTGCTCCCCGCGGCGCTCGAACGCGCGCCGTTGACCTCCCACGCTTCGGCCGTCATGGCAGCCTCGCGTGACGTGGCGATCAAGCAAGCCACGGTCTTCGTGCTCGGCACGGGGCTGCCGCTCGCCGTCGGATCCGCCATCGGGGTTGGAGTCTGCGTCGTCAAGCGCCGCTGGAAGCCGCTGCTGCTCGCGCTCGCGGCGATCGTGCCGTGCCTCGCGTACTGGCTCCAGGTCATCGGACCCTATCGTCACTTTCTGCTCGCAACGCCATTCGCGCTCGTCCCCCTCGCTGCCGCCGCGAGCGGGCTGAGCCGCCCGCGCGCGGCGGCACTGGCGACCGGACTGATGGTCGTGAACGAGATCGTGCAGCTCGCGACCTTCCCGTTGATCGCCCGCCACTACGCCTGGCGCTACCGCCCGATCGCAAACGAGCGGCGCTGGACCAGCACGGTCGTGCTCGGCGACTGGCTCTCCAATCACCGGGCCGGACAGGCGACAGTGCGTCTGGAGGCGGCCGAAGCCCGATGGCTGGCGGCACAGTCCGCGACTCACGTCCTCGTCGCGGCACCACGACCCTTCCGAATCCAGTTCGAGCTGATCGCCCGGAACGCGTCGTATGCGTTCAGCGCCGACCAGACCGACTCCGGCGTGGTGCGCAGCACACTCGAGACCGGCGGTCGACGATTCGACTTCATCGACGGTGAGCCGGAGCTGCTCGCGGCGATGCTGCCGAGAGTGGTCGCAAGCGAACGTCGCGCTGACGCACGACTCTATCGCTCCACGGTCTACGTCCCGATCTCTGGAAACGGAGCTGAGATCGGCATTCCGACGCTTGCGCCGCATCGCAGCCCACCGAGCTGACCCGAGGACTCGCCGGAGGTCTCGGGCGCGAGCTGGCGCGCACCGGCAGCGGCGCGCCCTCGATGCGCAGCCGGGCCGCGTCGCAGGGTGAGGCCCGGCGTCAGTCCCCGAGTGCAGCGTGTGCGCACGGTCCGTGACCCAGCAGCTCCTGCGCCCGGCGCAGCTGGTCGTGCGTCGCCTGCGCCAGCGTGACCTGAAGTGCGAAGCGCTGCGGCGAGAGCGGCGCGACGCGCGCGCCCCCGGGAACCGCTTCAACTCGGTCCGGACCGAGTTTCGTTTCGTGAGACTGAACCACGACGGCCACCGGCTCGGCATCGTCACTTTGCGGGAATACGAGCCGGGTGCCAGACGGCGCGATCGGCTGAACCAGCGTCGGCAGGTCCGGCTACGGGAAGCGCTCCGGCAGCAGCCGCTCGAGCTCGCGTTTCGGTTTGCGAGCGGCGCCTGCGGCGCGTTCACGCCGCTCGCCAACAACACCGCCGCGCTCGGGCGTCCGCGCCGAAAACGGCGTCAAGGGCAATCGCGGGTCCGGTTCGTCTCCTGCCGCAGGAGCCTGCCCAATCGTCCCGCGCCGGTCCGTCTCGCGCCGCGGGAGTGGGCCCATCGCGTCAGGCAGGTCCGACTCTTCTCACAGGAGCGGGTGCAATCGCCCCGGCAGAACCCGCCAAGTGCGGAAGGCGCGAGCGCAGGCGACGCTCTCTACCACCTCACGGTGAAGCGCGTCTGACCGTAGACGCCGTGCGGGTCGTCGCCCAGCTCGTGGTTCAGGTTCGTCACGCGCGCCATGCCGAGCGTGAGGCCTGCGACGAGGCCCGGCGCGGGCGAGTAGTCCACCGTCGTCGCCGCGCGCGAATCGATGTCGAGAATGCCGGAGAGGACGAGGTTGTTCACCGGTCCGCTTCCGGGGACGTAGTACTCGCCGAGTTCACCCTCCCCCTTGCGCTGGAATGCGCCCTCGATCCCGAATGCCCACTCCGGGCCCGAGCGCCACTCGAGGCGGCCGTTCAGCCGGTCGACGTCGGGCCCGAGCGGGAAGGCCGTCGAGACGCCCGCGAAGTCGAAGTCGTGATGGTGCCAGACCGAGTAGGTGTACTGGTACACGCGTGAGTACTCGCCGCGCAGCGTCCACGCGCCTCCGTCCTGCACGCGCCGCGCGTCGAACCCGATCTGCCACGCCAGCGCGCGCGGCCGTTTCTCCGAGCTGAAGCTGATGTCGTCGATCGCGAGCTCGCCGTAGGTGCGCAGGTAGGGCCGCGCCTGGTAGGCCGCGTCCATCGTCCACATCACGTTGTTCTTGCCGAGGCCGTTCAGCGAATCGGACGGCAGGCTGCTGTCGTCGATGATGCGTTTCTCGATCAGGCTGTAGGGCACGACCGGCAGCAGGTAGAGCGGCACGCTCGCGGTGCCATCGAAGCGCGCCAGCTCGCCGAACGAAAGGTCGAGCCGCTGCGTCGGCCGGATCTCCAGCCGGTGCCCCGCGAGGTAGCTCTGCGTCGCGGGATCGAGCGAAGCGACGAACCACTCGAGCTGCGCGCGCCGGAGGATCGGGGTGCGCACTTCCAGTACGTCGAACGCCGGCGCGGCGTCCGACAGCGCCATCGTGCCCCACGCGCCGGGCCCCCACCGCAGCCACGTGTGCCCGAGCTCGACGCGGCCGAGCTTTCCACTCCACATCGCGTCCGCGCGATCGAAGTAACTGTTGAACTGAACGCCCTCGATGATCCCGAAGTGGACGCTCGCCACGGGATTTCCGTGACCGCCCTCGGACCTCGTGCCGGCATAGACGTCCGACCAGAGCATCACGTCCGGGGTGGGCGCGTACGACGCCTGCCCGCCCACGCGGAAATCGCGATCGATGTCGTGTCGCGCGCGGTCCTCGGTGTAGTCGGCGCGCGCGTAGGGCGAGAGCTCGAGCGAGCTCGTCGTGTCCTCGAGCACCTCGGCCGGCTCCCAGCCTCCGAGCGCGTCCGATGGTGCGAGCTCGCGGCGCAACCGGATCATGTCGGGATCCGTCGCGGACGCAGGCGCGGTCGCCGCGAGCTGGTCGAGGAACTGGCCGAGTTCGGCGCGCGTCCATGGCTCGGTGTGCAGGAACGAGACGCCGAAGCCGTAGTTGGTCGCCAGCTCCTCGACGAGGCGGTAGACCGGCGACTCGGTCGGGATCTCCTCGAGCGCGTGGTACGCCGCGCGCGCGGGCGGTGCGACGACGAGCCACGCGGCGGCGAGCGCGAGAGCCCACGAGGCGCGACGCGGGGTGAGCATGGCGCGGCAGCATACGCGAGCGGCCGCGCGCCCCGCCACGACCGGCGCGGGCGGGTCCGGGACCGCCGCGGGCCGCGCGCCGGATTCGGGCTGGCGCGGCCGCACGTCCGCTCGCAAGCTCGTGCGGCGGGAACCTTCGTGCGCCCGCCGCCGTATGGCCCACGTCCCCCGTCGGCGAACCACCCGTGCTTCGGAGCTCTCCCATGCTCGAGATCACCAGCCTCGTCAAGGTCTACCCCGGCCCCGTGGCCGCGCTCCAGGGCGTCGATCTCGACGTCCCGGTCGGCATGTTCGGTTTGCTTGGGCCCAACGGCGCCGGCAAGTCCACGTTCATGCGCATCCTCGCCGGGCTGCTCGAACCGACTTCGGGGCGCGTGACGCTCGACGGCATCGACGTGCTCGACAAGCCGGCGTGGCTGCGCGAGCGACTCGGCTACCTGCCGCAGGACTTCGGCTTCTACGGGCACCTGAGCGGGCGCGACATGCTGCTCCACCTGCTGCGCCTGAAGGGCGTGAGCGCTCCGGGCGGCGTGGTCCGGCTCGCCGACGAGCTGCTCGAGCGCGTGAACCTGTCGTTCGCCGCGAAGCGCCCGCTCAAGTCGTACTCGGGCGGCATGCGCCAGCGGCTTGGCATCGCGCAGGCGATCGCCGGGCATCCGCGCCTCCTCATCGTCGACGAGCCCACCGCCGGCCTCGATCCCGAGGAGCGGCTGCGCTTCTACCACCTGCTCGCCGAGCTCGCCGAGGAGCGTATCGTGCTCCTGAGCACGCACATCGTCGACGACGTCGCGGTGCTCTGCCCGCGCTTCGCCGTGATCCGCGCCGGCCGCCTCGTCGCGCTCACCACGCCGCGCGCCGCGCGGCAGGCGCTCGACGGGCGCATCGTCGAAGGCGTCGTGAGCCCGAGCGAGCTGCCCGAGCTGCGCGCCGCGCACCAGGTCACGCAGGAGCTGCTCGTCGAAGGCCGGCACCGCGTGCGGATCTACGAGCCCGACGGCGGGGCGCCGGCCGGCTTCACCGCGGTCGCGCCGTCGCTTGAGGACGCCTACCTCGTGCTCATGCGCAACGGCGCGCTGCCGGGCATCGCCACGCCCGGCTCCGGGGTACGGGACGAGCTCGATCCGGTGACGGCATGAGCGTCGCACGAACGTACGAGATCTTCCGGCAGGAGTTCGCGCACAACCTGCGCCGCCCGCTGTTCTGGGTGCAGATCGCGATCCTCGCCTTCATGACGTTCATGCTGTCGGTCGGCAAGGCGTCGATGGGTTCGGGCGATGCGACGGTCGGCGGGCACAAGGCGTGGATCACGTCCGAGTTCGCGGTCGCGCAGACGCTGATCATCCTCATCAGCCTCATCTACGTCTTCTTCGTTTCGGTCGCGGCGGGCATGTCCGTGATCCGCGACGACGAGCAGCGGGTCGGCGAGCTGCTGCACTCGACGCCGCTGCGCCCCGCGGAATACGTCTGGGGCAAGTACCTCGCGGTGCTCGTGAGCTTCATCGGGGTGCTCGCGATCCACGTCGGTCTCGCGATGATCTGCAACCACCTGCTGCCGCACGGCGGCAACGCCGAATTCATCGGTCCATTCCGAGCCGCGAACTATCTGCGCCCCGTGTTCGTCTTCGCGCTGCCCGTGCTCGTGCTCTTCACCGGGGCCTGCTTCGCGATCGGCGGATGGTCGCGCATGCCGGTGCTCGTGTTCGCGTTCCCGATCGGCGTGCTGCTCGTCGACGCGTTCTTCCTCTGGGACTGGTCGCCCTCGTGGCTGCCGCTCGGGCTCAACCGCGTGCTCCAGTTCGCCGATCCCACCGGGCTGCGGTGGCTCAAGGAAAACTGGCTGCTCGTCGATCACGGCGTCGACTTCTACAACCACGCAGGAATCGGCCTCGACGCGCTCGTCGTCGCGCAGCGCTTCACCGTGCTCGCACTCGGACTCGGCTGCGTCGCGCTCTTCGAGCGCCGCCTCGCCCGCACGTTGCGCGGCTCCCGGAACGTGCCGGCCGCGAAGCGCGGTCGCGCCGCCGTGCACGCCCCCGCCGCGGACGGCTCGCCGGCGCGCCGGTCGCCGGTCGCGCCGCTCACGACGCTCGGCATGCGTTCGTCGACCCCGGGCGTGATCGCCGGCACGCTCGAGGTCGTCCGCACCGAGCTCGCGCAGCTCGTGCGCGCGCCCGGGCTCTACCTGTTCGTGCCGCTCATCCTGCTCCAGACGCTGCTCAGCGAGTACGCCCTCGGCGCGTTCGACACGCCGCTGCTCCAGACCTCGGGCACGCTCGCGACCAGCATGCTCAACACGCTGACGCTGCTCGTCAGCATGGTGATCCTCTTCTACACGACCGAGTCGCTGCAGCGCGAGCGCAGCACCGGCTTCGGCTCGATCTACTACGCGACGCCGCTGCGCACCGGCGCGATGCTGGCGGGCAAGGCGATCGCGAACACCGTGCTCGGCATTTCGATCGTGCTCGCATGCCTGCTCGGCTGCTTCGTCCTGCTCGCGGTGCAGGGCCGCGTGCCGATCGAGCTCGCGCCGTTCGCGCTGGTGTGGGGCCTGCTGCTCGTGCCGACCTACCTCGTGTGGACCTCGTTCACGAGCGCCGTCTACGCCGCGACGAGCAGCCGCTACGCGACCTACGCCACGGGCCTCGCGGTGATGTGCCTCTCCGGCTGGTTCCAGCTTCGCGGCCACATGAACTGGATGTTCAACTGGGATCTGTGGAGCGCGACCCGCTGGACCGACCTCGCGACGTTCGAGTACGACCGCGTTCCCCTGCTCCTGAACCGCCTCACCGTGCTCGGCCTTGCGGTGTTCTTCGCGGTGCTGACCGTGCGGTTGTTCGAGCGCCGCGAGCGCGATGCGACGCGCGTGCTCGTCGCGCTGCGCCCGCGCGCGCTCGCCGGCTCGTTCGCGTCGTTCGCGCCCTTCCTGGTCGTGCCGCTGATCACCGGCACGGTGCTCGGGCTCGCGGTCAACCAGGGCTACGAGGGCGCAGCTGCGAAGAAGGCGCGGCTCGATTACTGGCGCAAGAACATCGAGACGTGGAAGGACGCGCCGACGCCATCGCTCGCCGGCGTCGATCTCGACGTCCGGTTCGATCCGCCGCGGCACGCGTTCACGATGCGCGGCTCCTATGTGCTGCAGAACCTCACGAACGCGCCGCTCGCGCGCTTTCCGCTCTCGGTCAACCCGCGCTGGCACGCGCTCCGGTGGACCGCCGACGGCGACACCGCGCGCGTCGAGTCGCGCGCCGGGCTCGTGATCGTGACCGCGCCCAAACCACTGCCGCCCGGCGGAACGATGAAGCTCGGCTTCTCGTTCGACGGCAGGCAGCCCGACGGCATCTCGAAGAACGGCAGCTACGCGATGGAGTTCATCATGCCTTCGAGCATCGTGCTCACGGGATTCGGGGGCGTGACGTTCGTGCCGATCCCCGGGTTCTATCCCGACCAGGGCGTGGAGACGGACAAGAACGATTCCGATCCGCGCGAATGGCCCGCCGACTGGTGGCAGCACGAGGCGCGCGCCGCGATCCCCACGGCCGACCGCTGGTACGACGTCCACATGCGTGTCGACGTGCCGTCGGATCTGCGCGTCAACGCGACCGGCGAGGAGGTCTCCGAGACGACGCGGGGCGGCCGCACGATCAGCGAGTGGAGGACCGACGCGCCGGTGCGCACGTTCAACCTCGTCGCGGGGCGCTGGGTGGTGAAGCGGCGGCCCGGCGTCGCGGTCTACTACGACCCCAAGCACCCCTACAACGTCGACGAGATGCTCGATGCGCTCGTCGGCGCGCGCCGCTGGTACGGCGAGTGGTTCGCGCCCTACCCGTGGAAGACGCTCCGGCTCTCGGAATTCGCGGGCTGGCCGACGTACGCGCAGGCGCCGGCGGGCAACATCACGTTCAGCGAGAACATCGGCTTCCTCACGCGCAGCAAGCCGGAAGCCGACGCGGCGTTCTGGATCGCGGCGCACGAATCCGCACACCAGTGGTGGCCGAACATGGCGATGACGGCCGACGGCCCCGGCACGGAGATCCTCTCCGAGGGCATGGCACACTTCTCGACGCTGCTGCTCACGGAGAAGATGCGCGGCGAGGCCCAGCGGCGCGCGTTCGCGCTCGAGATGGAGGATCGCTATGGGAAGAGCCGTCGCGCGGACTCCGAGCGGCCGCTCGTCCAGCTCGACGGGCGCATGCCCGGCGACTCGCGCATCTGGTACGACAAGGGCGGCTGGGCGCTCTGGATGCTGCACCGCTTCCAGGGCCCGGACCGCGGGCTCGCCGCGATCCGCGAGTACATGCAGACGTACCGCGACTCCCGCCGACACGCCTCGCTCCAGGACTACCTGCTCGTCCAGCGCCGGCACGCGGCCGACTCGACGGCGTTCGACGCGTTCACGCGGCAGTGGTTCTTCACGGTCGTCGCTCCGCACTACCTGATCGACGACGCGCGCCTCGTGCGCGACGGCGACGCGTGGCGCGTCAACGCGACCGTGCGCAACGTCGGAACGGGCGCCATGCCGATCGACGTCGCCGCGGCGGTCGGCGATCGCGATCCCGTGCCCGGGAAGCCGTCGACGCCGTGGCGCGACGCGCGCGTCAACATTACGCTCGCGGCCGGCGAGAAGCGCGAGGTCGAGATCCGCTGTCCGTTCGAGCCCACGAAGCTCGTCGTCGACCCGGACGTCACGGTGCTCATGCTCGAGCGCAAGAAGGCCGAAGTGAAGCTCGCGCCGTCGGCGACGGCGACCGTCGCGGCCGTGGCGAACTGATCGCGCGGCCGCGGCGGCTCGCCGCTTCAGCAGCTCGCGGCCTTCGCCTCGGTGCGCAGCAGGTGGATGGCGATGCCGTCGGCGTCCTCGGCGGCCTCGCCGATCGCCTCCTGCATCGTCGGGTGCGCGTGGATCGTCTGCGCGAGGTCGCTGACGTTCAGGTCCGCGGCGATCGCGAGCGAACACTCGTGGATCAGCTCGCTCGCCTTGGCCCCGAAGATGTGCGCGCCCAGCACCTGGTCGGTGGTCGCATCGCCCACGATCTTGACGAAGCCCGTCGTCTCGCCGTCGGCGATGTTGCGGCCGTGGGCGCGGAACGGAAAGCGCCCCACCTTGACCGTGCGGCCTTCGGCCTTGGCTTCGCTCTCGGTCAGTCCGACGCTCGCGATCTCGGGGCTCGTGAAGGTCGCGGCCGGCACCGCGCGCCAGTTGGTCTGAGCCGCGTGGCCCGCGATGATCTCGACCGCCGACTTGCCCTGGGCGCTCGCGAAGTGGGCGAGCTGCTTGATGTCGGTCACGTCGCCGATCGCGTAGATGCTGCGCACCGGCGTGCGCAGGTGATCGTCGACCGCGATGCGGCCGCGCTCGCCCGCTCCGAGCCCCGCCGCCGCGAGGTTCAGGCCCTCGCTGTACGGCCGGCGGCCGGTCGCGACGAGCACCGTGTCGACGTCGAGGGTCCTGCCGCCGGAGAGGGTCAGCGTGATCGAGCCGTCCGCGTTGTCCTTGCGATTCTCCACCTTCGTGCCGAGGTGGAGCGCGATCTTCTGCTTCTTCATCTCGCGTTCGAGCGCCTGCGAGATCTCCTCGTCCTCCGCCATGACCAGCCGCGGCAGCATCTCGACGAGCGTCACCTGCGTGCCAATCGCGGCGAAGAAGCACGCGAACTCGCAGCCCACGACACCGCCGCCGAGGATCGCCAGCCGCTTCGGCTGGTGCGTGAGGTTGAGCGCCTCCTGGCTGCCGATCACGCGCTCCCCGTCCAGCGACCAGCCCGGCGGCAGCCACGCGTACGCGCCGGTCGCGAGCACGACGTTGTCCGCCGTGAGCCTCGTCGCCGCGCCGCCCGGGGCGCTCAGTGCGAGGCGGTTCGCCGATTCGAACTTCGCGACGCCATAATGGATGTCGACGCCGCGCCCGGAGAGCAGCTGCTTCACGCCGCCCGTGAGCTGTTTCACGATCCGGTTCTTCCGCTCGACCAGCGTCGGCCAGACGATCTTCGGCTCGCCGACCTCGATGCCGTACTCCTTCGCGCGCCGGATCTGCTCGTAGAGGTGCGCGGTCACCACCCATGCCTTGGTGGGGATGCAACCCCAGTTCAGGCAGGTGCCGCCCAGCTCGCCCTTTTCGACGACGGCGGTCTTGAGGCCCAGCTGCGCGGCCCGGATCGCGGCGACGTAGCCGCCCGGACCGGTGCCGACGATGACGACCTGATAGTGCGGATCGGGCATGGCGCTTCTCCGTTCACTCGAGGGACTTCAGATACCTGATGCAGTCCGCCTCGCCGGCGGACGTCCAGCCTTCGTCCATCACCTTGATGAGCCGCGCGACGAGCGCGCGATCGGACTTGAGCGCGGCTTCCAGCGGTCCCTTGCGCCGGCGGATCTCGTTGACGTAGATCTCGGCGACGTCGTCCGCATCCGAGTTGTACTGTTCGTCGAGCTTCGTGAACACCTCGAGGACGAGCTTGGTGTCCGCGCCGGCTTCGCGCACGAGCGCCGCGGCGAGCGCGTCCTCGTCCATGTTGATGGTCTTGAGATTCGTCGCGCCGATCCGGATGCCGAGCGTGTAACGGTCGATCAGGTCGAAGGCGCGGTCGCGCTGGTCGCTGAGCGCGGGCGAGACGCGGAGCCAGCGCGTTCGGAAGAGCTCGAAGCCGAGCAGCGACGGCGTGCGCCCGCCGCGTGCGGTCGCGGTGGAATCGACGATGATCCGCAGCAGCGCCTTCGTCGCCTCGATCGCCATCCAGCCCTTCGCCGAGAACACGCTCTCGTGCCCGGGAACGTGCCACTCCTCGTCCGCTTCCTCGTGGCCGTGCTTCTCGTCGCCGGCGTAGCGCTTGATCTTGCAGATCGGTCCGGGCTCGGACCCCTGCGTCTCCTCGCGGATCGCGTGGCCCGAGGCGAACGAGTCCTGCAGCGCGTGCAGCGCGTTGCCGAGGCTCTGCGAGATCGGCGTCTGCGAGCCCGAGATCACGCCGCCGTTCAGCACCGCGCGCCGCGCGAGCAGCCGCGTCGCTTCGAGCGCGTTGCGCCGGATCCACTCGACGGCCTCCGCGTAGGCTTCGCGCTCGCTCTGCCCGTCGAAACGCCGCATGAAGTGGTGGCACTGCCCGAAATCCGACCAGTGGCCGAGGATCACCACGTCGAGGACGTCGCGCGCCATCACGTTGCCGGCGACGTTGGTCGCGGCCTGCGCGCTGAACGCCTCGGCGTAGCGCGGCTCCTGGTGCAGGTCCTCCATGGCCTGCCGGGTGATGCGCCCGTGTCCGGGCAGACTGCTCATGGAGGCTCTCCGGTGTGGGTCGTGGGTTGAGCGCGCGCGTCCGGGCGCGCGAGTACGAACGTAGCACGGACGCGCTTGCGGATGGAGCGCGGCGCGCTCAGCGCGCGGCGGACGAATCGAGCGGCGGCGCCTTGCGGCCGAGCTTCGTCATGACGCGTTTGAGCGCCGTCGCGAGGGCGTCGCCCATGCTGGCGGGCGTGCCGGCGTCGAGTGCGCGATGGTAGTAGCGCAGCGCCGCTTCGAGCTCGCCGCGGTTCTCCGCCACGATGCCGAGGTTGAAGAGCGCCACCGGCTGCTTGGGGTCGAGCGCGAGCGCCTTCGTGAACAGGCTCTCCGCCGTCGCCACGTCGGAGAGGTTGTAGTAGCAGACACCGAGGTCGACCATCGACGAGACGCGCGCGGGATCGAGCCGCAGCGCCGAGCGGTAGTGCACGATCGCCTCGGGCCAGTTCGCCGTGTCGTAGAGCACGTTGGCGAGTGCGACCTGCGCGTTCACGTTGGTCGAGTCGCGCTCGACCTCGGCGCGCGCCATGTCGGCGGCGCGCTGCTGCTCGGCCGTCGCGCCCTCGAGCGCTGGCACCGCGTTGTTCTTGAGGAAGCCCTGGTAGGCGGTCCAGAGCACGATCAGGACCGAGACCCCGCCCAGCACGAGCCAGAGCTGCAGTTGGAGCGCCTGATCGGGCCCGCCCGGCCGGCGCGGCCGGATCGGGCGGATGCGCCGCATCGAGATCTCGACCGGTTGCGCTCGCTCCGTGTCCTCCGACGCGCGCGCGGGGGGCGTACCGTGCAGCGGGAAGTTGCACTGGGAGCACTGCTCGGCGGCGGGATCGTTCGAGCGGCCGCAGCTCGGGCAACGCAGGTCGTTCGTCATGGCTCTCCGGGGGATCTCGGAATGCGGCCCGGCCACTATAGGGCCCGTGTTCGAGCGGCCTCAACCCCCGGTGGACGCGGGAACCGTACCGCCGATCGTGCGCGTCTCTGCGCTCAGGGCCGCGAGCTCGCCACGATGCCCTCAGCCATCGCGATCCTCGCGCTCGCCTCGTGCCGCGCGGCCTGAGTGAGGGGCAGCCCGAAGCACGGCCGCGCGGGCAGCCATGCCTCGAGCAGTCGCTCGGGCGAGCTCACGAGAACGCCGCGTCCGAACACCAGCCGCCGCGGGGCCTCGGGATCGCCGGCAGCCGCACGTCCGATCGCCGCGAGCCGTCCGCGCGCGCCCGGGCGCAAGTACAGCGGAATGGCCCCGAGCAGCACGGGCAGGTCCGTGGCGATGCGGGCGACGACGATCACCGGGAGCTCGGCGACGGCCGGCAGGGCGAGATAGCCCGCGGAGACCTCGGCGTCTCGGACCGCGCGTGCCGCCGCAGCCAGCAGGTGACCGGTGACAACCGCCGGGAAATGCGCCCGAACATCCGCCTCGCGAACCAGGAAGTCCGCAGCCGCCTCGGGCCACACCACCGGCTCTGCCAGTGCGAGGCTCGACGTGACGCAGCGCCACTCGATGCCCGCGGCGTCGCGTTCGTTCGCGTGACGCTTCGACCGGAGCATTCCGAACGTGAGGGGCGGCCCCGCGACCGGCAGTCCGGCAAGGCCCTGAAGACTCCGGTGCAGCCAGCTCGTGAAGTCGGATCCGTCAGCGGTCGCGGTCGCCTCCATGCCCGTGCACAGGCCATCACCCGGCAGAGCGAGTTCCGTCGCGGCGCTGCGCCAAAGCCGCCACGCGCACGCGCCGAGGCTGGCGGCGTACGCGCCGACGAACATCACCGGCAGCGCGATGGCGACGATCGCCCGCGCCACGGGATGGCTCGCGTCCACGAGCCCGCGCGCGAGCAGGACGTCGATCGTGCCGCCCACGCCCATGCCCAGCACGGTCGAGCTCCAGTAGTGCAGCGGCAGCGCATCCCGCAGCGCGCCGGGGATCGCATCGAAGAGGATGCGAATCCATCCCGGGAAGAGCGCCCAGAACGCCCGAATCATGGCGGCAAGCCCTCGCCCCGGAGTCGGCGTGCGGCCGCGACGCTCGAGCGAGAGCAGCGCGATCAGCAGCGGCCGCGTCGCGCGGCGCGCCTGGAACAGCGCCTGCAAGTGGAGATCGTCGGCCAGCCACGCCTCGAGCTCCTCCAGTTTCCCGTAGCCGTCACGCTCGCGGCCGTACTCCGCGGCTGCGATCAGCGCCCCGGAAACGCTGCCCTCCGTGGTGCTCCGAATGTCGCGCGGGCGGGATGCGGCGGCGCGCTCACGTGCGGCCTGCGGAAAGATCGTTCCCTGGGCAATGCCCGAGTTCACGACCACGCACTCCGCGGGCAGCATCTCGGCGGCCGCGGGCCGCGGATCGGTCGCTGACGACGATTCGCGCACGGGCTCGTGAACCCTTCCCTTTCGTCGCTCTTCCGGCAGCGGACCCGTACGGTCAGCCAGCCCGATGCACGGTTCTCATGGTGCATGCCGGAATTGGACGTTGGCATGCCGAACGTCCGGTCCCCCGGTGACGCTCGCGCGGGATGCGGAGCGAACCCGACCCGCATCCTACCCCCGATCGGCACGGCTGCGTTGGCGGGTGAACGATGCCGCTGCTACGGTTCCGGGTCCGACCGGCGCGCAGGGATCGCGCCCTCGTCCGACCCGGAGGTCCGTTTCCGATGCGTGCCCTCGCCGTCCGTGTTCTCGCACTGCTGCTCGCGTTCCCCGCGCTCGTCCCCGCCGCCGCCGCCGAGGAGACGCACCTCGTCATCCTGCACACGACGGACGTCCACGGCTGGCTGCTGCCGTACGACGATCTGACGAACCGCCCCGCCGCGCGCGGCCTGGCGAGCGTCGCGACGCTCATCGCGCGTGCGCGCGCCGAGAGCACGTCGCTGCTGCTGCTCGACGCGGGCGATGCGACCGCGGGCAGCCCGCTGACGAGCGTGTGGCGCCAGGATCACGCCGGCGCGCCCGAGCCCGTGACGATGGTCATGAACGCGCTCGGCTACGACGCGATGACCGTGGGCAACCACGAGTTCGACTCCGGCGTCGCCGCGCTCGATTCGACGCGCGCGGCGGCGCACTTCCCGTTCCTCGCCGCGAACATCGTGCACGCCGACGGCTCGCCCGCGTTCCAGCCGTCGCTCGTGCGCGAGCTGCCGGGCGGGCTGCGCGTCGGCGTGATCGGCCTGTGCACCCCGGCGGTGCCGCTCCTCACCGACGCGTCGCGCCTGGGCGGCGACGTGTTCCTCGATCCGATCGAGGTGGCGCGGCGCGAGCTGCAGCGCCTGCGTGGCGCCGAGCGCTGCGACGTCGTGATCGCGCTCGTCCACAGCGGACTCGAGAAGGATCTTCGTACGGGCGAGGCGCGGATCGGGGACGCCCCGGGCGAGAACTTCGGCTGGCGCCTCGCGAACGAGGTGCGCGGGCTCGACGTCGTGATCCTGGGGCACACGCACGTCGTGGTGCCCTCGGCCGACGTGGGCGGCGCGCTCGTCACGCAGGCGGGCAAGTGGGGCGAGCAGCTCGGCCGCGTCGACCTCACGTTCTCGCGTGCGACCCCGGCCTCGCCGTGGACGCTCACGAGCAAGAAGGCGCAGGTCATCGCGGTGACCGACAGCGTTCCGGCGGACTCGGCGATCGAGGCGAGCGTCGCGCCCTACGCCGCGCGCACGCACGCCGCGCTCGACGAAGTGGTCGGCACGGCCGCCGGCCAGCTCTCGGCGCCGGGCGGGCGCTTCGCCGACAACCCGCTCTGGCAGCTCGTGCAGCGCGCGCAGCTGGATGCGACCGGCGCCGACGTCTCGCTCGCCGCGCTCTTCGATCCCTCGCAGTCGATCCCGCCGGGCCCGGTCACCGTGCGCGACCTGATGCGGCTCTACCCGTTCGACAACTCGCTCGTCGTGGTCGAGATGACGTCCGCGGATCTCGAGTCCGCGCTCGAGCAGTCGGCGCGCCACCTCGCCACCTACACCTTCGAGGACGGCCAGCCGCTCACCGCGCCCGGCACGTCGGGCCTCAATTTCGACATGGCGTACGGGGTCCAGTACGACGTCGATCTCACCCAGCCGCCGGGGCGGCGCATCGCGGCGCTCCACCGCGACGGCAGGACGCTCCCGCCCGACCGCGTGCTGCGCGTGGTCGTGAACGGCTATCGCGCCGCAGGCGGCGGCGATTTCCAGATGATCCGGCGTGCGAAGCGCGTATCGACGGCTGGCACGAGCGCTCCCGAGGCGATCGTCGCGTACGTGCGCAAGGTGCGCACGCTCGCGCCCGCGCTCGAGCCGTCGTGGTCGCTCGAGCCCGACTACGTCGGTGCTCCGCAGCGGCCGCTCATCGACCGGCTCGTGCGGCTCGGCGTCGCGCCCGCCGGGGAGACGGACCACCTGCTGCCGTTCGAGATCGCGCGCCGAGTCGATCTCGCCTACTGGCTCGGCCGCGCGTTCGACTGGAAGTCGAAGCGTCCCTCGGGCGCGTTCGGCGACGTGCCGGACTCGCTCGAGATCTGGCTCGACGGCATCCTCGCCAAGGGCGTGCTCGGCGAGGATGGTCGGCGCGATCGCTTCGATCCGTTCGGGCAGGCCAACGTGCGCACCGCGATCGGCTGGTGCGAGCGCGCCGCGCGCCAGGCGGGCTACGCGCTCTCGGGCGACAAGGCGGGCGACCTCGACTTCTGGCGCGGCCTCACGACGGGACTTGGGCTCGAGGGCCCCGAGGGCGTCGGCGGCATTCCATGGGACGCGAAGCTGACGCGCGCGCAATGGCTGGGGATGCTCTCCAACCTGCGCTTCCCGGAGGTCCGCGTGCTCGAGACGACCGACTTCCACGGCGCGACGCTCGGCGGCGGGCACGAGAGGCGCAGCGGCCGCCCGATCGGCGGCACGGTCGCGCTCGCGGCGGCGATCGAGCACGAGCGCGCCGCGAATCCGGCGGGGACGATCCTGCTCGACGGCGGCGACTGGTTCCAGGGCACGATGATCTCCAATCTCCAATTCGGCCGGCCGGTGACGGAGCAGATGGACCTGCTCGGCTACTCCGCCGCGGCGATCGGCAACCACGACTTCGACTGGTCGATCGACACGCTCCGCGCACGCATCGCGCAGATGACGTTCCCGGCCATGGGCGCGAACATCGTCGAGCGCGCGGGCGGCAAGCGGCCGCGCTGGGCGAAGAGCGACACGGTGCTCGTGCGTCGCGGCGTGCGGGTCGGCGTCTTCGGCCTCGCCTACCCCGGGACGCCGCGCGTCACGCTGCCCGCCAACGTCACGACGCTGCGCTTCGAGGACGACTCGGCAACCTCGGCGGCGATCGTGCCGCGCCTGCGCAAGGAGGGCGCGAGCGTCGTGCTCGAGGTCGGACACATCCCGGCCGAGACCGATTCGACGCGCCGCGTGAGGGGCGACCTGGCGCGGCTCGCGCGCGGCGTGCCGGGGGTCGACGCGTGGTTCGGCGGGCACAGCCACAACATCGTCGACGACCACCTTGCCGGCGCGACCGAGATCATCGCGGGCGCCTATGGCGAGTGCCTCGGCGAGGTCGACCTCGTCGTCGACCCGCTCAAGCGCGCCGTGGTCGAGCGCCACCAGCGCGTCCTGACGGTCTACGCCGACGCCTACCCGCCCGACTCGGCGTGGACCGCCCGCGTCGTGAGCTGGAATGCGAACGTCGCGCCGATCGCCGCCGAGGTGATCGGGCGCAACGCGCAGGCACTGCGGCGCGGGCGGCCCGAGGCGACCATCGGCGACTTCATCACCGACGCGATGCGATTCGCGACCCACTGCGACGTCGCGCTCCAGAATCCCGGCGGCATGCGCGCCGACCTGCCCGCGGGCGACATCACGCGCGGCGGGGTCTACGAGGTCATGCCGTTCGACAACACGATCGTGATGCTGCCGCTCTCGGGCGCGGACCTGAAGCGCGCAATCGAACAGTCGCTGCACTACGACCGCGTGACGCAGGTGAGCGGGCTGCGCTACACGTTCGACCCCAGCCGGCCGCCGATGAGCCGCGTGACGCAGATCACGCTCGATGACGGCACCGCGCTCGACGACGCGAAGACGTACAAGGTCGCCGTGAACAACTTCATGGCGACGGGCGGCGACAACTACGACGCGCTGAGCCGCAGCGAAGGCCGCGACGACACCGGGCTCATCATCCGGGGCGCGATGGAGGCCTATGTCCGCGACAAGTGCAAGGGCGGCGGCGCGCTCGACATCAAGAGCGACGGGCGGATCACCCAGGTCGGCAAGTGAGCCACGGGCCGATCGCGCGAGGCGCGGCGTGCGCGCCCCGGGCCGCGTTCGCCGGCCATCGCGTCGGGCCGCCGGAGCCGGGGAAGCGATCGGCTCGCAGCGTTTCCTGACCTACGGCCCGGCCGCGCCGATCGTCCTCGCGGTGTCCGGCGTCGCGCCGAGCTTGACGCCGGCCGCGCCGAAGTAGGCGACGATGCCGCTCGCGAGCTGGCGCCCGAGCCCGTGCTGGAACGCGGGATCGCGCAGCAGCATCGCCTCGCGCGGGTTGTTGATGAAGGCGGTCTCGACGAGCACGCTCGGGAACTCCACCGACTTCAGGACCGCGAACCCGGCCTGCTTGATGCCGCGTGATTCGACGCGCCGGTCGGCGGCGATGTGGTCGAGCAGCGTCTCCGCGAGCAGCTGGCTGTGCTCGAGCGCCGCGTTGCGCTTCACGTTGTAGAGCACGCTCACGACGTCGTCCTCGGCCTGCGGCGGGACGCCGCCGACGAGATCCGCGGCGTTCTCGATGTCGGTCAGGTCGCGGTCGGCCTGGTCGCTCGCGCCCTGCAGCGAGAGGAAGTAGACCTCGGTGCCGCTGCCGTGGCCGCGACGGTGGCTGGAGTTGCAGTGGATGCTCACGAACAGGTCGGCCTTCGCCTGTTCGGCGAGCTTGTAGCGCTGGCGCAGCGGCACGAAATAATCGCCCGTGCGCGTCAGCATCGCGCGCACGCCGCGGGTGCGATTGAGCTCGTCGGCCAGGTCCTGCGCGATCGCGAGCGTGACGTTCTTCTCGAGCACGCCGTGCGGGCCGTGCGCGCCCGTGTCGTCGCCGCCGTGGCCGGGATCGATGTAGACCAGCCGCACGCGATCGCGGCGCTTCTCGGCGGCGATCTCCGCCAGGCGGCGGTCCTCGGCGGCGCGCGCCGCGGCGCGCGAGACGTCGACGACGATACGGAACGGCTGGTCCTCGGCGGCCTCGAGCGTGAACACCTTGAACGTCGTGCCCGGCTCGAGCGTCAGCGTGAAGCGCGCGCCGTCCGCGTCGAAGGCGCTCAGCACGGAATCCACCGCGGTGTCGAGGACGGCGATCGCGGGCGGGACGCCGTCCGCGGGCACGATGCCCGGGGCTGCGACGCGGATCACGACCTGCTGCGCCGAGCCCGAGTCGGGCATGACCGCGTCGACGCGCTGCGAGAAGTCGAACACGACGCGCGTGTTCGTGGGCGCGGACCAGTTCCGGATGGCGGTCACCGCGAGCGGCGCCGGCGCGGCCGCACCGGGCGCGGCCTCCGGGCCGCGCGCGCCGGGGACCAGCAGGCAGGCGGCGATGGCGACGACGGATCCCAGGGTGGAACGCATGCGAGTCGACCGGCCCAGGCTGGCCCTCCATGGCATGACGGGAGGCGACCTCAGGTCGCCTCCCGCCCGGGTACGAGCTTCCTTCTACCGCGACGCGCGTTACTTGTCGAGGCGCAGCGCGACGTACTGCGTGTTGCCGTTGCGGTTGATGTAGAGCACGGCCGGGCGCCCGGCCTTGAGCGACGCCGACATCTGGCGCATGAACGAGTCGCTGTCCTTCACGGGGGTCGAGCCGATCATCTCGATCACGTCGTTCGGCTGGATGCCCTTGTCGTCGGCAGCGCTGCCGTCGGCGACGTCCGTGACCCGCACGCCGTCGTCGATCCCGAGCTGGCGCCTCTCCTCGTCACGCAAGTCGCGCACCGTGAGGCCGCCCAGGTTCGGGCGATCCGAGGAGCTGGAGTCGTCGCTCATGTTGCTCGCAACCTGTTCGTCCTTGTCGGCGAGCGTCACCGAGAAGCTCATGCGATGACCGCCGCGCAGCACGACGAGCGAGACCGAGTGGCCCGGCGTCGTGTCGGCGACCTTGAGGCGCAGCTTCTGAAGATCGCTGACCGGCTCGCCTTGGTACTCGACGATCACGTCGTTCCGCTGCAGGCCCGCCTTTGCGGCCGGGCTGCCGTCCTGCACGCGCGAGATCAGCACGCCCTTCTGGCCCGCCAGTCCGAAGCCCTCGGCCACTTCCGGCGTCATCTCGGCGAGGTAGACGCCGAGCTTCGCGCGTCGCACCGAACCGTGCGCGAGGAGCTGGTCGGCGACGTGCCTCGCGAGATTGATCGGCACCGCGAAGCCGATGCCCTGGCCGCTCGTGTTGATCGCGGTGTTGATGCCGATCGCCTCGCCCCGGATGTTGCAGAGCGGGCCGCCCGAGTTGCCGAAGTTGATCGCGGCGTCGGTCTGGATGAAGTCCTGGTACTCGGGCGTGCCGCCGTAGATGTTGAGGTTCGCACGTCCCTGCGCGCTCACGATGCCGACCGTGACCGAGCCGCGCAGCTCACCCAGCGGGTTGCCGATCGCAATCGCCCAGTCGCCGATCCGGATCTTGTCGGAGTCGCCGAGCGGCAGCCACGGCAGGTCGTGGCCGTCGATCTGGATCACCGCGACGTCGGTCTCGGGGTCCGCGCCCACCACGCGCGCCTTGAACGTGCGCCCGTCGTTCAGCGTCACGTTGATCTCGTCGGCGTTCGAGACCACGTGGTTGTTGGTCATGATGTGGCCCTGCGAGTCGATGATGAACCCGGAGCCCGAAGACGGCGTGCGCTGCTGGCGGCGCGGTGTCTGGTCGTTGAAGAAGCGGCGCATGAAGTCATCGCCCGGATCCTCGCCCTCACCCGCCTTCTTGCGCACGTCGATGAACACCACGGCCGGCAGCGTCTTCTCGACCACCCCCACGAACGGGCTCTCGGGGGCCGCTTCCGAACTGACGCTCGACGCGAGCGACGCCGTGGCCGCGTGCGAGCCGCGCTGCAGGTTGAGGCCCGCGCTCAGGCCGAAGCCGAGCACGAGGCCGACGAGCAGGAGCACCCCGGCGCCGGCGAAGTAGCTGCGGGGGCGAATGACCGACCTTCCGTCCATCGTGATCCTCCCTCGAGGAAGCGGCTCGTGGATGCCGGATCGGTGCGCCCGTGGCGCCCGATCCCAAGACCTTGTTGAGAGTAGAACCCGGCGGTCGGGCGGCGGTAGTCACTTCGGGGTCAAGCCGTCCCCGCGCCGCTGTTTCGATCGCCGTGCCCCGTGCGGGGCGCCATCCAAATGGGTCTGACGCTCGAGAGCCCCCGTGGGTTGCTCGCAACGCGTGAGTTCTGATGAAGCTTTGACGCATGCGGCCGTGGCGCGCCCGAACGCGCCCCGCGCATGCGTTGGCGCGGCCGCGGAGCGCGACTTAGACTGCGCGGTCATGCATGCCGGCTCCGTGGTGTTCCTTTCGGATGCTCACCTCGGTGCGCAGGCGCACGAGCGCGAGGCGGCCCGGGAGGCTCGCCTGCACGGCTTCCTTGCCGCTCTGCCCGGA
>DATJXF010000103.1:0-4286 GCA_035500415.1 Candidatus Acidiferrales bacterium | reverse complement strand
CGCCACCGGGGCGCTGCGCTCGCGCAGCGGCTGAACCTCTCCGCCGAACAGCGCGACCGGCTTCGCGGCATCCGGGACCGCCAGCGGCGGCACGCCATGCAGGCACGCACGGATCTTCGAATGGCGCGGATGGACCTGGGCCGGCTGATGCGCGATCGCGATCCCGACACGCGCGCGATCGAGGCCCAGATCGACCGGCTCGCGCGCATGCGTGCCGATCTCCAGAAGTCGCGCGTCGAATCGATGCTGGAGGCACGCGAGGTGCTCACCCCCGAACAGCAGCGGCAGATGCGCGAGTGGCGCATGGGCGGCGCGGCGCGGATGCACGGCGAGGGGCAGGGTGACGCTCGCGGCAATCGCCGGGGCTTCAGCCGCGACGGCGATCGCGACGGACGCCCGTCCTACGGGCGTGATGGGGACCATGGCGACCGGTCGGGCGATCGCGGCGACCGGTCGGGCGACGGTCGCGACGACGACGACCGCGGCGGCAGCGAGCGCTGATCGGAACGTTCGCCGAGCGGACGGAGCGCGGCGCGGGAGCGATCCCGCGCCGCGTTCGTTTGACCGGGGCGCACGCCTCACCCTACGCTGCCGGCATCACCCTCTGCGGCCAGGCTCCCGGTGGACCGGCCGAACCCGATGCCCTTCCATTTCACGCTCGAGACGCGCGACGCCGACACGGCCGCCCGCGCTGGCCGCATGACGACCCGCCACGGCGAGGTGCCGACGCCGGCGTTCATGCCCGTCGGCACGGTCGGGTCGGTCAAGACGCTGACCCCCGACGAGGTCGTCGCCACCGGGTGCTCGCTCGTGCTGGGGAACACGTACCACCTCTACCTGCGGCCCGGCGTCGAAACCGTCGCCGCGCTCGGGGGATTGCACCGCTTCATGGGCTGGAACGGCTCGATCCTGACCGACTCCGGAGGCTTCCAGGTGATGAGCCTCAGCGAGCTCAATCGCGTGCGGGAAGATGGCGTCGAGTTCCGCTCGCACCTCGACGGCTCGAAGCACCTGCTGAGTCCCGAGCTCGCGATCGGGATCCAGGACGGGCTCGGGACCGACATCGCGATGAGCCTCGACGAGCTGATCGAGCTGCCCGCGCCGGCCGAGCGCGTGCGCGACGCCGTCGATCGCACGCTGCGCTGGGCGCGGCGCGGGCTCGAAGCGCGCGAGACGCTGCGCGCGGAGGGCCGCGGCGCGATGGCGCTCTTCGGCATCAACCAGGGCGGCACCGATGCGGGCGAGCGCGCGCGCTGCCGCGAAGCGCTGCTCGCACAGCCATTCGACGGCTACGCGCTCGGCGGGCTCTGGGTCGGCGAGGGCCGCTCGCTCGGGCTCGAGATGGTCGAGCAGGATTGCGCCGGCTTTCCGGCGGACCGGCCGCGCTACCTGATGGGCGTCGGCCATCCGGTGGACGTGATCGAGGCGATCGCGCGCGGCGTCGACATGATGGACTGCGTGCTGCCCACGCGAAACGCGCGCCGGGGGACGGTGTTCATTTCGACCGGGCGGCTCGTCGTTCGCAACGCCGCCTACGCGCGCGATCCGCGGCCTCTCGATCCCGAGTGCGAGTGCTACACGTGCCGGCGTTTCAGCCGCGCCTACCTGCGTCACCTCTTCATGTCGGGTGAGCTGCTCGCGATGCGGCTCGCCTCGATCCACGCCGTGCACCAGATCACCGCGCTCGTCCGCGACGCTCGCCGCGCCGTAACCGAGCACCGCTTCGCCGCGTTCCGCACGACGTTCCTCGAGAAGTTCAACAGCCGCGCGACGCTCGCTCCCGCGGCGTCCTGACGGCGTCACCTCACGAAGGGAGTGCTCCATGTTGCTTGTCTCGACCGCCCTCGCCCAGACGGCCGCCGCCGCCGCGGCACCGAGCAGTCCGTTCGCGCAGTTCTTCGGCGGGCCGTCCTCGTCGCTCGTCATGCTGCTGCTCATGGGCCTCATCTTCTACTTCCTGATCCTGCGGCCGCAGAGCCAGGAGAAGAAAAAGCTCGAGAACGCCATCAGCCAGCTCCAGAAGGGCGACAAGGTCATCACGACGAGCGGGATCGTCGCCACCGTCGTGACGATCGACAAGCAGCGCGCCGTGCTCCGCATCGCGGACGACGTCAAGGTCGAGTTCGTGCGCACCGCCATCGCCCAGGTCGTGAGCCGCGAGAGCGCCTGAACGTGGCCGTACGTCCGATCCGCATCTACGGCGATCCGGTGCTTCGCCGCCCGGCCGATCCCGTGAAGGCGTTCGACGAGTCGCTCCGCGGGCTCCTCGCCGACCTGTTCGAGACCATGCACGCGTACCGCGGCATCGGGCTCGCCGCGCCGCAGATCGGCGTTTCGCAGCGCGTGTTCGTGCTCGACGTCCCGATGGAAGAAGGCCGGCACGAGCGCTTCGCGGTCATCAATCCCGTGCTCGATGAACGCAAGGGCAAGCGTTCGGGCGAGGAGGGCTGCCTCTCGATGCCAGGAATCCTCGAGGAGATCACGCGCGCGGATTCGCTCCGCCTGCGCGGCGTCGATCCCGAGGGCCGGCCGTTCGAGCGGCGCGTCCAGGGCTTCCTCGCGGTCGCGATCCAGCACGAAGCCGATCACCTCGACGGCGTGCTGTTCACCGACCGGCTCTCGCCGCTTCGTCGCCGGCTGCTGCGGCGCGAGCTCGACGCGCTCGCGCGCGGCGAGATCCCCGCGGGCTACCACCCGGGCCGCGGCGACGGCGAGGGACTGATCTGAAGCCGCGCGTCGTGTTCATGGGAACGCCGGCGTTCGCGGTGCCCGCGCTGCGCTCGGTCGCCGAGCGCTGCGACGTCGTCCGCGTCGTCACGCGTCCCGATCGGCCCGCGGGGCGGGGCCGTCACACGGTCGCGTCGCCGGTCGCGTCGGCGGCCGAGGCGCTGGGGCTTCCCACCTCGAAGCCCGCGACGATGCGCGCGCCCGAGGTCCGCGACGCGCTTGCCGCCGAGCGCGCGGACGTCTTCGCGGTGGTGGCGTTCGGCGCGATCCTGTCGCCCGAGTTGCTCGACCTGCCGCGCGCCGGGTGCCTGAATCTGCACGGCTCGCTGCTGCCCGACTACCGTGGCGCCGCGCCGGTGCAGCGCGCGCTGTGGGACGGCCGCGCGACCACGGGCGCGTGCACGCTGTTCATGGACGAGGGGATCGACACGGGCGACGTGGTGCTCGCGCTCGAGGAGCCGATTCGCGACGACGACGACGCGGGCACGCTCGCGACGCGCCTCGCCGCGCGCGGGGGCCCGCTGCTCGCCGAGAGCTGCGAGCTCGCGCACGAGGGACGCGCGCCTCGACGCCCGCAGGATCGCGCTGCGGGTTCGTACGCGGCGAAGCTTCGCAAGGCTGATGGCGCCGTCGACTGGACGCTCCCCGCGCGCGAGGTCTGGAACCACGCGCGTGCCGTGACGCCGTGGCCGGGCGCGACCGCCGGCTACGCGGGACGGCGACTGCTCGTGCTCGCGTGCCGGCCGGAATCCGGCAGCGGCGCGCCGGGCGAAGTGCTCGACATCGATCGCAGTGGCGTGGCCGTGGCCTGCGGGCAGCACGCGGTGCGACTGACCCAGGTGAAACCGGAAGGCCGGGGCGCGCTCGCTGCGTCGGAGTGGGCGCACGGCGCCCGGCTCGTCGCCGGCAACATGCTGACCGGAGGAAGGGAGTTCGTATCGTGAACAAGTCACGCAAGGGTGGACGGACCCCGCGCGCAGCGCGCGTGCCGGGCGAAGGACGCGCGCCGCGCGCACGCGAGGAGCGGCCCGGGCCGCAGTCGGCTCGCCGGCAGCGACCCGGGCAAGGCGCGACCGGACCGCCGCGACGGGCCCGCGGCGAGGCCAGCCGATCCGAACGACCACGCCCCGGCGGGCCGCGCCCGTTCGCGAAGTTCGAGCGCAAGCCCCGGACGGGGGATGCCGGGCGCGGGCGTGGGCCGCGCCCGCGTCGCCCGGGCGAAGGAAGCGAAGCGCCCCGCGACGGCGGGCGAGCGCCCCAGCGCGAGGGCGGCGCCCCGCGCCGCGAGTGGCGGCCGCGTGAGGAGAGTCGTCCGCGCCCGGGCGCCCGTCCGTTCGTCTCGCGCGAGCGCAGCGGCCCGCGCGACGAGAATCGTCCGCGCCCGGGTGCGCGTCCGTTCGTCTCGCGCGAGCGCAGCGGCCCGCGCGACGAGAACCGTCCGCGCCCGGGCGCCCGTCCGTTCGTCTCGCGCGAGCGCAGCGGCCCGCGCGACGAGAATCGTCCGCGCCAGGGTGCACGTCCGTTCGTCTCGCGCGAGCGCAGCGGCCCGCGCGACGAGA